>DASPZL010000168.1:0-35262 GCA_035636295.1 Paraburkholderia sp.
CGGCGAACTGGCCTGGTGCACAGGAAACAAACTGTCCCTATGCGTTTTTTTAAGCAGGCGCTAAGCTACGACCCCATGCTGCAGATACTCGGCAAGACCTCATCCATCAACGTCCGCAAAGTACTATGGACCTGCGCGGAACTCGGCCTTCCATTCGAACAGGAAGACTGGGGCTCGGGCTTCCGTGCGACCGACGTCTCCGAATTTCTCGCGCTCAATCCCAACGCCATGGTCCCCGTCATCAAGGACGGCGAGTTCGTGCTGTGGGAATCCAATTCGATCATCCGTTATCTGGCAGGCCGCTATCACGGCGAGTCGCTTTATCCGGCCGATCCCTGCGAGCGCGCGAAGTGCGATCAATGGATCGACTGGCAGGCGAGCGAACTGAACCGTTCGTGGAGCTACGCGTTTCTCGCGCTTGTGCGGCATTCTCCGGCTCATCAGGATTCCCGGCAGATCGGCTTGTCGTGGGCGAACTGGACGCGTCATATGGCGATCGTCGAGAGGCAGTTGCAGTTCACCGGCGCATTCATCGCGGGGCGGTTGTTTTCACTCGCGGACATTCCGATTGCGCTGTCGGTTAACCGTTGGCTCGAAACGCCCTCGCGGCACGATGATTTTCCAGCAGTCACGGCCTACATGGCGCGTCTCGCCACACGCGAGGAGTTCCGCGAGTATTGCCGCAACGGTACGCCTTAAACCGCGTATACCCGCGGTAAAAAGATAATACGGGGACAGCGCGGCACTGCTGGCGGCGGCTCTGTCCATCGCCCATGTCCGCTTACAAAAATCCCCTCGTCATCCTTACGGATTCCCCTCCGCGACAGGCTTCTGCACACCACGCCCGCACTCACCTACAATGGCCGCTTTTGCGACATGGATTGAAGGTTCAACGATGCGGGTATCGAAATTTGCGCTGACTCTGCTGACGGCGTTTTTCACTCTCAATGCGAGCGCCGAGATGACGGCCGCGCAATACAAGCAATGGGCGCACACCGACAACAACTCGGTCTACGCGGCCTACATCACGGGCACCATCAACGCGCTAGGTTGGGTGAACGGCGATCTGGTGTCGAAGAAACGTCCACAGCTGTTTTGCCCGCCGCAAAATCTCGCGATCGGCAACCAGACCGTCTATCCGTTGCTCGATCAGTTCTTTACCAATCATCCGGGTCTTTCAGACGATTTTCCGATCGGTCTCGCCATTCTTCGCACGCTCCAGGCGGCGTTTCCCTGCTGAAGTCTGGACCGGCCGTGCGTCAGAAACAGGTTTAGAATGCGAGCCATCGCTCACATATAAAACTCGCGTTCGGCCATGCCCAAAACCACTGCGGCGCAGCGCCTGAAGCCTCGTAAATCGCCGGTTCAGCGGCGTTCGGCGCAAACCGTCGAAGCCGTACTGGAAGCCGCGGCTCGCATTCTGGAAACGCGTGGGCTCGCTGCGTGCACGACGAATGCGGTCGCGGAGCGTGCCGGCGTCAGCATCGGCTCGCTCTATCAATACTTTCCGAATCGCGATGCGTTGACGGTCGCGCTGATCGAGCGCGAAACCGTGCAACTGGTGGCGGATATCGAGGCGGCGGCGTTAGTGGAGAGCTCGCGCGGCAGCGTGCTGGCAATGGTGCGCGCGGCGGTCGCGCATCAGATGCGCAGGCCGGTGCTCGCGCGCATCATCGATTTCGAAGAGCGCCGATTGCCGCTCGGCGAGCGCGACCAGCGGCTGGCCGACCTGATTCATGCGGCGCTTGTTGGCGCGCTCACCGGGAAACCAGGGGCGCCGGAGTTGGACGATGCGAGTCTGGTGGCGCACGATCTGCTGGCGATCGTGCGCGGCATGATCGACGCCGCGGGCGAGCGAGACGAACGCGGCGCCGCGGCGCTGGAAGTGCGCGTGATGCGCGCGGTGGATGGCTACGTGGCGCAGTCGCGCAGAGCGCACGGCGAGGTCGTATAGTGGCCGCGAGCCGCGCAGGCTCGCTGACGCAACCCATGCCGAAGGCACCACCTCACATCTGCACGAGTTTCGGAATCTGAACGTCGGGATTCACGTCAGCCTCATAGTCCACGCCCGCGATCTCGAATCCGAAGAGCCGCAGGAAATCGGTCTTGTAGCCGCTGAAGTCGGTGAGTTCGTAGATATTGTCGCTCGTCACCTGGCCCCACAGCGCCTGAACACGCGCTTGCACGTCGGGATCGAGCTCCTTGTAATCCGCACGCAGACGACCCTCTTCATCGAGGTGCGGCGCATCACCGTACATGCTGTCCTTGTAAAGACCGTAGACCTGCTCGATGCAGCCTTCGTGCGTGCCTTTCTCCTTCATCACCTTGAAGAGCAGCGACAGATACAGCGGCATCATCGGAATCGCGGAACTGGCCTGCGTGACGACCGCCTTGAGCACCGAGACGCGCGCGTCGCCGCCCTTGGCCGCCAGTTTTTCACGGATGCCGAGCACCTTCTGGTCGAGGTCTTTCTTGGCCGCGCCGATCGAACCGTTCCAGTAGATGTCGTGCGTGATCTTTTCGCCGAGGTAGGTGAACGCGGTCGTCTTCGCGCCGTCGGCGAGCACGCCGGCGTCGAGCAGGGCGTCGATCCACATTTGCCAGTCTTCGCCGCCCATCACCGCGACGGTGTTGTCGATCTCGGCTTGCGTGGCCGGCTCGAGGACGGTTTCCTTGACGACTTCCTTATCCGTATCGATGCCGCGCAGCGCGACCGCCTTGCCGACCGGCTTCAAGGTCGAGCTGAACACTTCGCCGGTTTTCGGATGCGTGCGCTTGGGCGCGGCGAGACTGTAGACAACCAGATCGACCTGGCCGAGATCGCGCTTGACGACCTCGATGGTGCGCGCCTTGACTTCGTCGGAAAACGCGTCGCCGTTGATGCTCGTGGCGTACAGGCCTTTTTCGGCGGCGAATTTCTCGAAGGCGGCGGTGTTGTACCAGCCGGCCGTGCCCGGTTTGGTTTCGCTGCCAGCGCGCTCGAAGAACACGCCGAGGGTGGCGGCGTCCGAACCGAACGCGGCGCTGATGCGCGCGGCGAGGCCGTAGCCCGTGGATGCGCCGATCACGAGCACCTTCTTCGGGCCGTGGGCGATGGGGCCGCGTGCCTTGACGTATTCGATCTGTTCCTTGACGTTGGCTTCGCAGCCGGCCGGATGAGTCGATACACAGATGAAGCCACGCACGCGCGGTTTGATGATCATGAAGCACCTCTTGTCGGAATTGGCGACATTATAGTGGGCCAGGATTGTTGCCGGCGCGGTGGCTCGGTCTGGACGCCGGGGGATGCAAAAATCGGTGCAAAAATCGGCCACCGTCTCGCATCTTGGTAGGATTCAGCCTTTCCAAGCAGACGGTAAGCAAGTGTGACGCGCCTGATCGACCGATTCCTACAGACCCTTGAAAAAGGGCTTACCCTGGCGAACCCGCTCATCGCCCAGGCGCTGTGGCACTTGCGCCATCCGACCCGCCGCGGCATGGCGAGGGCTTGCGCCGCCATTCCGGTGCTGCTGATCGTGTATGTGCTGATCCTGATTCCGTTCACACCGGGCATCGGCGACATTCGCCGTGCGAAGATCGAGCAGCCCGCGCGGATTCTCTCGGCCGACGGCAAGCTGCTGGCCGAATTCAAGCCTTCCAACCGCGAGTGGGTCAAGCTCAAGGACATCTCGCCGAATGTGGTGAATGCGCTGATCGCCACGGAAGACCACCGCTTCTACCAGCATTTCGGCCTCGACTGGCGGCGCACGGCGTCGGCCGCGCTGCATACGTTTTCCGGCGACCGGCAGGGCGGCTCGACCATCACGCAGCAACTCGCGCGCAATCTCTATCCCGACGAGATCGGCCGCGCGCCGACGCTGACCCGCAAGCTCAAGGAAGCGATCACGGCCTTCAAGATCGAGGCGCTGTACACCAAGGACGAAATCCTCGAAACCTACCTGAATACGGTGCCGTTCCTCTACAACGCGTACGGCATCGAGATGGCGGCGCGGACTTACTTCGACAAATCGGCCTCGGAGCTGAACGTGCTGGAAAGCGCGACGCTCGCCGGCATGCTCAAGGGCAACAGCTACTACAACCCGGTGCTGAACCCCGAGCGCGCCTTGCAACGGCGCAACACGGTGCTCGCGCAAATGGTCAAGTACGGCAAGCTCACACCCGCCGCCTACGAAACGCTCAAGGGCCGTTCGCTGCGCATCGATTTCGAGCGCCAGACCGAGCCGCCCGGACCCGCGCCGCATTTCGCGCAGCAACTGCGCAAGTGGCTCGTGTCCTGGGCCGATCGCAACGACTACAACATCTATTCCGACGGCCTGGTGGTGCGCACCACCATCGATTCGCGTTTGCAGACCATGGCGACCCAGGCCGTGATCCTGCAGGGCAACCAGTTGCAGGGCATCGCGAACTCGGCGTGGGGCACGCGCGCGGGTTGCGCGAGCGGCAAGGATCTGCTGCAGACGTTCCTGCGCGAGACGCCCGACTATCGCGCCGCGAAAGACGCCGGCATGACCGACGAGGACGCGTTGAAGCACCTCTCGTCCGACCGCAACCTGGTGCAGGCGCTGTGCGAGAGCAAAACCCGCGTGCAGGCGGACTTTCTCGCGATGGACCCGCGCAACGGCCAGATCAAGGCCTGGGTCGGCAGCCGCGACTTCAGCCAGGATCCGTTCGATCACGTCCAGCAGGCGCGGCGTCAGCCGGGTTCGACGTTCAAGCCGTTCGTCTACGCCGCGGCCTTCGAAAGCGGCGCGAAGCCGACCGACACGCTGATCGACAAGCCGGTGGAAATCCCGCTGGCCGGCGGCGAAATCTGGCGTCCGAGCGACGAGGACGAGCCGAGCGAGCGCGCCATCAGCCTGCGCGACGGCCTCGCTTTCTCGCGCAACCGGATTACCGCGCAGCTGATGGAGACGGTCGGCCCCAACAAGGTCGCGAGACTGGCGCGCGCGATGGGCGTGCGCGACAGCGCACTCGACCCGGTGCCGTCGCTCGCGCTCGGCACGAGCCCCGTCACGCTGAAGGAAATGGTTTCGGCCTACGGCACGATCGCCAACCTCGGCGGGTACGTGGAGCCGGTGATGGTCACGCGCATCGAGGATCGCAACGGCGAGGTGCTGGCCGAGTTCGCACCGGCGCCGCCCCGGCAGGAACTGCCCGCCGACGCCGCGCGCACGCTCGTCGACGTGATGCGCGACGTGGTGAGCCGCGGCACGGGGTCGAGCATTCGCGGCCGCTTCGGCGTGCGCGGCGACGTCGCCGGCAAGACGGGCACCACGCAGGGTAATGCCGACGGCTGGTTCATCCTGATTCATCCGCAACTCGTGGCGGGCGCGTGGGTGGGCTTCAACGACAGCCGCGTGACCTTGCGCAGCGACTACTGGGGCCAGGGAGCGCATAGCGCGCTGCCGATCGTCGGCGATTTTTTCCAGCGCGCGCAGCGCTCGAAGCTGGTCGACAGCCGCGTGAGGTTCGCGACGGAGCAGGAGCCGGGCTGGTTTGCCGAACGCACGGACAGGTTACGGGCGTGGTTCGAGCATCTGTTCGCGGCGTCGCCGGGTAAGACGGAGGCGCCGGTCGTGCGGCGCGATACGACGCGCCGCGCGCCTGCCGGGTCTACGCCGCCTGTGGCGAGTGCTGCGTCCGGTGCTTCCGCGGCGTCGGGTGCGTCCGGTGCATGGGCCGAGCCGCGCGAAGTGCCGCAGCCGCCGCTGTTTCCGACGCCGGCGTCCGCGCCGAGGCCCGCGAGCGGGTCGGCCGATGGCGAGACGCATGGCGGAGGCGAACCGGCATCGGCGCCGACGCCCACACCGGACGACGTCGTGCCGCCTGATGCGGGTAGTCCGGCCAACGCGCCGCCGGGTGCGCCGGCAAGCGCCGGCGGCGCTTAGCGCAATTGAGTTCGGCTTTGCGCGAGACAAAGGCCCGGCGCCATCCACCGCGGGTTATCCGCCATCGCTGACCAGCCACCGAAAATACGCCGCAGGGCGCACCGAGGCTGAATACGTCGCCGACTGTATTTCTTCAGCAGCGCTTTGAACAGGAATCCGATGCAAAAGCCGCTCAACGACTGCTAACCGGTGGCGGGAACACCGATAGTCACGTAATCGAAGCCCCGACGATTGTTCAGGCACGCGCAACAGTGTTTTCGGGTGGCGGGGATGATCTCACGCGCATGGTTGGGGATAATTTCGGGACGGAAATTGGCTAACAGCGCAGGTGACACATGTTCAACACTCTCTCAGGCCGCATGCTCGACAAGGACGATGCAGCGGGCGGGACCCAAGGGCGAAGCCCGTTCTCCAACCGCTTGCGCGCCTTCGTTGCGGCCGTGGCAGTGGGCGCTTTCCTGGCGGGATGCGCGTCGGCAACCGACGTGGTCGCTACCGACAAACCCGGCACCTATAAAGTGGCCGCGAGCGCGACGGGCGGGCGGATGGCCTGGGCCCGCGCGCACGAGCACGCGGTGAACGAGGCGCGCGACTACTGCGAGCGTCGCGGCATGCAGAGCAGTGTCACGAACGAAACGGTGAGCGGCGTGGAGATGATGACGACGCATGCGTCGTCGGTGAATTTCGAATGTCATCCGAAGTTCTAGCGTTTTCGACTGTTCTTTGCCCGCGATACGCGAGCCGGGCGCCGGACGGCGCGGTCATTCCCACGCCGGATCTGGCGGTCACTTCTTGTCGAACGTGACGAGGTTTTTATCTTTCGTGTCCGCCACGAAGATGGCCAGCAGCTTCGCCGGTTCGATATCGCTCGCGTTTTCGCTGACCGTGTGATGCACGCCGGGCTTCTCGGTCCAGTATTCGCCCGCGTGAAAAACGCGCGCCTCGCCGTTATCGATGCGGCTGCGGATCGCACCCGAGAGGACGTAGCCGACGACGAAAGCCTGTCCATGCCGATGCGGCGCGGACTTGCCGCCTGGCACATACTCGACCACCAGCGCCGTCATCGTCTTGCCGGGGACGTTCGCAATCGCCTCGGTGAAGGCGGGCGTGATCGTCTCCCGCGCGGCGGCCGTATCGGCGGCGAAGGCGGATTGGACACTTCCCGCGATCGAGAGACCGGCAAGCGCGGCCGCCGTAATGCGTGTGCGTAACTTCATGGCGTTACTCCTGACAAAACGTCGTGATTGTCCTGTTCGTGTTCTGGCGCTCACTCAGGCAGCTTGCGGAACGCGATCGCGAAACGGTTCCAGGCGTTGATCGCCGAGATCAGCAGCGTCAGATCGCCCAGTTCCTCGTCGCTGAAATGCGGACGCACGGCTTGCCATACCGCATCAGGCACGTGTTCGTGCGACACCAGCGTCAGCGCTTCGGTCCATTCGAGCGCCGCGCGTTCGCGGTCCGTGAAGAACGGCGTTTCGCGCCACACCACCACGGTCGCGAGACGCCGCTCGGTTTCGCCGCCTTTGCGGGCGTCGGTGGTGTGCATGTCGACGCAATACGCGCAGCCGTTGATTTGCGAGGCGCGCAGACGAACCAGCTCGGTCAGCGATTTTTCGAGCGCCGACTTGCCCACGTATTGTTCGACGCCCATCAGCGCCTTGATCGCGGCTGGGCTGGCTTTGTAGAAGTCGAGACGTTGTTCCATGATTCACTCCTTGGGTCGGGTTGGACGCATTCAGTGATGCGGTGAGAGAAGATTAGGCCTTCGACTGGCTTTATTAAATGGCCGGTTTTGTCTATTTTCAGGTAACCACTTTCAGCTACGAGCAAACGCCCGCGGCGGCGGGCGCGGGCCGACATTGAGCGCGGGCCGCCGGGTTCCGTGCGGGATTTCCGTATCCACGCGCGTTTTTTCACCGTTATATGTTCGCGTGCTAAGCATAGCTAAAACGCTCGTTTATCCGCGCGATTGCGCATTGCTACGATCGCGGTTTGACCTATTCACCAAACCGGGATTTCGAGCCGTGACACTTTCATTCTTACGCTTGCTCGCGCGTGCCGCGCTGACTTCGCTGCTTGCCGTTGCCGTGACCGCAGCCCACGCGCAGACAGCGGCCGCTCCGGCGACGCCGTTGAAACTGCGCATCGGTTATCAGAAATCGTCGACGCTTATCACGATCCTGAAGGCACGCGGTTCGCTCGAGCAGGCGCTTGCGCCATTGGGTGTGAGCATTAGCTGGAACGAGTTCGCGAGCGGCCTGCCATTGACCGAAGCACTCAACGCCGACGCCGTCGACTTTAGCGCCGACGTCGCCGATACGGTCCCCGTTTTCGCGCAAGCCGCTCATGCGCGCTTCGTGTACGTCGCGCAGGAAGCGCCGTCACCCGGCGCGCAAGCGATCATCGTGAAGCGCGACGGACCGCTGCGCACGCTGGCGGACCTGAAAGGCCGGCGCATCGCGGTGACCAAGGCCGCGGGCAGCCACTATCTGCTGCTCGCGGCGCTCGCCAAAGCGGGTCTTGCACCCGCCGACGTGCGCATCAGCTATTTGACGCCCGCCGATGGACGCGCCGCGTTCGAACGCGGCAGCGTCGATGCATGGGTCACGTGGGACCCGTATGTCGCCTCCGTCGACAAGACGCCGGACGTGCGCATTCTGGCCGACGGCGAGGGCCTCGCGTCCTATCAACGCTACTACCTGGCGTCGAGCAGTTTCGCGGCGGCGCACCCGGACGTGATCAGCACCGTTTTTGAGCAACTGACCTCGGCGGGCGCCTGGGTTCGCGCGCATCCCGGCGATGCGGCCAAACTGCTCGCGCCGATCTGGGGTCTCGACGCGGCGACCATCGAACGGGCGAACGGACGCCGAAGCTATGCGGTGCGTGAGGTTCAGGCGCGGAATTTCGGTGAGCAGCAAAAGATCGCCGACACGTTCTATCGAGCCGGCCTTCTGCCGGCGCCGGTCGATACGGCCACGGCGCTGCGCTGGAATTTCACCACGAAGCGCGCCGAGGCGGCGGCGGGCACTTCGACCACCGCTTCCGGCGGATAAAGCGGGAGATGTGGGAATGACAGAGGGCTATCGTCGAACTCGGCGGGCGGGCGAGTGAACGGGAATGAATGAACGCGTAGCCCGTGCCACGTCGACGAGGTCCGTCTTGTCGAGCGGATGTGCGGCACGTGCCGGATGAATCGTTAACGTCCCGCCACGGCATGCACCGGGTTCGCCGAGTTCACGTATCGGTTCGCGGGCCGCGGCAAGCCAAGATTCTCGCGCAGCGTGCGTCCTTCATATTCCGTGCGGAAAAGCCCGCGCCGCTGCAACTCCGGCACCACCTGTTCGGCGAACTCCGTCAAACCGCCGGGCAACCAGGGCGACATGATGTTGAAGCCGTCGGCGCCTTCTTCCTCGAACCACTGCTGCAACTGGTCCGCGATGCTTCGCGGCGTGCCGACCACCTGCTGATGCCCGCGCGCGCCGGCAATGCGAAGATACAGATCGCGGATAGTCAGGTTATCGCGCCGCGCGAGGTCGAACAGCAGCCGCTGGCGGCTCTTGCCGCCGTTGGTTTCCGGCAGATCGGGCAAAGGTCCGTCGAGCGGGTACTGCGAAAGATCGACGCCGCCCGACATGTTCGACAGCAGTGAGAGGCCGACGGTCGGATGAATCAGGTCCTGCAGCGCGGCGAATTTCGCGTCGGCCTCTTCCTGCGTGCGGCCGACGATCGGAAAAATGCCCGGCATGATCTTCAGATGGTCCGGCGCGCGTCCATACTTCGCGAGCCGGCCTTTGACGTCGCGATAGAACGACTGTGCCTCCTCGAGCGTCTGATGCGCGACGAAGATCACCTCCGCGGTTTGCGCGGCGAGCTCGCGGCCGGCTTCCGAGGCGCCCGCCTGCACGACGACCGGCCAACCCTGCGGCGAACGCGCGACGTTCAGCGGACCGCGGACCTTGAAGTGCTTGCCCGCGTGGCCGAGCACGTGCAGCTTGTCCGGGTCGAAGTACTGACCGCTTTCCTTGTCGCGGATAAACGCATTGTCTTCCCAACTATCCCACAGGCCGGCCACGACGTCGTAGAACTCGCGCGCGCGTTCGTAGCGCAGCGCATGATCGGGGTGGCGCTCGAAACTGAAATTGAGGGCCTCGGATTCGGTGCTCGACGTGACGAGATTCCAGCCCGAGCGTCCGCCGCTCAGATGATCGAGCGACGCGAACTTGCGCGCGAGGTTGTACGGTTCGTTGAACGTGGTGGAGACGGTCGCGATCAGGCCGACGTGTTTCGTCACGACCGAAAGCGCGGACAGCAGCGTCAACGGTTCGAAATGATCGGCGCGCGCGGTGCGCGAGAGCGAGGCGAGATTCGTGTCGCGCACGCTCACGCTGTCGGCGAAAAAGATTGCGTCGAATTTGGCCCGCTCGGCGGTTTGCGCGAGCTCGGCGTAGTGCGCGAAGTCGAGTCCGCCGCCCGCGTGCGCATCGGGATGCCGCCATGCGGCGATATGGTGGCCCGTTTCCATCAGGAAAGCGCCCAGCCTGATCTGCCGCTTCTGCTGTGTTTGTCGATCACCACCGCTCATTGTCTGCTCCGTGAAGTGTTTGTGTGCATGGCGGATGCGGCGCGCGTCACCATGCGAGCCGCCATTCCGTGATCGGGGGATTCGCCACCGCCGGAATGCGCGTGCCGCCGCGCGGCGTGTCGTCCTGATCCGGTTCGTCGTGAAGGTTCCGACGCTCGCCGTCGTGGTCGGCGAAATCGGCCAGCACTTCCTCGCGCAAGCGAATGAAGCGGGGATCGTTGCGCTCTCGTGGCCGCGGCAACGCAACGTCGACGATGCGTTTGATGCGGCCGGGCCGCGGCGCCATCGTGACGACACGGTCGCCGAGGTAGAGCGCCTCGTCGACATCGTGCGTGACGAGGATCATCGTGATGCGCTCGTGTTCCCAGATGCGCTGCAACTCGTTTTGCAAACGGCCACGGGTGAGCGCGTCGAGCGCGCCGAACGGTTCGTCGAGCAGCAGCACGCGCGGGCGGTTCACGAGACCGCGCGCGATCGCGACGCGCTGCGCCATGCCGCCCGAAAGCTGATGCGGATACGCATGTTCGAAGCCGTTCAGCCCGACGAGCGCGATATGCTGAGCGACCGCCTCGCGTTTTTCACGCGCGGACAGCGGCGCGTTGCGTAGCGCGGCGAGAATGTTTTGCGACGCGGTGAGCCATGGAAACAGGCGATGATCCTGAAACACGATCCCGCGTTCGAGCGACGTATCGCGCACCTTTTCGCCGGCGACGACGATCTCGCCGCTGTAGTCGGTGTCGAGTCCCGCGATCAGCCGCAGCAACGTCGACTTGCCGCAGCCGCTCGAGCCGAGCACGCTGACGAACTCGCCAGGGCGCACGCGCAGGCTGATGTCGTCGAGCACCGCGAGCGGCGCGCCGTCGCGCTGCGCATAGCGCTTGCTGACGTGGAGAATGTCGAGACTGTCGGAAAGCGTCGAGGAAGTCATGTGTGGTCCATGTCGTCTGTTTATCTAAAACGGCGCGCAAAAATCGCACGCTCCACGGCGCGCGCCAGCGCGTTCAGCGCCCAGCCGGTCACCCCGACGACGATCACGCCGAACAGCACGAGGTCCATGCGGAACTGCTCGCTGCCGTCGATCAGCGTGTTGCCGATGCCGCTGCCGGCCACCAGCAGATATTCGGCGCCGAGCGTGGCGAGCCATGAATAGATCAGCGCGAGATAGATGCCCGTGAAGATCGACGGCAAAGCGGCCGGCAGAATCACGGCGCGGATCAGTTGCCATCGCGAGTAACGGAAGGCGCGCGCGACTTCGATATAGGCGCGCGGCACCGCATGAATGCCGTCGCAGGTATGAGCGGCGACCGGCAGCAACGCGGCAAGCGAGAGAAACACGACCTTCGCCGCATCGCCGAGACCGAACCACACGGAGATCAACGGGATCCACGCGAACAGCGAAATCTGCTTGAACGTGTCGAAGCTCGGGCCGATCATGCGCGTGGCGAGCCGCGAGAAGCCGAGCACGCCGCCGAGCAGCAGGCCGCCCAGCGTGCCGATTACGAAGCCGCTCGCTTCGCGCGCGAGCGACGCGGAGAGCGCCTTGAAAAGCGCGCCGCTCGCGATCTGTTGCCACGCGGTGGCGAGAACCTGCGCGGGACTCACCAGCAAGCCGCTTTTGACCACGTGCGCTTCAGAGACGCCCCACCACAACGCAATCGCGACGACCGGCAAGACGGCGCCGCGCCAGTCGACGCGTGCGAGCAGTGCCCGGCGCGGCCGCGCCGCGCGACGGAACGCGGCGGGCACGTCGCAGCCGCATGAGGCGTCGGCGGAGTGCTTCTGTCTGTTAAAGAGGGCGAGACTCATCGTAGATTCCTCACGTGCGGCACGTAACACCGGTTGCCGCGATCACTCGCGAAACGCCGACGGCTGTCCGCGCCGCAGACGCGCTTCGAGTGCGTCCAGCGACCGGTTCATCGCGTAACCGATGGCGCCCACCACGACCACCGACGCCATCACCAGGTCGAGCTGAAACAATTGCCTGCCGTAGACGATCAGATAGCCGAGCCCCTCGGACGACGCCACCAGTTCGACCACCACCAGCGCGAGCCAGGCCTTGGTAAACGCGAGCCGCACGCCGGTGGCGAGCGTCGGCACGGCGGCGGGCAGGACCAGATGGAAGATCCGTTGCCAGCCGCTGTATTCGAAGACGCGCGCGACTTCATCGAGCGCGGCGGGCGTCTGCCTGAATCCCTGCAGCGTGCTCAAGGTCACCGGAACGAGCGCCGCATGCGCGATCAGAATGTATTTGAGCGGCTCGCCGACGCCCACGAGCAACAGCAGAAACGGCAGCCAGCCGAGTACGGGAATTTGCACGAGCGCGTTGAAACTGGGCAGTACATAGGCTTCGAAAGTGCGTGACAGTCCGAGCGCCGCGCCGAGTGCGAAGCCGAACAGCGTGCCCGCGCCGAAGCCGAGCAGCACGCGTTGCAGACTGATCAGCGTGTTGCTCGCGAGATCGCCGCTCTTCGCCAGTTCGACGAAAGTATCGAACACGCGCTCGGGCGGCGGCAAAATCTGCGGTGCGATCCAGCCGCGTTCGCAACCCGTCGCCCATAACGCGAGCAGCAGGGCGGGCAGCAGCCACGGCGCGAGCCGCCAGGCGAGGGCGCGCAGCCGCGCATTGCGATAGAGCGGCGCGCCTCGCGCCACGGGGCCGAGCCGTTCGCTTTCGACCGGGATTGCGGTTTCGCTCATCGTGATCGTTCCGGTTTTAGCTGAGCGTTAATTGAGCATTAGCCGAGCGGTTTGCCGGCGGCGTCGTAACGCGTCCAGTAGTGGTCGAGTTTTTGCGCGCGCAGTGCGTTGTCGAGATACTTCGTCTCGAACCAGTTGTCGACTTCGACCGGCTGCCGGATCAGTTTGAGTTTCAGCGCATCCGTCGCGACGGCTTTGTAGCGCGCGACGATGAACGGGTCGATCAACGGCGAATTGCGGTCCTTCAGGCTTTGATTCGCGAATTCCGCCTGCCACGACGAGTAGGGCACGCCGCTTCGCGCCCACAGTTTGAAGAGCGCGTCGCGGTTCGCTTCGTCGGAGGACCATTGCGCGCCTTTCACAAACGCGTTGACGACGCGCTGCACGATATCCGCATGCGCGCGGTCGAAGTCGTCGAGCACGAGCAGATGCGATTGCCGCGTGAATTGCGGCCCGTCGTTCTGCGATTCGTAGACGACCTTCGCGAGGCCCTGGTCGCGCAGCTTGTACACGTGATAATCGTTGACCGACGCATCGATGCCCCTGGATGCGAGCGCGGCGAGCGAACTCGCGGCATCGAGGTTGATCACGCGGAGATCCCGTTCGTCGAGCTGATTGGCGGCGAGCGCATTGTCGGCGACGAGTTGCAGATTGGTGCCGCGAAAGATCGACACGCGCCGGCCTTTAAGGTCTTTGATCGAGCGGATATCCGAATCCGGCGGCACGGCGACCTTGATGCCGACGCGCACGCCCGAGGCGAGCAGAAGGCGCGTCTTTAGTCCGTTGGCGCGGCCGAGCACCGAAGGCAGATCGCCCTGGAAGGCGAAGTCGAGCGACTTGTCGGCGATCGCTTCGTTGACCGCCGGCCCGGCGCCTTTGAAGAACAGCCATTCGACCTTGATGCCGTCGGCGGCGAATTCCTTTTCGAGCAACTGCTGCAATTGCACGGTGGCCGCGGGCGAGCCGCCGAAGGTGGGCGGATCGCCCGCGCCTTGCTGCGCGACGCCGATGCGGATCACCGCGGGTTTGTCGGCATAGGCGTGCATCGCGGCGAACGAAAGAGCCGCCGCGACGGCAAGGGATTTCAGCAGACTGAGATAGCGCATGCGGGAATGGAAAAGAGAAGAGATAGGGAACGGAATGCGAATGCTCAATTCAGCGCGAGCGCGGCAGCGGCGCCGACAGGCGAGCCCTCGATCGCAACGGACTGTTTGCCGTCCGGTCCCACCGGCACGTCGCCCACGAGCGTCGTGCGATACAACTGCCGGTCGAAGTCGAGATCGAAAATATCGATGGGCGCAAGGTGAGCGGTGGCGCGGTTGTCCCAGAAGGCGATGCTGCCGGCTTCCCACTTGAAGCGCACCGTGAATTCCGGCCGCGTGACGTGTTCCCACAGTAGTTCGAGCAACACCTGGCTCTCGCGCGGCGTGACGCCGGCTATCGACTTGAGAAAACTCGGGCTGACGTAGAGCGCGCGTTCGCCGGTTTCCGGATGAACGCGCACGAGCGGATGTTCGGTGACGAGCACACGCTGTTCGACGGCTTTGACATATGCCTCGGTGCCGCTCGCGCCGGCCGGCGGCGCGAAGCGGTGAACGCCGCGCAAACCGTCGACGAATGCCCGCAGCGGGGCGGAAAGCTTGTGATAAGCGGCGACCAGATTGGTCCATTGCGTGTCGCCGCCATAAGGCGGAATGGTCACGCCGCGCAGGATCGATGCCCACGGCGGATTGACGGCCGCCGTCACATCGGTATGCCAGCCCGTCCATGGACGCAGCAGCGCCTGTCCCTCGAAACGCGTCGCCTGGCGATACTTCGAGATCGAATAGATCTCGGGGTGGCCGTCCACATGACCGAACACCGGATGCCCTAACGTCAACTCGCCGAACTGCGCCGAGAAAGCGATGTGCTGCTCGTGCGTCAGAAACTGTTCACGAAAGAACACGACGCGCCACTTCAAAAGCGCCGCGCGAATGTCCGCGATCTGACGCGCGTTTAGTTGCTGAGTGAGATCGACGCCGTGAATTTCCGCGCCGATGTGCGCGGAAAGCGGTTTGATTTCGATCGACTGCGCTTCCTGCAATGCTGCTGCGCTCATGCAAGGCTCCTGGGCAAAAGGCGTCTCTGGCTGCGTCACCGGCAACCGGTACTACACGTTAGATTCGCCGGCGCTCGAATCCAACCAATCTTTGCAACTAAGAAAATCAGCAGAAGTTCGAATCGCACCGCATGCGGGCCGCTGCCGAATGATTTTTCACATTGACGGCGCGGCATTCATCGATGCCTGATTGACGCAATCCGCGCTATAGCGTGAAGCGAATTTGCAAACACGAATCTTCAAAAAAATAAGCAAAGCGAAATTTGTTGGTTGGGACGTGCGTGCAACACCGCGATACTGCGCAACCAGGGCAACGCGCACGGCTGCAATTCGTCCATCCCGTGCTTGCAGCAGCCTACATGCCGCCCATTCCTCAAGACCGACATCAACCACACCATGACGCACGCCGCGAACCCCGACCAGGCCGCACTCGACACGCTCCGACTACTCGGTCCCGCGCCGGAGAACTGGGTGCCCGATCGCGCGGGCATCGACCACAACGTCGTCGTTGTCGGCGGCGGTCAAACCGGTAGCGCGTTCGCCTTTGCGCTCAGGCGCGCCGGCATCGGCCGGGTGGCGGTGATCGACGCCGCGCCGGACGAAAGCCGGGCAGGGGTGTGGCTCACGCGCGCGCGCATGAACAAGCTGCGCACGCCGAAGTCGCTCGTGGGTCCCGAAAGCGGCTTGCCCGGTTTGAGTTTTCAGGCGTGGTATGAGGCGCGCTTCGGCGTTCAAGCGTACGCGCGGATCGACCGGATTCCCCGCACGCATTGGGCCGACTATCTGCGCTGGTATCGGCGCTTTCTCGACATTCCGATTCGCTACGGCACGCGCTTGACACGTATCGAGCCGGCGGAATCACACTTCCGTCTTCACCTCGAGATTCGCGACGCCGACGGGCTGCGCCATACCGTCGAGACCGCGCGCAAGATCGTGCTCGGCAACGGCGTGGCCGGCAATGGTGGCGCGTTCATTCCAGAGGTCGTCAGGCATCTGCCTGATTCGTTGCATGCGCACACGTCCGGCGAAATCGAGTTCGCGACGCTGCGCGGCAAATCCGTCGCGGTGCTCGGCAGCGCCGCGTCCGCGTTCGACGCCGCCGGCACCGCGCTCGAAGCGGGTGCCGCCGAAGTGCATCTGTTCGCGCGGCGCCACGCGATTTCCTCGGTGCCGATCACGCGAACCCGCGCGTATCCCGGCGCCTACGACAACTATCACGCGTTGCCCGATGCCGTGCGTTGGGCGCAGGCACGGCGCTTTCGCCGCTTCGGTTCGACGCCGCCGCCCGATGCGATCGAGCGCGCCACACGCTTTAGCGAGTTTCATCTGCATCTCGGCACGCAATGGGACGAGGCACGCGATACCGGCGGACGAATTCACGCGAGCGCCGCCGGTGAGTCGTTCGAGTTCGACTTCGTGATCTCGGGCACCGGCTATTTCGTCGACCCCGCCCGGCGCGCGGAACTGAACGGGATCGCATCGCATATCCGTCTGTGGCGCGATCAATATGCCGCGCCTGCCGGCGACGCCGACGACTACCTTGGCGCGCATCCGTATCTCGGCGCGGCGCTCGAATATCTCGAGAAAGTCCCCGGTAGCGCGCCTTATCTGCGCGACATCCATGTCTATAACCCGGGCGCTTTCGTGAGTTTCGGCCTGCCGGTCGGCGACGTGCCGAGCATGAAGCGGGACATTCCCGCCGTGGTGCAGCGAATCAGCCGCGATCTGTTTCTTGCCGATCTGGATCTGCATGAAGCGCGTATCAACGGCGACATCCCGGCCGAGTTCGATGAATCGATCTACGCGCACCGTGTCTGGCATGCCGACAAAGTCCACGCCGCCTGAAAAGCGCGCCGTCGATCAGCGGCGGTCCATGGCGATCAAGGACGATTGCATCAATTGAAACGAGAGGAGCCCGGAACCATCATGTCCACCCAGTTCGAAACGATTGCGACGCGAGGCGCGGGCGAGGCGCACCAAAGCGGCGGCAACGACAACGCCAGGCGTCGTCGGTTGTCACGCGGTGTGCCGAGCGCAAGTCTTGCCGCCGTGGCATGGCTTGGCAGCGCCGCGCTTACCGCGTGGTGGCCCAGTCTCGACGACTGGCCCTACACGAAAGAATTCGTCGCGCTAAAACTCGTGCTTGCCGCATTCGCCATCGCGACGGGCGTTGCAGGATGGCGCAATGAATCGTCGAACCCTGCAACGGCGCGCGCTGCACGCACCCGTGCCTGGCTCGGCGCCATGCCGTGGCTGCTCGCGCTGGCGCTCGGCGTCAGCGCATGGGAAGTCGTCACGGCCCAACTCGAATGGCTGCCGCGGCCGTTTTTTGCGCCACCGCAGGCGCTGATCGGCGTCTATCTGGATGACTATCCGCGGCTGGGCACGAGCGTCGTCCATTCGTTTGGATTGCTCGCCTACGGCTACCTGCTCGGCGCGGCCGCGGGGTTCGTGACGGGCGTGAGCATCGGCTGGTCGCAGGCCGTCAGCTACTGGGTGCACCCGGTGTTGCGGCTGATCGGACCGTTGCCGGCCACCGCGTGGCTGCCGCTCGCGTTCTTCTTTTTTCCGTCGAGCTTTAGCGCGAGCGTGTTTCTGATCGCGCTGGCGACCGCGTTTCCGGTTGCCGTGCTGACGTGGTCAGGCGTGGCCGGCGTCAATTCGGCGTACTACGACATCGCGCGCACGCTCGGCGCGAGACCCGGTTTTCTGATCCTGCGAGTCGCGATTCCCGCGGCGCTGCCCTCGGTGTTCGTCGGCCTGTTCATGGGGCTCGGCGCATCGTTTTCGGTGCTGATCGTCGCCGAGATGATGGGTGTAAAAGCGGGGCTCGGCTGGTATCTGCAATGGGCGCAAGGCTGGGCGGCGTATTCGAACATGTATGCGGCGCTGCTGGTGATGGCGTTGATGTGCTCCGGCCTCATCACGTTGCTGTTTCGTCTGCGCGACCGCTTGCTGGTCTGGCAAAAAGGATTGCTCAAATGGTAGCCGTGCCCGAAGTACTGAATCGATCCGCCGCGCTGGCGCCGGTCAGCGACGGCGCGCGCATCGACGTGCGTCACGTCAGTCATCAATTCGCGCTGCGTGGCGCCGCGTTGCCTGTGTTGCAGGACGTGAGCTTCACCGTCGAGCCCGGCGAATTTGTCGCGCTGCTCGGCCCGAGCGGGTGTGGCAAGTCGACGCTGCTGCGTCTCGTCGCGGGGCTCGATACGCCGACGCAGGGCACGCTGCATGCCGACGGCGCGGCGATCACAGGGCCGGACCCGTCGCGCGTGGTGGTGTTTCAGGACCCGACCTTGTATCCGTGGCGCACGGTGCGCGGCAACGTCGGCATCGGTCCGCAGGCGCAGCGCAAACGCTTCGCCCGGCGCGGCGGCCCGCAAGACGAGCGCGTGCGGCAAAGGATCGACGCGGCGTTGGAGCTGGTCGGCCTGAGCGATTTCGCCGAGGCGTTTCCGCATCAGTTGTCGGGCGGCATGGCGCAGCGGGTCGCGTTGGCGCGCGCGCTGGTCAACGATCCAGCGCTGCTGGTGCTGGACGAACCGTTCGGCAAGCTCGATTCGCTCACCCGTATCCGCATGCAAGGGGAACTCGCGCGACTGTGGCGAGCCGCGCGCTTTTCCGTGCTGCTGGTGACGCACGACGTGGAAGAGGCCTTGTTGCTCGCCGACCGCGTGATCGTCTTCAGCGAACGGCCGGCGCGTGTCGTGGCCGAAGTGCGCAACGACGCGCCATATCCGCGTCATCGTGACGATCCGAAGCTGGTGGCGTTGCGCCGCGAAGTGCTCGCGCAGCTCGGACTCGATACCTGAATCGAATAAAACAATCGAACGACCAGAGGAACAACAAAATGAATCCCTACGATGAATCTCCGCCAAGCCTCGCCCGTCGCGCATGGCTGCGCAAGACAGCCTTGAGCGCCGGCGCCGTGGCGTTCGGTGGCACGGCGCTGAGCCTGGCGGCGTCGCGCGCCCTCGCCCAGGCGGGGCAAGCGCCGCTCAAGCCGCTCAAGCTCTCGTGGAATGCGGGCGCGATCTGCACCGCGCCCGTCGCGGTTGCGGTGAAGCAAGGCTTCTTTCGACAACATGGTTTGGATGTCGAACTAATCAATTTTTCCGGTTCGACCGATCAGTTGCTCGAGGCCATCGCCACAGGAAAATCCGATGCGGGCGTCGGCATGGCGCTGCGCTGGATCAAGCCGCTGGAGCAGGGCTTCGACGTGAAACTAACTGCCGGCATTCACGGCGGCTGCATGCGTTTGCTGGCCACGCGCTCGTCGGGCATCGTCGACGTGGCGGGGCTGAAGGGCCGCACGATCGGCGTCAGCGACATGGCGAGTCCCACCAAAAATTTCTTCGCCATCGTGCTGAAGAAGATCGGTGTCGATCCCGAGCGCGACGTGAACTGGCGCCAGTACCCGGCCAACCTGCTGGGCGAGGCGTTGAAGAAAGGCGAAGTGCAGGCCATCGCGGACGGCGATCCGACCATCTGGACGATCCGCGAGTCCGATCATCTTTACGAGGTGTCGAATAACCTGTGCGGCGAATACCAGACGCGTTCCTGCTGCGTGCTCGGCGTGCGCGGCTCGCTCGTGCGAAAGGATCGTGTCACCGCGCAGGCATTGACTCAGGCATTGCTCGAAGCGACGGAGTGGACCGCCAATCATCCGGCGGATGCGGCGGCGATTTTCTCGGCTTACACGCCGTCCGCCGACGTCGGGCAATTGACGGCGATGCTCAAGAGCCATACCGATCGCCATCATCCGGTGGGCGATGCGTTCAAGAAGGAAATCTCGCTGTATGCCGACGACCTGAAGACGGTCGGCGTGCTGAACAGCGGTACGGATTCGAACCGCCTGGCGAATCGCGTGTTCGCGGATGTGTTGGCGTAGCGGGTGCGTCTGGACGCTGTCATACCGATGCGGTTCGCGCTCGACCCACCCCGGCCCCAGGTGAGTCAGCGCGTCACAGCCGAGCAAGCGCATCGCGATTTGTAATCAGCTACGCATGAAAGCATGGAGTCTCCGCGGACTTCAAAATTGCCGACGCTGTTCGATTCAATCGCATTACAATCGAGATAACTGCCATTCGATCTATCCTGGGGACCACGACACCGCCATGTCAGAACACGCCAAAGGCACAGCCCGCAAGATCAAGGGCGCCGATCAGGAGACCCCTCGCTCGTCGCTTTTCGTCGGCTCGACCGAAAAGGCGTTTCAGGTGCTGCATGCTTTCGACGGCCCAAGCCGTCACATGACGCTTGTCGATATCGCAAGAGCGTCGGGTCTCGACCGCAGCGCGACGCAGCGTCTCGTGCATACGCTGGAAGCGCTCGGCTATCTTTACCGCATCCCCGATACACGCAACTACGGTCTCACCACGAAAGTCCTGCAGTTCTCCTACAACTACGTGCGCGCCAACGAGCTGATCGACAAGGCGTCGCCGTATCTGCTCGACATCAGCCGGCGCCTCGGCGAAACCACCAATCTGCTGGAGCTCGACGGTCACGACATCGTGTTCGTCGCGCGTTTTCCGGGCCAGCATCTGGTCAACATCGACATCGTGGTCGGCGCGCGCTTGCCGGCCATGTTCACCGCCGCCGGCATCGCGATCCTGTCGCGTCTGTCCGACGAGCGGGTCCGCGAAATCCTCGCGCAAACGCGCCTCGATCCGCTCACGCACTACACGG
This sequence comes from Paraburkholderia sp., assembly GCA_035636295.1. GTDB lineage: Bacteria > Pseudomonadota > Gammaproteobacteria > Burkholderiales > Burkholderiaceae > Paraburkholderia. The sequence goes on from DASPZL010000168.1 coordinate 20,954, forward strand.
AAACCAATCCCGACAAACTGCTCGAACGCGTGCGCAAGGTCGCGCGGCGCGGCTACGCGGTGATCGAGAACGAAACCGTGCTCGGCGATATTTCCGTGGCCGCGCCGGTGACGGATCACGGCGGCATGGGCGTGGCCGCCATCAACATCTCGGTGCCGACGTCGCGCTGGTCGCGCGAGAAGGTCGAAGCCGAACTCGCGCAACATGTGCAGGTGGCCGCAACGTCGATTTCGAAATCGCGGCTCGCCGGCTATCAGCGCTGATCGATTACAGCCGCCGCTCGAAGAGGTCGAGCTGTTTTTCCAGTTCGATCCGCAGATTCGCCGACACCTCCGGCGCCGCCTCCACCAGCGGCGCGAGCATCGTGGGCGCATGCACGCCGATCAGATCCATTACCGATTTCATCGGCCCCGGATTGGTCTCGGCAAACGCGAGATTCATCAGCGGAATCAGCGAGCGGTGCAACGCGAGGGCCTCTTGCGTCTTACCGTCGACGGCGAGTTGATGGATCTTGCGCCAGGCGCTCGGCAACAGGCTGGCCGTCACGACGATGCCGCCACGCGCGCCCGCCGCGACATGCAACGGGAACAGCGTATCTTCGCCGCTCAACACGGAGAATGATTCATCGACACCGGCAACCGTGCGCAGAAAGTGCCACATGTCGGTATTGCACGCCTTCATGCCGATGATCCGCTCGTGCTTCGACAATTCGTGCAGCACTTCCGGCGCGATCGAAATGCGCGTGCGATACGGAATCTCATAGATCAGGATCGGCAACGGCGACTCGTCCGCGTAGCGCAGGAAGTAGTCGCGAATGCCGCGTTGCGTCGGATTCGTGTAGTAGGGCGTCAGCACCAGCAAGCCGTCCGCGCCCGCCGCGGCGAATTCCTTGCCCGCCTGCATCGCGTCGTGGTATCCGGGGTCGAGCACGCCCGCGATGACGGGGATACGTCCCGCCGCTTCCTCGGCGGCGATGCCTGCCATGCGGATACGCTCGGCACGCGCCAGTGCGCCGTATTCGCCGGTGCCGCCGAGCGGCACGACGCCGTCCACGCCCTGCTTGAGCAGATAGCGCATCAAGATACGAGCCGCGCCGATGTCGACCGTGTCGTCGGTGTTGACCGGCGTCGGAATGGCCGGCAGAACGCCACGCAGTTGTTGTGCAGAAAGCATGAAGAGTCTCTGTGATTGGATGGGTTTTCAGGCCGCGAGGCTGCGACGGCGCAAACGGTCCGCGACCCAGATGAGCGCGGCGATAAAGATGAAAAGACAAGTCGACACGGCGGCGATGACCGGCGAAATCTGCATCGTGATTTCGTCCCAGAACTGCTTGGGCAAGGTCGTGCTCATGCCGCCCGAGGTGAACAGCGCGATCGTCAGTTCATCGAACGAGGTCGCGAACGCGAACAGGAACGACGACATCAAGCCCGCGCCGAGAATCGGGAACGTGATGCGGCGCAGCGTGGCCCACGGCCTCGCGCCCATGCTTTGCGCGGCGAGGTCGAGGCGCGTGTCGTAGTTGCGCAGCACAGCCATCATCGTGATCACCACGTAAGGCACCGCGACCGTGGTGTGAGCGAGGACGAGGCCGAGCGACGAGCCCACCAGTCCGATCTTCGCGAAGAAATAGAAGATGCCGACGGCGACGATCATCCGCGGGACGACGATGGGCGCCAGCACGAACGCGAGCATGGCCGCCTTGCCGCGCATGCCGCCGCGCGCGAGCAGGAACGCGGCGGGCGTGCCGATCAGCATCGACAGCAAACCGGTGCCGATACCAACGAGCATCGAGCGCGTGATCGCCTGCATCCACAGCGGCGAATCGACGATCTGCCGATACCATTGCAGCGAAAAACCGTGCGGCGGCCACGTGAGTCCCGAGGCAGAATCGAATGACAGCGGGATCATCAGGAACGCCGGCGCGGTGAGGAACACCAGCAGCGCAAACACGACCACGCGCAGCGTCAGGCTTGCGCCGCTGCCGGAGGCGGCTTGCCTGCTGCCCTTGCGCTGCCTGGGCAGCAGGGCGAGCAGGGCATCGGTGGCGTTGCCGAGCGAGGTCAGGATCAGGTCGCCGAGTTTGCGGCTCCAGCCGCGGCCGGTGCGTGAGCCCTTGGCGTCCGCGCTTTCGCCCGCCATGGTCGAGAGACCGAACATGCGGTCGTACACGAGAAATACGATCAGCACGACGGCGAGCAGCAGCACGGAGATCGCGCCGGCGAAACCCCAGTTCAGCGCCTGCATCACCTGATCGATGATCAGTTGCGTGATCATCGTTTGATGGCGGCCGCCGAGCAGGGTCGGCGTAATGAAGAAGCCGATCGCGGTGACGAACACCATCAGCGCGCCGGCCGCGACGCCTGGCAACGACAGCGGAAAATATACCTTCCAGAACACGGTGCCGGGCCGCGCGCCGAGCGTGGCCGCCGCGCTCGTCAGGCGGCGATCGATGTTCTCCATGACCGACAGCATGGTCAGCACCGCGAGCGGCATCAGCGCGTGCACCATGCCGACGATCACGCTGGAGAAGTGATAGAGCAGGCTCAACGGTTCGTCGATGATGCCGAGCTTGAGCAGCACCTGATTGACGACGCCATTGCGCCCGAGGAGCACGACCCATGCGAACGTGCGCACGAGAAAGCTGGTCCAGAACGACAGCAGCACCCAGAAGAGCAGGCGGTTCTTGCGTTTACGCGTCAGCGACGAGATCAGATACGCGATCGGGTAGCCGGTCAGCACCGAGAAGAACGTGGTCCATAGCGACACCTTCAAGGTGATCAGCAGCACGTCCACATACACGGACGAGGCGAAGAGCCGCTTGTATTCGGTGAATGTGAAGCCGCTGTCGTTGTGAATGCTCAGCAGCAGAAGCTGGCCGACCGGATAGACGAGCATCACGAGCAGCAGCACGACGAGCGGCGCGCCCTTGGCGCCGGGACGCAGCCACCTGCGCCATGTCGGCCGGCGCGGCACAGGCTGGGTGGATTGCGCGGGCTGCGAAGAGTGTGCGCCGAGAGCGGAATGATTCATCGCTTACCCCGCGATCGCGACGGCGTCGGCGGCGAGCCACGACAGGCCGAGCGTTTGCCCGACTTCGTAACGGCTGCCGAAACGGTTGGTGGGGAAGGCGGCGACGAGCGGCGCGGCGTCGGCCGCGGGCGGCTGCAGATAAAGCTTGGTCATGCTGCCGGTCACCATGATGTCGGTGAGCCTTGCCGACAAAGTGCCGCCATTGCCCGACTCATCGCTCGCGCCGTCGTGCACGCGCAGGTTCTGCGGACGCAGCATCAGCTTGACGGGCTTGCCGTTGCCGATCACCGGGTCGTAGGCCATTGCGTGGCCTTGCGCGACGCCTTGCACGCTGATCTGCACCTGATCGCCGCTGCGGTCCGTGACGATCGCGTCGAGCAAATTCGACTCGCCGAGAAAGTCCGCGACGAACACGCTGTTCGGCCGGAAGTACAGATCGGCCGGCGTGCCCAGTTGCGCGATCGAGCCCGCGTTCATCAGGCAGATGCGGTCCGACATGGTCATCGCTTCTTCCTGGTCGTGCGTGACGTAGACGATCGTCGTGCCGAGTTCGCGATGAATGCGCTTGATTTCGAGCTGCATGTGATCGCGCAGTTTCTTGTCGAGCGCGCCGAGCGGTTCGTCCATCAGGATGATCGACGGGCGGTAGACCATGCAGCGCGCGAGCGCGATCCGCTGCTGCTGGCCGCCGGAGAGTTCGCGCGGGAAACGGTGCGCGACGTGCGGCAGATGCACCATTTCCAGCGCCTGCATCACCTTGGCGTGAGTCGCCTTCGCGTCGAGCTTGCGCATCTGCAGCGGAAACGCGATGTTCTGCGCGACCGTCATGTGCGGAAACAACGCGTAATTCTGGAACACCATGCCGATGTCGCGTTCATACGGCGCGCCATAGGTCACGTCGGCGCCGTTGATGCGGATCTGTCCTTCGTCGGGTTGAGCGAGGCCGGCGATCAGGCTGAGCAGCGTGGTCTTGCCCGAGCCGCTCGGTCCGAGCAAGGTCAGGAATTCGCCCTCGGCGACGTCGAGACTGGTCGGCGCGAGCGCGACGAAGTCGCCATAACGTTTGCACAGCCCTGCGATCTGAAGATTCGAAGCGGACATGAAATCGGCCTCCGTGAAAAGGTGACAGGAATCGGCGGCGCGCGCTTACGTCAGGATCCAGCGGTTGAACCGTTCGAGCGCGACACTCTGGTTTTCCTGCCAGTACTTCGCGTCGATATGCAGGCCGTTGGTCATGTTCTGCGGATAAGTGGGGCAGTTTTTCGCGATCTCCGGCTTGATGAAGTTGAACGCTTCCGGCTGCGTGAGCCCGGCCGGGAAGTAGTCGACGAGTGTGGCCTGGCGTTTCGGATCAGAGGCGAACTTGATGAACTCGCGGCACGCATCGGCATTCGGCGTGCCCTTCAGGATCGACCAGTTATCGACGCCCCAGATGTTCTGGTTCCAGACAATAGCCACCGGCGCCCCGTTGGCGATCGCCGATTGCGCGCGCGACACCCACGTGCTGATCATGTCCACTTCGCCCGAGCCCAGCATCTGCTCGACTTGCGCGCCGGTGGTCCACCACACGTCGACGTGCTTCGATATCTTGCCGAGGCTGGCGAAGCCGCGGTCGAGATTGCACGGATAGACTTGCCCGGTCGGCACGCCGTCGGCCATCAATGCCTGCTCCATCGTGTCGAACGGATACTTGCGCAGGCCGCGGCGCGCCGGGAAGTCCTTCACGTTCCACATGTCGGCCCATGACGTGGGCGCCTTGCGGCCCTTGAACGCGTCGGTGCGATAGGCGAGCACGGTGGTGTAGATGTTGGTGGCGACACCGTACGGTGACATGTATTGCTTCGGGATCCTCGATATCACCGGATCGGCTTCGAGGCCGTGCTTCTCCAGATATTCCTTGCCGCCGCCGGTCAACAGAAGAATCGCCGGCTGGCTGATCTTCGCCATGTCCCATGTGTAGCTGCCGGTCTCGACCATGCTCCTGATCAACGCGGTCGGCTCGGCGTTCGCCTGCACGCCGACCACTTCGATGCCGGTCTTCTCCGTGAAGGGCCGGTAGAACGCTGCGCCGTAGGCCTTCGTGTAGATGCCGCCGTCGTCGCGAATCACGATCCGCTTGCCGGCCGCGCGCGACGGCGTCCAGACGAACGGGAACGCGACTGCCGCCGTCCCTGCCAGCGCCGTCTTGATGGCCGCGCGGCGGCCGGGTTGCTGAATCTGATGGCGTGTGGTCTGCTTTTTCATGACGACTCCAGGAGAAGAGGAAAGGCCGGAAATGCGAAAGCTCAAGCCGCGCGTACGGCGCAACAGGGGCAACACAACAGGGAAGGGGCGTCAGGGCAGCAGACGGCCGGGGTTGAATAGCCGGTGCGGGTCGAGCGCCTGCTTCACCGCGCGCATCAGCGCGAGTTCGGCGACGGATTTGTAATGCGCCATTTCGCTGAGCCCGGTCTGGCCGACGCCGTGTTCGGCGCTGAAGGTGCCGTGCAATTCGTGCGCGATGTCGTTCACGCAACGGCGCATCACGACGGCCATCGCGGCTGGGTCGGCGAGTGCGCGCCAGGCGTCGAACGTGAAGAAGGGGATGAAGTGCACGTTGCCGTCGCCGAGATGGGCGACGATCACGATGTCGAGACCGTCGACGAGTTCATGGACCGCGCGGGTGGCCTGCTCGATGAAAGCGGGCACGGCGGACACCGGCACGGCGCAATCGGTGGTCAAGCCCACGCCGCCTTTCTTGTTCCCTTCGGACACGCTGTGGCGAATTTCCCAAAGCGCGGCGCGTTGCGTGTCGTTGCTGGCGAGTACCGCGTCGACGATGAGGTTCGCTTGCGCAGCTTCTTCGAGCGTGTGTTGCAGCAGTTCGGCCATCTCGCCGCCGCCGCGCGTGTCCGCGAGTTCGACCAGCACGTGCCAGTCGTGCAGGTCGCCGAGCGGATTGCGGCGCTCGGGCACCTGTTCGATGACGAGTTCGAGTTGACGGCGGTTGATCATCTCGAACGCGCTGAGCCGCGAACCGCACGCGGCCTGAAACATGCCGAGAATGCGCAGCGCGGCCGCCGGATCGACCGGCGCGAACCACGCGAGCGCGTGATGCGTCGGCAGCGGATGCAGCTTCAGCGTGGCCGCAGTGATGATGCCGAGCGTGCCTTCGGTGCCGATGAACAGATGCTTCAGATCGAGGCCGGTATTGTCCTTGCGCAGCGCGCGCAGGCCGTTCCATACGGTGCCGTCCGCGAGCACGACTTCGACGCCGAGTACGTTGTCGCGCGTATTGCCGTAGCGCAAGACGCCGGTGCCGCCCGCATTCGTCGCCAGATTGCCGCCGATCTGGCACGAGCCTTCTGCGCCGAGACTCACCGGGTAGAGGCGCTGCTGCGCCGCGGCCGCATCCTGCACGGTCTTCAGCACGCAGCCGGCTTCGACTTCCATCGAACCGTTGGCGGCGTCGATCGAGCGAATGCGCCGCATCCGCGACAGATTGACGATGACGGGCCGAACACCCTCGCTCGCTGGCACCGCGCCGCCGCACAGGCTCGTGTTGCCGCCTTGCGGAAGAACCGGCACGCCATGCGCCGCGCACAGGCGAACCACCGCGGACACCTGCGCCGTCGTGGACGGCATCACGACACAGGCCGCCGGCGCCTTGTAGCGGCCGCGCCAGTCCTCGGTGAAACCGTCGAGGTCGGCCTCGTCGGTCAGGACCGCATTCGTGCCGAGCTCGGTTCTCAGGATAGCTAACAAGGGCGCGACAGGGTTCATTTCCGGTTCCTTGATCGGGCGTTGACTTCGAGTCCAATGGGGGAGGCCAGCGGGTCTGGGAAAAGCATAAAAGCAAAAAAATCGCATTGAAATGCAAGTAATCGCATTGCAATCAAAATGCGCGTTTTTCCTGAGAGATGATTTTGCGAATGGCGGTGGGAAGCTTACGGGCGGGGGGCGCAGAAGGAGGCGACGGCATTTGAAGACGCGACCCGAAGCTTGGCATGCCCGGCGACGAATGGATTAGCGACGCGTATCACAAGCGGGGGCCGCCGCGACGACGGCGCCCTGAACTGAAAACCTATAACGCCGCGTCCACGCCGATTACTTCGACAGCCTTGCGCTGATACCCGTCAGTGGCGAGCAACAAACTGCGCGTGTATTCATGCTCGACCTGCTGCGCGCGAATCTGGGCGATATCGCGCTCCTCGACGATCTCGCCGTTGCGCATCACCGCGACGCGTTGACAGAGAAAGCCGACCACCGCGAGGTTATGGCTGACCAGCACCATGGTCGGCTTGCGTTCACGATGCAGGCGCCGCAGCAGATTGAGAATTTCAGCCTGCACGGAAACGTCGAGCGCGGAGGTCGGCTCGTCGAGCAGCAGCACGCGCGGTTCGACGATCAACGCGCGCGCGATCGCCACACGCTGGCGCTGGCCGCCCGAAAGCTGATGAGGATAGCGAAATCGGAACGCCGGCCCGAGCCCGACTTCGAGCAAGGCTTGCACGATGCGCTCTTCCTGCCGGTCGATGCCGTTGATCGCCAGCGGCTCGCGCAGCGTCTGATCGACGGTGAAGCGCGGGTGCAGCGACGCGTACGGGTCCTGAAACACCATTTGCACGTCGCGTCTGAACGAGCGGTCGATCTTCTCGCCCAATACATGCCGTCCGACCTGCATGCGTCCGCCGGCCAGCGGCGTGAGCCCCGACAGCGCCCGCAAGATGGTCGACTTGCCGGAACCCGATTCGCCGACAAGGCCGAATACCTCGCCGTCGCCGACATGAAAACTGGCGTCTTTCACGGCGTTGAAATAGCCGGTTTTCGTCTTGAAGCGGATTTGCGCTTCCTGAACGTCGATCATGCCGGCGCTCCCGTGGATTGCGTGAGCCAAGCCGGGTCGCGCGCGAGCACGGGCAATTCGTCCGGCGGGTCGACGAGCGGCGGATTGGCGGCCAGCAGGCCGCGCGTATAAGGATGCTGCGCATGCGCCAGATCGCGCGCCGCGCAGGTTTCGACCACACGTCCCGCGTACATCACGACGACGCGGTCGCAGAACGACATCACCAGCGGCAGATCGTGACTGATCAGAATCAGGCCGGTGTCGTGCTTCGCGATCATTTCATCGAGAATGCCGAGCACTTGCACGGAGACCAGCACGTCGAGCGCACTGGTGGGTTCGTCGGCGACCAGCAATCGCGGTCCCGAAGAGACCATCATCGCGATCATCACGCGCTGGCCCATGCCGCCGGACAGTTCGTGCGGATACGCATCCGCGACCCGTTCGGGATGGCGGATATGCACGGCGGCGAGCGCGGCGACGATCTTTGCGCGCATCGCTTTGCGGCCCAGTTTCGGATCGTGCAACGCGAACGCCTCGCGCATTTGCTGCGCCACGGTCATCACCGGGTTGAGCGAATATTTGGGGTCCTGCAGAATCATGCCCATCTGCTGGCCGCACAGGCGGCGCCGTTTGCGCGGCGGCATGGCGAGCAGATCCTGGCCGTGAAAGCGCAGCGTTTTCGCCGTGCACTGCGCGGCGGGCGGCAGCAAACCGAGCAATGCGCGCCCGGTCAACGATTTGCCCGAACCCGATTCGCCGACGATGCCGAGCCGTTCGCCCTTGTTGACGGTCAGCGAAAGGCCGCGCACGGCTTCGGTCAACGTGCCGTCGTGGCCACGAAAGCCCACGCGCAGATCGTCGATTTCGCACAGAGCCTGATTGGAATCGGCGTTCATTTTCAGCCTCCGTGGCGCGGATCGAAGACGTCGCGCAAGCCGTCGCCGAGCAGATTGAACGACAGGCTCACGAGGAGAATGGCGAAGCCGGGAATCGTCGCGACCCACCAGGCGTCGAGCAATACGTTGCGCCCCGATGCCACCATGAAGCCCCATTCCGGGCTGGGCGGCTGCGCGCCCAGCCCGAGAAAGCCGAGACCGGCGACCGTCAGAATGATGCCGGCCATGTCGAGCGTCGCGCGCACGATCACAGACGACGAACACAACGGCATCACGCAGCGCAGCAGCAAGCGCAGGCGCGAGGCGCCCTGCAAACGCGCGACGTGCATGAAGTCCGCTTGCACGATGCGCAGCGTTTCGGCGCGCGCGAGCCGCGCATAGGCGGGCCACGCGGTAATCGAAATCGCGATCACCGCATTGATCACGCCGGGGCCGAGCGCGGCGGCGAAGGCGAGCGCCAGCACGATCTTCGGAAAGGCGAGGGCGATGTCGGTGATGCGCATCAGCACGTTATCGATCCAGCCGCCGAAGAAGCCCGCCGTGGTGCCCACCGCCAAACCGACCGGCACGACGATCACGACCACGAGGATGGCGATCGACAGCGTCAGGCGCGAGCCGTCAATCAGGCGCGAAAGAATATCGCGTCCGAGCTGATCGGTGCCGAGCCAATGCGAGACGGAACCCGGCGGCAGCAAGCGGTCCGCCAGCACCTGCTGCAACGGATCGTGCGGCGCAAGTAGCGGCGCGACCGCCGCGACGATAATCAGCAACGCCAGAATCACGAAGCCGAACACCGACAGCGGATTGCCGGTGAAACGCCGCCAGCGCCGATACGCGAGCCCGAGCGCGGCCTGTTTGCGCGAGCCTGGCGTGTCGCTCAGCAGCCAGTCTTTCCAGTGTCGGGGTGGTGCGTTCATCGGTCAGTCCTGCGTTGAATCGTCGGTGGAAGGAAGCACGGCGTGACTCTCCGGAACATCAACGGGCGCGCGGATCGAACACGCGGTAGAGCGCGTCGGTCAGCAGGTTGAGGGCGATGAAGGTGATGCCGATCACGAGCGTGCTGCCGAGCACCGCGTTCATGTCGGCGTTGAGCAATGCGCCGGTCAGGTATGAACCGATGCCGGGCCACGCGAATACGATTTCGGTGAGCACCGAGCCTTCGAGCAGATAGCTGTACGCAAGCGCTATCACGGTGAGGAGCGGCACGGCGATGTTGCCGAATGCATGACGCCAGATCACGCGGCGCTCGGGCAGACCCTTCGCGCGCGCCGTCGTGATGTATTCCTGGCTTAGCTGATCGAGCATGAACGAGCGTGTCATGCGGCTCAAATAGGCGACCGAGTAATAGCCGAGAATCGCGGCGGGCAACGCGATATGCGACACGGCGTTGAAAAACACGTCCCATTCGCTGGCGAGCAGCGCGTCGATCAGCAGGCTGCCGGTATGCGTATCGACCATACCGTCGAATACCGGATCGATGCGGCCGGGACCGGACACCCAATGCAGCTTCGCGTAAAACAGCAGCAGGCCCATCAGGCCGAGCCAGAACACCGGCACTGAACTGCCGATCAGGCCGACGAAACGCGCGACATGATCGATCCAGCGGTTATGACGAACCGCGGCGATCACGCCGAGCGGCACGCCGACCAGCACGCCGAGAATCGTCGATAAGGTCGCGAGTTCGAGCGTGGCGGGGAAGACGCGCTTGATGTCGTCGATCACCGGATTCGCCGTTAGGAGCGACATGCCGAGATTGCCGTGCAGCACGTCGCGCACGTAGATCAGGAATTGCACCGCGAGGGGCTTGTCGAGACCGAGTTCGATACGCATCGCCGCATACGCCTGCGCGGAAGCGCGGTCGCCGAGCACCGCCAGCACCGGATCGATCGGCACCTTGCGGCCGATGATGAACGTCACCGCGAGCAGGCCGATGAACGTAATCAGCAGCGTGAGCGCCCAGCGCAGCAGACGCAAGGTCCAGCGCACGCTGCCGTGATCGGCGGAGAGCGCGCGCACGCGGTCCAGCGTGCTAACAGGTGTGATCGGAGTCGACATAATTTTTCCTTACCTGAAGTGCGGTTGTGAATGCCGCAACAGCCGCGCTTCAGGCTCTGACGCTTACTGCTTCTTCAGATCGCGATAGGACACGAGGTCGTTGATCGGGCCGACGTCGAGACCGCTCACGCCCGGACGGTACGCCACCTGCGCGACCTTCTCGAACATGATGACGAAGGGCGATTGCGCCAGTACTTCCTTCTGCATCGCCTGGTACATTTGCGCGCGTTTCGCGGTCGACGATTCAGCCAGTGCCGCGTTGGTGTCCTTCGTCAGTTGCGGAATGTCCCAGGCGTTGCGCCATGCGAGCATCTTGTAGCTCGAACCGTCGCCGTTGTCCGGATTCCACGTGAAGCCCTGGGCGTTGCTGTGCGGGTCGATATAGTCCGCGGACCATTCGCCGATGTAGATATCGTGCTGACGGGCGCGGTATTTCGCGAGGGTCTGCTTGTTGTCGCCCGGAATGATCTCGACCTTGATGTTGCCCTGCGCGAGATTCGCCTGCACTGCCTGCGCGATTTCGTTGTACGGATAGTCGTTGCGGACATCCATCTTCACCGTGAAGCCGTTGGCGAGGCCGGCTTTCGCGAGCAGCGCCCGGGCTTTGGCGACGTTCTGCTGATACGGGTTCGTGTTCAGGGTGCCGAGGAAACCTTCCGGCAGGAACGTTTCGTGTACCTTATATGTGGACCTGACCACGTGATTCTGGATGCCGTTGTAGTCGATCAGCCACTTCATTGCTTCCTGTACCTCGGGCTTCGCGAGGTTCGGATTCTTCACGTTCAGGCCGAGGTACATCAACGTCGCTTGCGGCACCGCCGTTACGCGCGCCTTGCCGCTTTTGGTGAGCGTCGCGAGGTCGTCGGGACTCAGGTCGCGCGCCACGTCGACGTCGCCGTTTTCCAGCAGCAGACGCTGGCTCGCGGCTTCGGGCACGTGGCGCAATACGATGCGTTTCATCGCGAGCGGCACGCGGTAGCCGTCGAAGCGTTGCAGCACGATGCTGTCGTTCGCGGTCCACTTGATCAGCTTGTAGGCGCCTGAGCCCGCCTCGTTGGTGCGCAACCAGTCGTTGCCGAAGTCGTTGCCCTTCTGATGCGACATCAGCAGCTTCTGGTCGAGCACCGACGCGGGCCATGAGCCCAGCACGTTGAGCACGAAAGTCGGCGCGTATTTCTGATCGGTCGTCACGCTGACCGTGCTGTCGTCCACCTTCTTCACGCGTTGCAGCACGTTGTCTTTCGCGAGGCCGATGCCTTGCAGAACCGCCGCCGGCCCCTTGTCGAGCAGCACGGCGCGCTGGATCGACCACGCGACGTCGTCTGCGGTGAGCGGATTGCCCGAGTGGAACTTGAGGCCCGGGCGAATCTTGAACGTGATGGTGAGACCGTCGGGGCTGACCGTCCACGATTGCGCGACGTCGCCGTTGAATTTCGACGGATCGCGCAAATCGACGCGCACGAGCCGGTCGTACGTATTCGCAACGTATTCTTCCGGCACGAGTTCGTAGATTTCGCCCGGATCGAGCGTGGTGAATTCGTCGAGCAGCGTCGCCATGACGAACATGTCTTTCGGCGTCGCCGCCTGGGCAGCGCCGCCCGCCACCGACAGCGCCAAAGCCGACGCGACGGCGGCCGCCGCCAGCGCATTGCGCAAAACCAGTTTCATACTCGCTCCGTGAGGAATGGTTAAAAGCCAGGGAAGACGCGGACCTGCAGACACGATGGATTACATCAAACGCAACGGGCCGCTTTCGCTGTTGTCGATCAGCGGCAAAGCGCGCGAGCCCGGCAACTCGTAGTGCCACCATTCGCTCTTGATGTGCGTAAAGCCCGCGGCGTGCATCACGCCGAGCAGCAGCATGCGATTGCGCTGCACAGGCTCGGGCAAACCTGCGTGGAAGTGCTCTGATTCGATCGTCATCGCGTCGAAGCCGGTGCCCATGTCGAGCGCGTCGCCGTTCGCATCGACGAGCGTCAGATCGAGCGCCGTGCCGCGGCTATGATTGGAGCCGCGACCGAGATCCGCGATATAGGTCGGGTCCGGCAGAAAGTCCCATAACACCTGTTGCGCTTGCGGTGGGCGGTAAGCGTCGAAAATGCGCAGCGTCGTACCGATGTTGCGCGCGAGTTCCACTGCATGGCGCAGCGCGGCTTCGGCCGGTTCCAGCAGCAGGCAGTGCGCGGCTTTGTAAATCGGCTTGCCGGTGAGATTGCGGTGCGTCGCGTAGACGAGGTCGATGTCGACGCCGTGCGTCGCGGGCGTGATCTCGATGAGTCGGTGGTCGGTCATGAGCGGTGAATGAAGGTTCAGAGATCGAACTGGTTGAGTTCGCCTTGCAGTTCGCGATTGCGGGCGACGCGTTCGTCCAGCGTCGGCCCGAGCCGCTCGACGATGGCGGTGATGAGCAGATTGAACAGACACGTGAGCGGCGCGAGTGAGTCCCAGAACTGGCCGACGTCGGTTTTCACTTGCAGCAGGTCGCCCGCGAAATCCCTTGCCCACGGGCAATAGATATCGGTGACGAGCGCGAAGGGCAGGCCGCGGCGCGTGGCGGCCTCGCAATAGCGGCGCGCGATCATCGAGTAGGCACGCGTGTCGGTGACGATCAGGTACGGCGACGCGAACTCGGAGTTCAGCGAATCGACGTACGAGCCGGACATGCCGTCGGAATAGAAGACGCGCGGGCGGATATATTCGAGGTAGCTGTAGAACGCGTTGCTGATGCCGCGAGTCGATTGAATGCCTAGAATGTAGACGGCATCCGCGCTGGAAATGCGCTCGGCGACGCGCGCGAATGTCGGCGACTGCGCGAGCTGGTAGATGTGCTGGATCGCGCCGATTTCAAGTTCGAGCGAGTGGGCGAGGGCGGGGTTGGGTGCGGCGACGTTTCCGGCTTGTGGCGCTTGCTGCGCTTGCGCGGCTTCGCCGTATTCGCCCGATGCGCGGCGGAACGCGTCCAGCCGGTCCGTGATCATCCACGGGCGGTCCTGCGTGCCGCGCAGTTCGCGCTTCAGGTCGTCGAGATTGCGGTAGCCGACGCTGCGCAAAAAACGGCCGACTGAAATGCCGCTCGTGCCTGCTTGCTGCGCGATCTGATCGGCGGTCTCGAGACCGAGCCGGTCGAGATTCGCTAACAGATAGCTGGCGATGCGCTTGGCCGTGGGCGTGAGTTCGGCGAAGCGGGCTTCGACGGTTTGCGCGAAAGTGGTCGGCATTGTGGCGCTTGTCTTTTGTTAGTTGACTGTCATTTCTCAGAGCAGCGACACACATCTAACAAAGCCAATAAACTCAGCGCCAGCTTAAAAAAACAATCGGGTGCGGGATTTGATAGGTTTAGTGTTTCGACAGTATCGGCACTCGCTCGACTTCTTACCGGACATTACTAAAAAGCTCTGGCACCATTTAGGTTGATAATTTATATTATGTCAAATTTCGGAAGCGCCGCGTCACAGACCCATTCTCACCGTTGGTTTGCATAAATTTGTTCCCGCTTTTTGCAG
>DASPZL010000169.1:0-2324 GCA_035636295.1 Paraburkholderia sp.
CGACGGAGCGGGCGAGGCTGCGCGCGCGCCGCGGCGCGGGAGGACATGCAGTTCCGGCACTGAGAACCGGCATCGGCATCGCTGTTGAAGACTCCCGCCGGATCAGCACTTCAGCCATCGATTCGCTCCGCTTTCTCAAAGGACAGGGCGTCAATCTAACGCAAACGCGAATCATTCTCAATAGTGATTTGGAATAACCTGACGAATTCCATAGCTTTGGCGCTCAACTGGCCGCTCTATCTGGCCGCTTCATCCGACCGCGCGGCATGAAGGCAGGCGAGCAAAGCGATCCGAATCTGGTACAACTGAGGCCTGCACTCAGGCTCTCGCATCCCGCATCTTTTTCCGCGCAAGACCGCGAGGCCGTGCCGCATCAAAACATCATTCCACTGCTCGATCGGCGCGACGCCTCGCCATGGAATACAAGGAGACGCTACATGATGAACGCATTCCGCTTCCAGACCGTGCCGACGGTGCTGGCCGAGTTCGGCGCCGCGCGCCGCCTCGGTGCTTTGTTGCGCGCGCAATTTCCGCCGCTCACGCGCCTGTGCGTGGTCACCGATGGTTTCCTTCACAAGAGCGGGCTGCTGAATCCCGCGCTCGCCGATCTCGCCGCGCACGGTTGGAATGCCACGGTAATCGACGACGTGATCGCCGATCCGCCCCAACACATCGTGCTTGAAGCAACTTCGCGCGCGCGGATAGCCGGTGCGGAGATCGTGCTGGGCTTAGGCGGCGGATCGTCGATGGATGTAGCGAAGCTGATTGCCGTGCTGGCTCCGCAGGAACAGCAAACACTCGGCGACATGTACGGCGTCAACAAGATCACCGTCTCTCGCCTGCCGCTCGTGCAGATGCCGACCACCGCGGGCACCGGTTCGGAAGTGACGGCCGTGTCGATCGTGACGGTTGGCGAGGCAAAGAAAATGGGCGTGGTCGCGCCGCAGTTGATCGCCGATCTGGCGATTCTGGACGCCGAACTCACACTTGGCCTGCCCAGGGCCGCGACCGCGGCAACGGGCATCGATGCCATGGTTCATGCGATCGAGGCGTACACGTCCGCGCATCTGAAGAACCCGATCTCCGACATGCTGGCGGTGAAGGCGCTTGAATTGCTGTCGCGCAATCTGCTGCCCGCGTGCGAGAACGGCCAGAACCGCGAGGCGCGCGAAGCGATGCTGCTCGGCGCGACGTTCGCGGGCCAGGCGTTTGCCAATTCGCCGGTGGCCGCGGTGCATGCGCTCGCGTATCCGATCGGCGGCATTTACCACGTGCCGCATGGTCTTTCGAATGCGCTGGTGCTGCCGCACGTGTTGCGGTTCAACGCCGAGGCGGCGGCGCATCTGTATGCGGAACTCGCGGACGTGATCATGCCGGGTGCGACCGGCAGCGCCGCCAGCAAGACTCAGGCGCTGATCGAACGGCTCGAACAGATGATTGCCGCGACGGCGATTCCGGCGCGGCTGCGCGATGTCGGCATCGAACGCAGCGGACTCGAGCGGATGGCGAGCGATGCGATGTTGCAGACGCGGCTTCTGGTGAACAATCCGCGGCCGCTTATCGAGGCCGATGCATTGGCGATTTATAGCGCTGCGTTTTAATGTTGCGTTGGGCGTCGGTGGGAAGTGGCGACGCTGCCGTGGTGGGTGTTCGCGAACGGCGGCTCGGTGTCGTTACGTCAGGCGGACATGTTACGTAGCACGCGGGCGGAACACGACACTTGCATGACGAGCGAAATCGTTTTTCCATTTTTAAATTCTTTTTTCCAACTTTTTTGTAGATTGAAATGCGTCTAATGCGCGATACGATGGCATAACTAGAATTTGGCGCGCAACTTGCTGCGATGGTCCCGCCAACGATCATTCAACGGGGACCATCATGCAAAAATTCGCCGGTCGCACAGCGCTCGCTGTCGCCACGTCTACCTTACTTGCGCTCTACGGTTGCGGGTCCACTCTCACTCCTCCTAGCGGGCTTGGCGAGGGCGGTACTTCGGGTACTTCGGGTACTTCCGGCACTTCGAGTTCGGGCACAGGCACCTCAGGGACCCCAGGCACCTCAGGCACCTCCTCCACGCCGATCAGCAACATCGTCACAAAGGCCAGCAATCTCATCACCGCCGTTGGTACGACAGTCACCGCCACCGGCGCCAAGGTCACCGGCACGTCGGTTCCCGGCGTCAACGATGCAACGACGGCGGGTCTCGGCACCGCACTCACCGACCTCGGCAACGGCGTCAAGGTGCTAGGCGGCGGCGCCGCGGCAGGGCTCGGCACCGCGGGCAGTTCGGCCAATCCGCTCGACCCGACCCTGGCCTCCACGAC
>DASPZL010000170.1:0-31966 GCA_035636295.1 Paraburkholderia sp.
ATTGGATGGGTGCGGCCGGATCAGTCGGCGGCCTTCCAGTACATGAAGCCCATGCCCTCGCCGGTGCCGGCAGGCGTGCGCCAGCACGGCACGTAGTCCACGAGCGTCATCTCGGCGCGGGTTTCCTGCACCGCCTTCATCACGCTGACGTAGAGCTTGATCTCGGAGGTGCCCGACTGGTATGAGCGGTTGTCCACCGCGGCGAGGCCGTCATAGTCGTAGTCGGCCAGCATCTTCATGATGCCGTGATCGAACTCCTCGTCATTGACGAAGTGGGACAGGCCGCCCGAGGCGAAGATGCCGACACGCACATCGTCGGGCCATGCATTGACGGCATCGCGCAGCACCCGTCCGAATTCAATGCAGCGCGACATCGACGGCTGCGTGGGCGGATAAAAGCAATTCATGATGATCGGGACATGCGGCGGCGGATTGTCGCCCATGATCTGGTGATAAACGAAGCTGTAGGCATGCGGCACCACCGGATACTCAGGCAGTGGCTTCATCCAGACATTGTCGGGCCACGCAAAGAGGTCGGTCAGATCGAAACCCTCACGCTGGAAGTGCTCGATGAGATAAGTGGCCAGCTTGGGATGACACTTGTGCGTAACGTGGTGGTCCGGTGCATAGACCGCGCGCTGCGGCGGACCGTTGTGCACTTCTTCACCGCTGTAGATGGCGATCGAAGGCGAGAAATGGGTGAAGATTTCCTTCTGGTCCTTGCCCAGAATGATCGCGACATCGATGTCCGCGTCGCGGTAAGCGGCGGCCATTGTGTCGAGCGCGGTCCGGCAGCGCGCGGCGCGCGCGGTGCGCTCCTCGAGTGTCAGGAATTTCTCGAACGCTGCTTCGCGGTGCGCTTCCAACTCGGGATAAGCCCAGGTCCGATTGCGATACCACAATTCCGGATTGCTGCGGTCCCGCTCGCCGTTCTTCAGCCAGTCCTCTGGTGCCTGACCCAGCATGCCGCTATGCGGCACCGCCATCCCGAATACAATCTTCGCCATATATGGTTTCTCAGTGAATGAATGTGTTCAACAAGGCCGGCTGTCCGGCCATGCCATGATTTCTAGGCTCGCCGCAGGGAACCTTGCACGTCGATCACCTTGGGCGCCCATTCAGGACGGAACAGGATCGTCGTGGCCAACGCGCCGATCAGCAGGAAGACCAGGATCACGAGCATCGGCAGGTCATAGCTTCCGCTGACGTGGAGAAGCCAGCCCGACAGGCTTGCCGCCACGCCGCCCGCGAGACTGGTGGCAACCTGCTGCACGCCCGTGACCAATCCGATCGCCTGCTTGGGGATCAAGGTCAGGCGTGACAGGACAAGGTTGTTCGCGGTGGTCAGGCCGAGCAGCGAGAGCGAGAGCACATTCCAGAACAGCGCCATCTCGAGTGATTGGGCATAGGCGCCGAGCAGAACGGTGCATCCGCCGACGAAGCCCGCGATGGTGAACGCCTTGCGTACCAGAATGGGGTTGTGTCCCCTCGCGATGATCCGGTCCGCTGCCCATCCCGCGATCGCCGCGACGATCGCGATCCCGGCAAAGCTGAAGAAGGTGAAGAGTCCGGACCTCGAAATCGACAGGTTGCGTTGCTCGACCAGATAGGCGGGCATCCAGGTCATGCAATAGAAGGTGAAATAGCCGTAGCAAAAGTTGGTGATCATTCCGCCCCAGACGACAGGGCTGGACAAGATGCTGGCAAGGCTCACCGAGCGGGCGCTTCGGTTAGCCAGCGTGAGTTCCGGCCTGGATGGAAGGTCATTGCGGACTAGCAGCAGCCACGGAGCGAGCCATATCAGCCCGACAAGGCCGGTTGCGATGAACATGACTTGCCAGGAATAATTGACGATGAACCAGGCCCCGACAGGCGCACCGAGCGCGGGACCGAACTTGTTGCCCATCGTCAGAATGCCGACGGCCAGACCATTCTGGCTTTCGTCGAAGTTGTTGCGAATCCAGCGATAGCTGGCAGGAATCACGATGGCTTCAGCCATGCCGATGATCAGGCGCATGACGACCAGGCTCGCGAGCGCCGTCACCGCGCCCATCAGCGCGGTGGCGATGCACCACAGCGCGAAGCTGACCGCGTAGGGCCACTTCACGCCGTAGCGGTCGGCCACCCAGCCCATCGGCACCTGGAACGCACCGTACGACCAGAAGAAAGCCGCGTTGATCCAGCCGCGATCGATGTTCGTCAGCGCAAAATGCTGAATGAAGTCCGCGTCCGCCAGCGTGGAGGAAATGCTGGTGCGATCCACGAAGGAAATCAACACACCGATCGCAAGGAGCGCGAGGACGGTCCATCGGCCCGCGGTTCCTGGTCGTCCAGATTTTCTTGTCTCCATCTGCTCGTTTCTCTTTGGTTTGATTGAATTCTGCATGCCGGCCACCCCAGACATCTTTGGCACCTGTGGCGCCCTGGGTGGCCTGCCCGGATGCGACGGAACCTCAGGTCAAGGCTGGATACAGTTGCTGCGCGGTCTTGCCGAAGATCCACGCGCGGTCATCGTCGCTCAGGCATGCCAAACCCGCCTGAGCGGTCGCGAGGATCTCCGCGAGCGTGCCTGGCGACGTTGGATAGTTGGAGCCCCAGGCCATCCGTTTTGCGCCGAAGGCGTCGACCACGCGCGGAAAGAACGTTTCAGCGCTCGCCTTTTCCTTCTTCACATCGCCAAAGATGCGCGGCGTGAGCTTCAGGTAGATGTTCTCGAGCGGCGCGAGGTCGAACAGGCTTCGCGCCGCCTTATAGGGCGCGCCATCCGCCACTTCGGGGCGTCCCAGGTGATCGAGAACGATGCGCACCTTGGGGAAACGCCGCGCAAGTGCCGTCACTTGCGGCAGTCCGATGGGGCCTGTCTGGATGCACATCGGCAGGCCGAGTTCGCCGCATAGTTCCCATGCGGGAAAGGAACGTTCGTCGTCGAGTTCGCTCGGATCGAACTCCTTGGTGCTGCCGCCGGTGAAGAGGCGCAGACCTGCGAGCCCGAGCCTCACCCATTCAAGAATGCGTTCCGGTGCATCCGGCTGCAGCACATCGACGGAGCCGACGGCAACCAGACGGTCCGGATACTTCGCGCAACCTTCAACGACATAGCGATTGTCGAAACCGTAGGTCGTGGAGGAATGAACCACGGCGGCCTTGCCGACTCCGGCCGCGTCCATCGCCGCGATCAGCGTCTCGACGGTCGTCGGGCGCTCCTTCGACCAGTCCGAGCGCTTTCCGAATAACGGCGCCGGCGGATAGCGGCTCTCATCGTCGGAAATGATGTGTGGGTGGATATCTACGATTGAGGAAGTCATGAATGTCTCTGTGCTCATTGCTTATGTCATTGCATACGGCAAGCGCCGACGTTACGTGCCACGCGCTTTCAGGCGCGCATCGAGGCGCGGGTAGACGCGCCGCGCATTGCCTTCGAAGATCTTGTAGCGATCCTCGTCCGTCAGCGCGGCACAAGCGTCGATGTAGCGCTTGGTGTCGTCGAAGTACTGGCCGGTTGCCGGGTCCTTGCCCCGCACCGCTCCGATCATTTCCGATCCGAACAGGACGTTGTCGATCGGCACGACCTTGGTCAGCAACTCGACGCCCGGCTGGTGATAGACGCACGAGTCAAAGAAGATGTTGTCGAGCAGTCCTTCGAGCGGGCGCTCGCGCATCTCAAGCGACATGCCGCGATAGCGTCCCCAGTGATAGGGAACCGCGCCACCGCCGTGTGGAATCACGAGGCGCAGCGTCGGAAAATCCTTGAACAGGTCGGACTGCAGCAATTGCATGAACACCGAAGTGTCGGCGTTCAGATAGTGGGCGCCGGTGCCGTGGAAGCACGGATTGCACGAGGCTGCCACATGGATCATCGCGGGCACATCCAGATCGACCAGCGCTTCGTACAGGGGATACCACTCACGGTCGGTCACCGGTTTGCCCGTCCAGTAGCCACCGCTCGGATCGGGGTTCAGGTTGCATCCGACAAACCCCATTTGTTCGACGCAGCGTCGCAACTCCGGGATGGAATTCGCAGGCGCCGCACCCGGCGATTGCGGCAACTGGCACACCGGCGCAAAGTTGTCCGGATACAGTTCCGTCACGCGGTACACGAGATCGTTCGATACCTCGGCCCACGCGAGGCTCGTGCGCTCATTGCCCAGGTGATGGCTCATCAATCCGGCAATCGGCGAAAACAACGTCAGGTCGCTGCCGCGCTCGCGCTGAAGCTTGAGCTGACCATTGCCGATCGCTTCGCGGATTTCGTCATCGCTCACATGCGCGGCGGCACGCGGCGGCGCGTTGGCCGGGTCGTTCGCGAACTCGACCTGTTTGGCGCGCCAATTGCGGAATGAAGCGGGTACGGTCGTGAAATGACCGTGACAATCGATAATCATGTTCTCTCCTGTCGACCAGAGTTGGCGCTTTAGCGCCTTACTCTGGTCCCATGCAATTTTGCGGTCGACCAGAGTTGGCGCTTTAGCGCCTTACTCTGGTCCCATGCAATTTTGCGGTCGACCAGAGTTGGCGCTTCAGTGCCTTACTCTGGTCCCATGCAAGATAGTTGCGTTCGGGTCAGCAAGTCAGCGAGCCAGCGGGTCCACGAACAGTTCGCCAATGGACATGCGGCGAGGCGTGAGGCCCTGCCTGAACGCGGTGGCCTCCAGCGTTTCGATCGTCTTGAGGTTTTCCTGAAGACCGTACGGGAGCGGATCGTGCCCGACGATCTTGCGCAGCTCGAGATACTTCTTGTCGCTGGCGCTCGTAAGGTCGCCGTCATCGAGACGCGCCAGCCATTCCTTCTTCGCCTGGGCGAAGGCGTCGAAAATCGACTTCGCGATCCACGGATGCTCGGCAAGCACCGAGTCCTTGACGACGATGGTGCCGTGCATCGGATAGACCCCGGTACGGGCGTAGTACTCGGTTTCGAGTTCGGTCGCGTTGGGCAACAGATCGGGATAATCGGCCTCGACCTCCTGCCAGCCACCCGTGGGCGCGCCGGTGCGGCCAATGCCCGCCGCAGCGGCAAAACCCGCCGACAATTCGCCCGTGGCCATCATTTCCGCCAGCGAGCTTCCGGCCGGAGCATGAATGACATTCGACGGCAGCTTGAGCTGCGTGACATGCTCTTCGTCATCGACGACCCAGGTCACCTTGGACGAATCGAGGCCGAACTCGTCGATCAGCACCTGACGCGTCCACACGCCGGTCGTAACCGAATACGCACGCACACCCACCTTCTTACCTTCCAGGTCCTTGGGGGTCCTGATCCCCGCGTCCGGGCGCACCAGCAGCCCGCCATGGTGAAAGCGCCGCACGACAAAAATCGGCAGCCCGACGAACGGCGCGCCATACGCGCGGGCGATGATGTAGGTCGTCGGCGCCAACTCGCAAACGTCGAATTCGACATCCCGCACCATCCGGCGAAACGCGCCGATTTGCGGCTTGACTGTGATGAACTCGGCGTCCACGCCTTCGATAGGAATGGATCCTTTACGAATGGCCGATGTATGCGGATGCTCAGCGATTGCGATCTTGAGCGGGACTTTTCTCGTCAACATCCTCTCCTTTGGATTAGTCGTCGCCGACGACTGGCTGAGGGTTCCAGCGCCGGACGTATCGTCTCGATGGGCTAAGAATATTTGAGGATGGCTCCCGCGTCCCTACACAAAAATCAGATTCAATGGCACTTTTGTTGATTGGCGGGCGAGCGCGAAGCGCCCTGCACTCCTCCGACTGAAAAGTCCCGGTGAATCTGATTTTTGTGTAGGGACGTGCGATCGGGGATCAAATATTCTGCTTTCTCACTTCCTCGAAACATATACATGCGATGGCGGTAGTACTCATCGAGCCATCGGCGATAAAAATCCAAAACAGAGAAAAGGTGTAGCCAACCGCAGAGAACTTAGACGCTCGAAGCGTAGCAGCAGGCAGTGATACTTAGCGTTCCAAATCAAATACGGAGACCGTGCGGTCTGATCACGTTCCTCAAGGCTGTTCACTACCGAAGTTGCTACGTCTCGAATAAATACAACTAAATTCGGAGACGAAATGAAGAAGCTGGTCGTTTTTGTATTTGTCATTGCATCGGCATGTGTGTTCGATACCGCATACGCACAGTCTTTAATCACGCTCTACGGCGTCGTCGACAACGGTATCGAATATCAGAACGGGGGCGCGGGGGGCGCGGTCCGCGCGGTATCCAGTGGACTATTCGCGACTGTGTACGGCTTAAAAGGCCGCGAGGATATTGGTGGCGGACTTCACGTCAATTTTCAGCTGGAACAGGGATTCTCCGGCGTGACCGGCGCGGCAACGGACCCAACCGCCGCCTTCAACCGTCTGGCATGGATCGGTGTCTCCGGAGGTTTCGGCGAGGTGCGCGTTGGGCGACAAAAGAAACCCGAGTACCTTTTTCTAAACTCCGAAATGGACCCAACGGAGGTAAAGAGCATCGCGTCCCCATTGAATAATTTTACCGACGCGTCCGTCCGTGCCAGTAACGCGATTGCCTATTTCATGCCCACCGTCCACGGCCTTACTGCGCAGGTTATGGTCGCGATGCGTGATGAGACGACTAAACCGTCCAACGGACTGCGTTTCTACAACGCGGTAGTCCGCTACGCAAACGGGCCTTTTCACGCCGCGGCCGGCTATGAGTCGTCGGCCAATGCGGGCGGGACCTCAATACAAAAGGTTTTTAGAGCCGCTGGGTCTTATGGAGTGGGAAACGCCCGACTCTATCTGGCGTACCAGACGGAACGTCAGACTGACAACAGCGAGAAGCGTGACATCTACGAAGCATCGGGTTCGTATTTATTCAACCCCTTCAACATGCTTTCGGTGATGTATGGTTATGCTCATGACCGAACAGGTCAGGGGAACAACGCGCAGCAGGTAGGCTTGATTTACGAACATTTTCTTTCCAAGTCGACGATCCTATACAGCGCCGCAGGGCTTATCCAAAACCGCAATCAGGCGCAGTACACTCTCGACGGCACCCAGTATTCAGGTATCGCGGGAGCGCCGGGCGCGTACGTTCGGGGCGTGATAGTCGGGATGACACACAAATTCTGATGCTGGCGGCGTCGCGAGATCGGTGCCGTCGGAGCGAGTGTTGGGCGCGAGGAATAATTTCGATAGCCGCGTTGCGGGCCGAAAAACAAAAACCCCGCGAGTCATTCGACTTCGCGGGGTTTTTGATGAATTCTGGCGGAAAGGGTGAGATTCGAACTCACGGTACCCCTAAAGGTACACCGGATTTCGAGTCCGGCGCATTCGACCACTCTGCCACCTTTCCGGGTCTTCCAACTCACAACAACGGGGGCTGTTTCGTCAGATCCAAGCGGGTCGCTGCTTGGGAGAAAAAGATTATAGAACAGCTGAATCCGATTTCCAAGCCCCTCGCCTAAAAATTTTCGAAGAGACCTGGCTACCGGACACGGCATCCGCCAGGCATCAATCAGCCCGCCGCCACTTCCAGCCGCTCGACACCACCGAGGTAAGGCCGCAGCGCCGCCGGCACCGTCACCGAACCATCTGCGTTCTGGAAGTTCTCCAGCACCGCGACAAGCGTGCGGCCAACGGCGAGACCCGACCCATTCAACGTATGCACCAGCTCCGGCTTGCCTTGCGCATTGCGATAACGCGCCTGCATCCGGCGAGCCTGGAACGACTCCGTATTCGAGCAGCTGGAAATCTCGCGATACGTGTTCTGCGCCGGTACCCAAACCTCGAGGTCATAGGTCTTGGCCGCCGAGAAACCCATGTCGCCCGTGCACAGCGTAATTACGCGGTACGGCAGTTCGAGCTTCTGCAGAATCGCCTCAGCGTGGCCGACCATCTGCTCCAGCGCGTTATACGACGCTTCCGGCGCGACGATCTGCACCATCTCGACCTTGTCGAACTGATGCTGACGGATCAGACCACGCGTGTCGCGGCCATACGAGCCCGCTTCCGAGCGGAAGCACGGCGAGTGCGCGGTCAGCTTGATTGGCAGCGCGTCCGCTTCGACGATGCTGTCGCGCACGGTGTTCGTCAGCGAAATTTCCGACGTCGAAATCAGATACTGCGTGACCGTGTTCTCGTCACCGCCCTTCTCGACGCGAAACATGTCGTCGGCGAATTTCGGCAGTTGGCCGGTGCCGTACAGAATCTCCGGATTCACGATGTACGGCGTGTAAATTTCGGTGTAGCCATGCTGCTGCGTATGCGTGTCGATC
This sequence comes from Paraburkholderia sp., assembly GCA_035636295.1. Taxonomy (GTDB): domain Bacteria; phylum Pseudomonadota; class Gammaproteobacteria; order Burkholderiales; family Burkholderiaceae; genus Paraburkholderia. The sequence goes on from DASPZL010000170.1 coordinate 8,208, forward strand.
ATGAACTGCGCAAGCGCGCGATGCAGCCGCGCGATCTGTCCGCGCAACAATGTGAAACGCGCGCCGGAGAGCTTGGCGCCGGTCTCGAAGTCGAGCCCGAGCGGCGCACCGACGTCGACATGATCCTTCACCTCGAAATCGAACTGGCGCGGCGTGCCCCAGCGGCGCACTTCCACGTTCCCGCCTTCGTCCTCGCCCACCGGCACGCTTTCGTGCGGCAGGTTCGGCACGCCGAGCAGCAGGTCGGACAAGCGCTTCTGGATATCGTCCAGCTTCGCCGCCGACGCCTTCATCTCGTCGCCGATTCCGCTCACTTCCGCCATCACCGCCGAGGTGTCCTCGCCTCGCCCTTTCATCGCGCCGATCTGTTTCGACAGGCTGTTGCGGCGCGCCTGCATCTCTTCGGTACGGGTCTGGGTGTCGCGGCGTTCCGCTTCGAGCGCGGTGAACGCCGCCACGTCGAGGGTATAGCCGCGGTCGGCGAGGCGCCTGGCAACGCCGTCGAGGTCTTTGCGCAGCAACTGGATGTCGAGCATGGGATGGGGCGGGTGTTCGTTGTATGAAGCTGGGATTTTAGCGCACCGGCGCGGGCGCCCGGTGCGTTAGATCGTCAAGGCGTGCGGAATGCCAACATGACCTCCGCCGCGGCGACACGGCAGACGCCGAGATCAACCCGCTCCGGCTCAACCCTTTTTCGGCTTGTTCTCGCTGCGCCATTGCGCGTCGAGTTCGGCCAGACGCGCCATCTTGTCGCCGATCTTGCCTTCGAGACCGCGCGGCGTCGGCTCGTACCAATGCGGATCGCGCATGTTGTCCGGCAGATAGGTCTCGCCGGCCGCATAGGCGTCGGGTTCGTCGTGCGCGTAGCGGTATTCGTGACCGTAGCCGAGCTCCTTCATCAGCTTGGTGGGCGCATTGCGCAGATGCACCGGCACGCCGCGCGACTGATCCTTGCCGACGAAACGGCGCGCCTCGTTGTACGCGTTGTACCCCGCATTCGACTTCGGCGCGACCGCCAGATAGATGATCGCCTGCGCCAGCGCCAGCTCGCCCTCGGGCGTGCCGAGGCGCTCGTAGGTTTCGGCGGCGTCGAGCGCGATGCGGGCCGCGCGCGGGTCCGCAAGGCCGATGTCCTCCCACGCCATGCGCACGAGGCGCCGCGCGAGATAGCGCGGGTCCGCGCCGCCGTCGAGCATGCGGCAGAACCAGTACAGCGCGCCGTCCGGACTGCTGCCGCGCACCGATTTATGCAGCGCGCTGATCTGGTCGTAGAATGCGTCGCCGCCCTTGTCGAAGCGGCGCAGATTTTCCGCGAGCGCACTGCCGAGCAACGTGCCGTCGATTTCGGTGGTCTTCTGCTGCGAAGCCGCGCGCGCGACGATTTCCAGGTTGTTCAGCAGCTTGCGGCCGTCGCCGTCGGCGGAACCGATCAGGGCGTCGCGTGCTTCGTCGGTGAACGTGAGGCCGCCGAGCTCCTGCTGCGCGCGCTCGAGCAGTTCGCGCTGCTCGTCGTCGTTCAGGCTCTTCAGCACGTAGACCGCGGCTCGCGAGAGCAACGCGCTATTCACTTCGAACGACGGATTCTCGGTCGTCGCGCCGACGAACACGAACAGCCCCGACTCGACGTGCGGCAAGAACGCGTCCTGCTGGCTCTTGTTGAAGCGATGCACTTCGTCGACGAACACCAGCGTCTGGTGCCCGTTCACGCGATGGATCTGCGCGGTCTCGACGGCTTCGCGAATATCCTTCACGCCCGAAAGCACCGCGGAGAGCGCAATGAACTCGGCGTGAAACGCGTCGGCCATCAGCCGCGCGAGCGTGGTTTTGCCGACGCCGGGCGGGCCCCAGAGGATCATCGAGTGAGCTTCGCCGGACTCGAACGCGACCCGCAGCGGCTTGTTCGGGCCGAGCAGGTGCTTCTGGCCGATCACTTCGTCGATATTGCGGGGCCGCAGGCGTTCGGCGAGCGGAACATTGCTACGGGTTTCTTCAAACATGACGTTTTGGGGATAATCTCGGCTTTTCCGGACGCGGTCCGTGTGAAGGCGGCGTGCTGCCGGATGAGCAAAGCCGGCACGCGAAGGCGCGCGCCGCGTCCTGCATTATGACAGTGACGGCGCTCGGGCGATGAGCTGCGGGGCGTGGCGCAGAGATTCGGGCGGCGAAGCTGGAACGAAACGCCTGCGCGAAGGCACAAATCAGAAGCTAACCTCGCAGACGAGTTAGCAAGCGACATCGCACGCGAATTGACTGACGACGCGCAACGTCGCAGACAAATTCGTCAGCAATATCAACAGGGACAAGACCAGATGGCACAAGATCCACTCGCCGGCGACGCCGGTTCCACCTACGCACCGCTCACGCCGGTGCCCGACGCGCGCCGCGCGTTCCGCACCGGCGACGCGTTCGCGCTGTGGTTCTCGCTCGGCATCGGCCTGCTGGTCGCGCAAGCGGGCGCGCTGCTGGTGCCGGGGCTGTCGCTGCCGCATGCGTTGCTCGCGATCGTGATCGGCAGCGTGATCGGCGTCGTGCTGCTGGCATTGGCCGGCGTGATCGGCACGGATACCGGGCTAGCGGCGATGTCGTCGCTGCGGCCGACGCTCGGCGTGCGCGGCGCCTCGGTGCCGGCTGTGCTGAACGCGGTGCAGCTGGTCGGCTGGGGCTCGTTCGAAGTGATCGTGATGCGCGATTCCGCCGATGCGCTCGCCAGACAGTCGTTCGGCCTCTCGATGCCGTTGATCTGGACGGTGATCTTCGGCTTGCTCGCGACGCTGCTGGCGATCAGCGGCCCGCTCTCCTTCGTGCGGCGCTTTCTGCGCACATGGGGCATCTGGCTGTTGCTGGCGGGCGCCGCGTGGCTCACATGGAACCTGCTCGCCAAACATGATCTGGCCGCGCTGATGCGCCGTCCCGGCACGGGAGAGATGCCGTTCGGCGGCGCGATCGACCTGGTCGTGGCGATGCCGCTGTCGTGGCTCCCGCTGATCGCCGACTACACGCGTTTCGGCCGGCGCCCCGGCGAAACCTTCCGCGGCACGCTGCTCGGCTACGGCATCGCGAACATCTGGTTCTACGCGCTCGGCGCGATCTACGGTCTCGCGGCGGGCGGCGGCGACACGCTGCTGACGAGCGCACTGGCTCAAGCCGGCGGCGGCCTCGCGCTGCTGCTGATCCTGATCGACGAAGTCGACAACGCATTCGCCGACATTCACTCGGCAGCGGTCTCGACCGGCACGTTCTGGACGCGCGGCAGCGTGCCGTTGCTGTCGGCGGCATTCGGCGCGCTGTGCACGCTGATCGCCCTGCTCGTGCCGATGGCGAAGTATCAGAACTTCCTGCTGCTGATCGGCTCGGTGTTCGCGCCGCTCTTCGGCGTGGTGCTGGTGGATCACTTCATCGTGCGCAAGCGCCGCATCGACGCCGCGGTGCTCGCCGATGTGCGCGGCCGTTACGGCTTCTCGGGCGGCTGGCATCTGAGCGCGTTCATCGCGTGGGCAATCGGCATCGCCGCGTATCAGGCGATCAATCAATGGCTGCCGAATCTCGGCGCGACGCTGCCCGCGTTGGTGATCGGCGCGGTGTGCTATCTGGTGTTCGTGTCGACGCGCAAGACCGCATACGCTTGAGTTTTAGAGTCGTCGGTGAGAATGGAAAAGACCTGTATTTGCAGGCCTTTTCCTTCGTGTAGCGCGAGAGCGAATCAGCTTAACGCGTGGAAGCCCGATACTCGACACCCGGCAACACGCACAGCAATTCGAACGCGAGATTCGCGCCGAGCAACGCGGTCGTGCCGAACGGATCGTACGGCGGCGCGACTTCAACGAGATCGCAGCCGACAATGTTCAAGCCGCGCGAGCCGCGAATGATTTCCAGCGCCTGCGGCACCGTCAGCCCGGCGATTTCCGGCGTGCCCGTACCCGGCGCAAACGCCGGATCGATCCCGTCGATGTCGAACGTGATGTACACCGGAGCGTCGCCCATCCGCTCACGCACGCGTGTCATCAGCGGCGCGAGCGATTGATTCCAGCAGGCCTCGGCCTGCACCACCTCGAAGCCCTGATCGCGGCACCAGTCGAAATCTTCGGCCGCGTAACCCGTGCCGCGCAAACCGATCTGCACGACGCGCTCACAGTCGAGCAGGCCCTCCTCCACCGCGCGGCGAAACGGCGTGCCGTGCGCGATCTTCTCGCCCATCATCGTGTCGTTGACGTCGGCGTGCGCGTCGACGTGAATCAGCCCGACCTTGCCGTGCTTGCGATGAATCGCGCGCAGGATCGGCAGTGCGATGGTGTGATCGCCGCCCAGCGTGATCGGCTTGCAGTCGTGCTGAAGGATTTCGTCGTACGCGGTTTCGATGCGCCTGATCGAATCGTGCAGGTTATATGGATTGATCGCGACGTCGCCGAGATCGGCCACACGCAGCGAATCGAACGGCGCGGCGCGCGTGGCCATGTTGTACGGACGCAGCAGCACCGATTCGCTGCGGATCTGGCGCGGCCCGAAGCGCGCGCCGGTGCGGTTCGACGTGCCGAGATCGAACGGCACGCCGACGAAGCAGGCGTCGAAGCCTTCGGCCGAGCCGACGTTCGGCAGCCGCATCATCGTCGCGATGCCGCCGCAGCGGGGCATCGCGTTGCCGGACAGCGGTTGCGGCCGTTCACCGGCATCGGGAGAAATAAAGGAGGAAGTATTCATCGTGGCTCGGCAATGAAAAGGGGCACCAGGCAACCGTGTGCGAACCGGCAGAAGGAAACGCACTTTGCCGGATGAATCTTGATTCTTGAGCAGTTTCCCCGGACGTCAAATAGGAACAGAATAAAGTTCACATTGATGCCGAGCGATGTATCCTGAACTATGTTCTCCCAACTCACCGATCTCGATCTGCGGCTGATCCGCGTATTCCTCGCCATCGTCGACGCCGGCGGCGTCTCGCCGGCCCAGGCGACGCTCAACGTCGGCCAGTCGACCATCAGCACGCAACTCGCCACGCTGGAAACGCGCCTCGGCTACCGGCTGTGCGAGCGTGGCCGCGGCGGCTTCAGCCTGACGGCGCGCGGCGAGCAGTTCATCGGTGCCGCTCGCGCTCTGTTGTCCGCCGTCGATACCTTCGGCATGCAGGTCCGCAACGTGGGCCGCAAGCTGGTGGGCACGCTCGATATCGGCATGATCGGCCACACGCCGGTGTCGGCGAGCGCGCGCATCAGCGACGCGATCGGCCGGTTCCGGGCGCGCGACCAGTCGGTGCGGTTCTCGATTCTGGTGCGCTCGCCAGGCGAGCTGGAGGAACTGCTGCTCAATGGCCGGATTCAGATCGGTATCGGCTATTTCTGGCATCGCGTGCCGTCGCTCGAATACACCGAGGTGTTCGCCGAGAATCAGTTCGCCTATTGCGCGAAGGGGCATCCGCTGTTCGCGCAAGCAGGCGACGTGTCATCCGCCGAGGCCGCACAGCATGAATGGGCGTGGCGCAGTTATCCGCTGCCCGAAGCGGAAAGCTCGACCACGCCCCGCAACGTCACCGCCGTCGCGGACAACATGGAAGCGGTCGCGATGCTCGTGCTGTCCGGGCACCACCTCGGCTATTTACCGGGGCATTTCGCGGCGCCGTTCGTCGAGCAAGGGCTGCTCGCCGCGTTGAACCCGGCGCGGATGCGTTATCGCGTCGCGTTCCATATGGTCACGCGGGCGCGGCAGCACCGAACGGATATTGTCGAGGCGTTCATCGACGATATGAAGGCCGCGCATCCGGCGCAGGTTCTGCAAGTGGATGAGTAGCGCGTCCGCTTACCCGTTGATCACATCCGCGCCCTTCGGCACCGTGAACTTGAACGCATCGGCCGGCAGCGACGGGTTTTTCTGAATGTTCGAGAACGTCAGCAGCGTCACGTTGCCGAACACGTCGTGCAATTCCATCGCTTCGAGATTGCCGTCCTTGAAGCCGATGCCCACGCGCTGAAACTGCGTGTCTTTCGCCTTCGGCGTCAGTTCGAGCCAGTCGATGCCGGCCTTCACGCCCGCATCATGCAACGTGAAGTTCTTGTCCAGATCGTTGCTGCCGAACAGGATCGCCGCCGGGCTCGCGCCGAGCGCGCCGCCGAGGCTGCGCACCGTGACCTGATTCAGATCCTTGTCGTACACGTAGAGCTTGTCGCCGTCCGCTTGCAGCAGTTGGGCATAAGGCTTCTCGTATTGCCAGATGAACTTGCCCGGCCGCGCGAACGTGAAGGTGCCGCTCGACGTGCCGCTCTTGCCGCCACCCGTGGTGGACAACACGCCGCTCGCACCGCTTGCGCCTTGCGCCTTGCTCGGCGCACGCACTTCCTGCTGCACAAAGGTGCCGCGCGCCGAATGGACTTGCGCGACGAATGCCTTCAGTTGCTCGGTGCCGCTGGCGAATGCCTGCGACGCGACCAGCATCGACGCGCCGATCGCCACGCTGCCGACACTACGCGCGATCGTCCGTGCAAGCTGGCCGAAACGGCTGGATTGGGCACTCTGTCGAGAGTGCCGCTGCGCGAATAGCTGCATATTGTTTTCTCCCTTGATTGAATTCGTTGAGCGGTCGTGGCGGCCGGCGAACGGAGCAGCGGCTGCGAGACCGTGGCGGCTGTGTCTGCCGCGAGGCCGAAGGGCGCTGCCCTCGACCTTGCTATCAGCTTAAGCGCCGAGCCTTAAACGGGGCTTATGAGGGCCTATGCGGTGCCGTGGACCAAGCCACGCGCCTTACTCCGCTTCCCGCGCCGGCGCCAGAATCTCGCGATTGCCGTTCGACGACATCGCCGATACCACGCCCGAGTTCTCCATCTGCTCGAGCAAACGCGCCGCGCGGTTATAGCCGATGCGCAAATGCCGCTGCACCAGCGAGATCGACGCGCGACGGTTCTTCAGCACCACGTCGACCGCCTGATCGTATAAGGGGTCCGACTCGCCGTCTCCGGATCCGGTTCCCCCGGCGCCCGCGGAGCCTTCGTCGCCCTCGCCCGTCACGCCGCCTTCGAGAATGCCTTCGATGTAGTTCGGCTCCCCCTGTTCCTTGAGCTTATCCACCACGCGGTGCACTTCCTCGTCCGACACGAACGCGCCGTGCACCCGCACCGGCAAGCCGCTGCCCGGCGGCAGATACAGCATGTCGCCCATGCCGAGCAGCGATTCCGCGCCCTGCTGGTCGAGAATCGTGCGCGAGTCGATTTTCGACGACACCTGGAATGCCATCCGCGTCGGCACGTTGGCCTTGATCAGGCCGGTAATCACGTCCACCGACGGACGCTGCGTCGCCAGAATCAGATGGATGCCGGCCGCGCGCGCCTTCTGCGCGATCCGCGCGATCAGTTCCTCGACCTTCTTGCCGACCACCATCATCAGGTCGGCCAGTTCGTCGATCACGACGACGATGTGCGGCAGGCGCGTGAGCGGTTCCGGCTCGTCCGGCGTGAGGCTGAACGGATTCGGCAGCTTTTCGTCGCGCTTGGCGGCTTCGTCGATCTTGTTGTTGTAGCCGGCGAGATTCCGCACGCCGAGCTTGCTCATCAGCTTGTAGCGGCGCTCCATTTCGGCGACCGCCCAGTTCAGCGCGTGACCGGCCTGGCGCATGTCGGTCACCACCGGACACAGCAGATGCGGAATGCCTTCGTAGACGCTCATTTCAAGCATCTTCGGATCGATCAGGATCATGCGGACCTGGTCGGCGCTCGCCTTGTAGAGCAGCGACAGGATCATCGCGTTGATACCCACCGACTTGCCCGAGCCGGTCGTACCGGCCACCAGCAAGTGCGGCATCTTCGCGAGGTCGGCGCACACCGGCTTGCCGCCGATGTCCTTGCCGAGACCCATGGTGAGCGGCGACGCGGCGTCCGCATAGACCGCCGAACCGAGAATCTCCGAGAGGCTCACGGTCTGCCGGCGCTGATTCGGCAATTCCAGCGCCATGAAATTCTTGCCCGGAATCGTTTCGACCACGCGGATCGACACGAGCGACAGCGAGCGCGCGAGGTCCTTGGCCAGGTTGACGATCTGACTGCCCTTCACGCCGGTGGCCGGCTCGATTTCATAACGCGTGACGACCGGCCCCGGATAGGCGGCCACCACGCTCACTTCGACACCGAAGTCCTTGAGCTTTTTCTCGATCAGGCGCGACGTGAATTCCAGCGTATCGGCCGAGATGCTTTCCTGCGCGGCGGGCGCGGGGTCGAGCAGCGCGATCGGCGGCAACGTGGAGTCGCCGGGCAGGTCGGTGAAGAGCGGCACTTGCCGTTCTTTCTCGACGCGCTCCGACTTGGCCGGCGAGGCGACCGGCGGCACGATCATCACCGGTTCGTGCTCCTCGATCCGCACGCGGCCCTTCTCGACCTTGCCTTCACGCTTGACGGCGGCCGCCTCGCCCAATTTACGGTCGCGGCCGGCCTCGCGACGCAGCTTGGCGAAAGTCACCGCCGAAATGATCGACTCGCCGACCTTTTCCGATACCGACAGCCACGAAAAACGGAAATACAGCGACAAGCCGATGCCGAGCACGATCAACAGCGCCAAGGTGCCGCCCGTGAAACCGAGCGCATGCGACACGCCGCGCGCGACCGCCTCGCCGATCACGCCGCCCGGCGCGCGCGGCAACTGCACTTTCAGCGACCACATGCGCAGCGCCTCGATGCCGTCGCAGGCCAGCAGCACGAGCATGAACGCGAACGCGTCCGCGAGCCAGCTGACGTCGCGCGGCGCGTCTTCCTGCAATTCTTCGTGACGGGTGATGCGCTTGTAGTTGGCGGAAATATGGCGGCCGAGCAATACGATCCACCAGTAGGCGGACAGGCCGAACAGCAGCAGCAGGATGTCGGACGTCCACGCGCCGACGCGGCCCGCCCAGTTGGCGATGTGGTCGACCTGCGCGGCGTGCGTCCAGCTCGGATCGCGCCTGCTGTAGCTGACGAGCGCCATCAGCAGGAACACGCCGAGCGCCACCTGCAGGATCCAGCGGATTTCGGTGAAAAGGCGCGACATGCGGTGCGGCAATGCCTGCGCGCTCGCGGAATAGGGAGCTTTTGCCATTGATCCTGTTGCGTGTGTGGCCCGAGTGTTGCCATTTCCCAGCCGGAGTCGCGGCCGAAGCCTCGCCCAGCGCGGCTTCGGGCCCGATCCCGGCTACCGGGAAGTTTGATCCGGCCTATTGTAAACGCAGTGTCGGACGTGAGGCTGTAAATGACGGTAACTTGGCCGATTGGCCACGGAAAAGCGCGCCACGCGCGCGGGCGACGCTATCGCCGCGATCAGAAAGCTTCATGAAGCAGGCTGGCGCCCCGCCCTTTATAATGCCGCACTGATACCCATCTACAGTTTCAGTTCAAGTCGCGCGGCCTCGCATGGGCGAGCCGGGCGCCGTATAAGGATTTCGATCATGCCCGCTATCTCCACGAAACACGCCAAGGTTCTGATTCTCGGTTCCGGCCCTGCCGGCTATACGGCAGCGGTCTACGCGGCGCGCGCCAACCTCGCGCCGGTGCTCGTCACGGGTCTGGCCCAAGGCGGCCAGCTCATGACCACGACCGACGTCGAAAACTGGCCTGCCGACGCCAACGGCGTGCAAGGCCCGGAACTGATGACGCGCTTTCTGGAGCACGCCGAGCGCTTCAACACCGAAATCATTTTCGACCACATCCATACGGCCAAGCTGGACGAGAAGCCGATCCGCCTGATCGGCGATTCGGGCGAATATACCTGCGACTCGCTGATCATCTCGACCGGCGCATCGGCGCAATACCTCGGCCTGCCGTCCGAAGACGCGTTCATGGGCAAGGGCGTGTCGGCTTGCGCCACCTGCGACGGCTTCTTCTATAAGCAGCAACATGTGGCCGTGATCGGCGGGGGCAATACCGCGGTCGAGGAAGCGCTCTATCTTTCGGGCATTGCGAAGAAAGTGACGGTGATCCATCGCCGCGACAAATTCCGCGCCGAGCCGATCCTGATCGACCGGCTGCTCGCGAAGGAAAAGGAAGGCGTCGTCGAGATCAAGTGGAACCATACGCTCGACGAAGTGACCGGCGATCAATCCGGCGTGACCGGCGTGCGCATCAAGCACACGCAAACCGGCGAAACCACGGATATCGCGCTGCAGGGTCTGTTCGTCGCGATCGGCCACAAGCCGAACACGGACATTTTCTCAGGCCAGTTGGAGATGAAGAACGGCTACATCATCACCAAGGGCGGTCTGAACGGTTTTGCAACCGCCACCAGCGTGCCGGGCGTGTTCGCCGCAGGCGACGTGCAGGATCACGTGTACCGCCAGGCGATCACCAGCGCGGGCACGGGCTGTATGGCCGCGCTCGACGCGCAACGCTATCTGGAAAGCATCGAAGAGATCGGCGAGCGCGTGATGAGCGCGGAAGCCGAGCGTTGATTCGCGGAGTAAGCCGCGGCGCTGATCAGCGACGGTCGTCCGCGTAGATAGGCGCGACGGTAAAATAGCGGCTGGGCGCGGTCCGGCCGCTCGCCTGGAGAAGGCCGCGGCTGAGAAGCCGGCGGCCTTTTTTGCGTCTTGTTGCGCGGTATTTGTGGCGTGCCCCTGCCTCGGCCACCCGCTCTCCCCGTGCTTCGCCGCAACGCGCCGCGGCCAATTTCAATGCCCGAAAAGCGCCGCGATCGATCTACTTTTCTGCGTGTATGACCCGATATGCCGAAGAATCAGCCCCACCCTAACGAGCCGAAGCGCGCGCGAGCCGTCGCGAAACCCACGCCCGAGCCGGTCGCGCCCGTTGTCAAACCGAAGATCGAACCGGCTGCGGGTCTCGCCGGACTCGGCGCGTTGCGCGATACGTTAAAGATCGACGCGCAACGGCGCGAGCGTGAACGTGCGGCAGCGGCGGCAACGCAGCGCGAAGCCTCCGCGGACGCGGATCTGTTTCGCCGCGAGATCGGCGCGGTTGCGCCGCTCGCGGTCCCGCCGCGCGCCAGCCTGCCGCGCAATCCCCCGCCGCCGCTGCCCGTGCAAACCAAACTCGACGAAGAAGCCGTGCTGCACGAAGCGATCTCCGATGAGTTCGATCCCGAGGTGCTGCTCGAAACCGACGAGACGCTCTCCTATTGCCGCCCCGGCGTAAGTCAGGAAGTCGTGCGAAAACTGCGGCGCGGCGACTGGATCGTGCAGGCGCAAGTCGACTTGCACGGCATGCGGCGCGAGGAAGCGCGCGAGGCGCTGGCCGAGTTCATTCGCGAGTCGGTGAAGCGCGGCTTGCGCTGTTTGCGCGTGATCCACGGCAAGGGCCTGGGATCGATCGGCAAAGAACCGGTGTTGAAGGGCAAGGTGCGCGCGTGGCTCGTGCAGAAGTCCGAGGTCATCGCGTTCTGTCAGGCGCGTCCGCATGACGGCGGCGCCGGCGCGGTGGTCGTGCTGCTGCAGCCGGGCGCGATGCCCGCTCACGCCAAGCCCTGACGGAGTCGCGGTGATCCATCCCAGGCTGACGCTGGCGCTGACCATCATGGAAGCGCTGGCTATTTTCGCGTACGCCATTTCCGGCTTCATCGAAGCACGAACCCGCCGGCTCGACGCAGTGGGCACCTTTCTCGTGGCGATCGCCACGGCCTTCGGCGGCGGCACGTTACGCGACGTGTTGCTGGAGCGGCGGCCCTTCTACTGGGTCGAGCATCAGGGGTATCTGATCGCGATCTTCGTGATGTCGCTGTTCGCGCCGGCGATTTTGAAGATGACCTCGCGGCTGATCTCCGAGCGGGTTCTGCTCGTGGCCGATGCGGTGGGCCTCGGCTTGTTCAGCATTGCCGGCACCTCGATCGCGCACGACGCGCAGATGCCGTGGTTCACGTCCGTGATGATGGGCGTATTGACCGGCGTGTTCGGCGGCGTGATTCGCGACGTGCTGTGCAACGAGGTGCCGCTGATTTTACGCGACTCGCGGCCGTATGCGACGTGTGCTTTCGTGGGATGCTGGCTGTATGTGCTGCTGGATTATGTGAATTTCGACACCGTGTATAGCGTGCTGGCCGCTACTGCTTTTATTCTGCTGGCAAGGCTGGTGACGTTCAGGTTCAACGTTCGTTTGCCGCATTAGCCGCAAGCAACGGCGTTGATGGCACACTGGGCCAATCTTCACAGCTGTCGATTTCCGCCACCGCCGTTCGTCGTGAGGTAAACGGCCCTACCGCCGTCGTTGCGCCAAGCGCCCTCAGCAACCGCCACAGGTGACCACGATGACCCTGAAGCTCTACGCCCATCCCTTCTCCTCCTACTGCCAGAAGGTCCTCACCGCGCTCTACGAAAACGGCACGCCGTTCGAACTGCGCCTGCTCGCGCACGACGACCCGCAAGTCATGGCCGAATTCGCCGCGCTGTGGCCGATCAAGCGCTTCCCGGTTCTCGTCGACGGCAACCGCACGGTGATGGAGGCAAGCATCATCATCGAGTATCTCGGCCTGCATCATCCCGGACCGGTGCCGCTCCTGCCCGCCGATGCCCGTGCCGCGCTGGAAGTGCGCGGCATGGATCGCTTCTTCGACAACTATATTTCGACGCCGCAGCAGAGGATCGTCTACGACAGCCTGCGGCCCGAGCCGGAGCGCGACCCACGCGCCGTAGCCGAAGCACGCGCGATGCTCGACACCGCCTATGGCTGGCTCGACAAAGTGATGGCGGAGCGCGAATGGGCCGCCGGCGACACCTTCAGCCTAGCCGATTGCGGCGCCGCGCCGTTCCTGTTTTATGCCGACTGGACACATCGCATCGGCGCGGCTTTTAAGCACGTGCTCGCCTACCGGAAGCGTCTACTGGCGCGGCCGTCGTTCGCACGCGCGGTCGACGAGGCGCGCGCGTATCGCCCGCTTTTCCCGCTCGGCGCGCCCGACCGGGATTGAGTGCGGCGAGGCGGCTTTGCGACAACAATATTTCCACCCTATACACTTCACTCCGCAAGCCACTTCCGCCAATCACTCATAGGGCAAAAGATGGACCGTTTCGAAGCCATGGAGATATTCACGCGCGTGGTCGAGGCGAACAGCTTCACCAAGGTATCCGAATCGCTCGACCTGCCGCGCGCCAAGGTCAGCCGCACCATCCAGGCGCTGGAGGAACACGTCGGCGTGCGCCTCTTGAACCGTTCGACGCGCCAGGTCAGCGTCACCGAGGACGGTGCGCTGTTCTACGAGCGTTGCGTGCGCATTCTCGCCGAAGTCACCGACGCCGAATCGTCGCTCTCAAACAAGCGCGAACATCCGTCCGGCACGATCCGCGTGGATACTTCCGGCACGCTCGCGCGCGCGCTGCTGCTTCCCGCGCTCGACGATTTTTACCGCAAATACCCAGAAATCGACGTGCGGCTCGGCCTCGCGGACCGCAATATCGATCTGATTCAGGACGGCGTGGATTGCGTGATCCGCATGGGCACGCCGGAAGAATCGAGTCTCGTCGCGCGGCGCATCGGTCAGGCGCGGATCGTCACATGCGCGTCGCCCGCGTATCTGGAGCAGTACGGCACGCCGACCACGTTGGAAGAGCTCGGCGGGCATCGCGCGGTCAACTACGTGTCGGCGCGCACCGGCCGGACCTTCCCGTTCGAATACGAGGTAAACGGCGAACTCGTCAAGGTCGCGATGAAGAGCGTGCTGGCGGTCAACGACGGCAGCGTCTACATCGGCGCGGGCGCGCTCGGTCACGGCATCATCCAGCCGTCGCGCTACATGGTCGCCGATCTGATCGAACAAGGCGCGCTCAAGGAAATTCTCTCGAGCTACACGAGCCCCGGCACGCCGCTTTCGATCCTCTACGCGCATCGCCGCAATCTGAGTTCGCGGCTGCGCGCGTTCACCGAGTGGGTGACCGAACTGGTCCGCAACAATCCGGATCTGCGCATTCCGGACGCGTGAGGGGACGCGCGGCGGCGTGCGTTTGCGCCACAGGCCGCCGCGTAGTACGTGGAAAAGTCAGCCGCAAAAAAAGCCCCATGCGTCTCGCAACGCATGGGGCTTTTTTGTCGAATCGAACTTTGCGCTCAGGCTTTCGCCATCAGGCAATGCGCTCCTCGTTGGACGGATCAAACAACACCGCCTTCGACGTATCGAACAGCAGCGTCGTGTTCGTCAGCGGTTGAGGGTTCGACGCCGGGTGCACGCGGCTCACGATGCGCTTGCCGTTGACCTGGGCGAACACCAGCGTATCCGGGCCGGTCGGCTCGATCACGTCGACCTTCACTTCGATCGGCTGCAGCTTCGAGCTCTCGCCATGCGCGCCGCGCGCGTCGGTGATGCGCTCCGGGCGCAGGCCGAGAATCACTTCGCGGCCAATATGCGAATTCACTTTCGCCGAGTCGAACGGCAAGTTCAACGCGGTACGCGCGATACCCGTGTCCAGTTCCACGCCAACGCCCGAGCCCTGCTCCACCAGTTTGCCCTGAATGAAGTTCATCGGCGGCGCGCCGATGAAACCGGCCACGAACAGATTCGACGGCGAGTCGTAGATTTCCTGCGGCGCGCCGAACTGCTGCACGATGCCGTCCTTCATCACCGCGATGCGGTCGCCGAGCGTCATCGCCTCGATCTGATCGTGCGTCACGTAGACGATCGTCGTGCCGAGGCGTTGATGCAGCAGCTTGATTTCCGAACGCATCTCGATACGCAGCTTCGCGTCCAGGTTCGACAGCGGTTCGTCGAACAGGAACATCACCGGATCGCGCGCAAGAGCACGGCCCATTGCCACGCGCTGGCGCTGACCACCGGACAGTTGGCCCGGCTTGCGGTCCAGCAAGTGCGTGATCTGCAACGTGTTCGACACGCGATCGACGATCTGCGCCTGCTCCTGCTTCGGCACCTTGCGGATACCCAGGCCGAACGAGATGTTCTCGCGCACCGTCATCGACGGATACAGCGCGTACGACTGGAACACCATCGCGATATCGCGGTCTTTCGGCGACAGGTTGTTCACCGTCTTGCCGTCGATCTGAATCTCGCCCTTGGTGACCGTTTCAAGGCCGGCGATCATGTTGAGCAGCGTCGATTTCCCGCAGCCCGAGCCGCCGACGAGAATCAGGAACTGGCCGTCTTCGATGTCGATGTTGACACCCTTCAGAACCGGCACCCCGTTCGGGTAAGTCTTGTACACGTCACGGATGGAAAGGCTTGCCATGCTGTGAATCCTCTTGTCTCTGGTACTGCTTGAAAACGTCTTGTCGGATGACGGCGGCGCACTATCAAAGAAGCGCCGCCGCGATGCGTAAGGTTTAGCCCTTGACTGCGCCCGCCGTCAGGCCGCGCACGAAATAACGTCCGGCGACAATGTAGACGAGCAACGTCGGCAATGCGGCGATGATCGCGCCGGCCATGTCCACGTTGTATTCCTTCACGCCGGTCGAGGTGTTCACGAGGTTGTTCAGCGCCACCGTGATCGGCATCGAATCGACGCCGGAGAACACAATCCCGAACAGGAAGTCATTCCAGATCTGCGTGAATTGCCAGATCAGGCACACCATGAAAATCGGCAGGGACACCGGCAGCAGAATCTTCGTGAAGATCGTGAAGAAACCCGCGCCGTCGATCCGCGCGGCCTTCACGAGCTCAGCCGGAATGCTGACGTAGAAGTTGCGGAAAAACATCGTGGTAAAAGCGATACCGTAGATCACGTGCACCACCACCAGCCCGGTGGTGGTATTCGACAGGCCGAGGAAGCCTTCGAAGCGCGCCATCGGCAGCAGGATCGCCTGAAACGGAATGAAGCAGCCGACCAGCAGCATCGTGAAGATCGGATCGGCGCCGCGGAAACGCCAGTGCGTGAGCACATAGCCGTTGAACGCGCCGACGATCGACGAGATCAGCACGGCGGGAATCACCATGCGCACCGAGTTCATGAAGAACGGCTGCATGCCGTCGCAACGCACACCGGTACACGCACCGCTCCATGCCTTGATCCACGGATCGACGGTCCAATGCGACGGCGGCGTGAGCAGGTTGCCGGTGCGCAATTGATCGATGTCCTTGAACGACGTGGACAGCATCACGTAGAGCGGGAACAGGAAATACAGGGCGAACAGAATCAAGGCCGCATAAATGACGGCACGGCTGATCGTCATCTTAGGCTGCATTGCGGGTGCTCCTCGATTCAAGATACATCAGCGGCACGAGCACGGCCACGACGGTGGCGAGCATCATCATCGACGATGCCGCGCCGACGCCGAGCTGCCCGCGATTGAACGAAAACGTGTACATGAAAATGGCCGGCAGCGATGAAGACGTACCCGGACCACCCGCCGTCAACGCGACAACCAGGTCGAAGGTCTTGATCGTGATGTGGCAAAGAATTAGCAGCACGGAGAAGAACACCGGGCGCATGCTCGGAATCACGATCTTGCGATAGATGGTGGGCAGGTTCGCGCCGTCCATCTGCGCGGCCTTGAAGATTTCGCCGTCGACACCGCGCAAGCCCGCGAGGAAGAGCGCCATCACGAAACCCGTGGATTGCCACACCGCCGCGACCACGACGCAGAAAATCGCCTTGTCCGGATCGCCGAGCCAGCTGAACGAAAAGCTCGTCCAGCCCCAGTCGTGGAACACCTTTTCGAGGCCGATGCTCGGCGTCATGATCCATTGCCACGCCGTACCGGTGACGATGAACGAGAGCGCCATCGGGTAAAGGAACACGGCGCGCAGCGCGCCTTCGTTGCGGATTTGCTGGTCGAGCAGAATGGCGAGGAACAGACCCAGGCCGATACAGATACCGATGAACGGAATGCCGAACCAGCCGAGGTTCGCAGCCGACGTCCAGAAAACATCGTTATCGAACAGTTCGCGATAACGGTCGAGACCGACAAATTCATAACGAGGCATCAGCCGCGAATTGGACAGCGACAGAAAGCCGGTGATGGCAATGAAGCCATACACGAAGATCAGGCTGATCACGACGCTGGGTGCGAGCACCAGCTTCGGGATCCAGCGATCGGCAAGGGCCGCCATGGGCGACGCGCGGCGGGAAGCGGTGGCCGTTTTCCCGTTTCCGCTGATAGAAGCAGTCACTACTCGACTCCTGCTGAAACTGTACCGCCGGGGCGCTCACGCTTGCGATACACGAGGCCGCAACGGCATAGGTGTGACTCGATGAAACCAGGGTGAAGGCGCCTGCTGTCGGCATATTCAACGCGTTCAGCAGATTCGGCGCAATCAGCGACCTGAAGGGCGCGCCCGTCGCCCGTTGCCGCAACAGCCGGGCGCGCCGCTTCGCTCAAACAACTACGTGCAACTTACTTCGTCTTCGCTGCCTTCGCGAGCGCGGCAACCGCGCTCTTCGAATCCTGCTGCGAGTTCATGAACTTCGTGACCACGTCCGAGATCGCGCCGGCTGCTGCATCCGGTTGCGCCATGCCGTGCGCCAGCGAAGGCACATAGCCGGCCGACTTGATCGCCACTTGTTCATCCGCGTACGACTTCTTCGCGCAGTCGTCGAACTTGGCCATCGACACGCCCAGACGAACCGGGATGGAACCCTTGTTCAGGCTGAACTGTTCCTGGAACTCCGGCGTCATGATCGTCTTGGCGAGCGCCAGTTGACCCGGCGTGGCGGCCTTCTGGCCCTTCTGCTGGAAGAACACGAACGAGTCGACGTTGAATGTGTACGACTTTTCCGTGCCCGGCACGGCGGCGCAGATGTAATCCGAGCCCGACTTCTTGCCGGCGTTGGCGAATTCGCCCTTCGCCCAGTCGCCCATGAACTGCATGCCGGCCTTGCCGTTGATGACCATGGCCGTGGCCAGGTTCCAGTCACGGCCCGTGCGGCCCGCGTCGAAGTAACCCTGGATCTTGCGGACCGTGTCGAACACGCCGACCATCTTGTCCGACGTCAGCGTCTTTTCGTCGAGGTCGACCAGCGCCTTCTTGTAGAAGTCGGCGCCTTGCGACAGCACGACGTCTTCCCACAGCGTCAGGTCTTGCCACGGCTGGCCGCCCATCGCGACCGGCTGGATGCCCGCGGCCTTCATCTTGTCGGCCACCGCGAAGAACTCAGGCCACGTGGTCGGCGCCTTGCCGCCTGCCTTCTCCAGTGCCGCCTTGTTGATGTACAGCCAGTTCACGCGGTGCACCGAGAAAGGCGCTGCCACGTAGTGGCCTTCCGCGTGCATGATCTTGTCGATTTCCGGCGGCAGGTTCTTCTTCCAGTCACCTGCAACTGAATCGATCGGCACCAGCACGCCTTGCTGTGCCCAATCCTGAATCAGCGGACCCTTGATCTGCGCGGCGCTCGGCGCGTTGCCCGAGATCACCTGCGTCTTGAGTGCCGTCATGGCAGCCGCGCCCGCGCCGCCAGCAACCGCGAAGTCCTTCCACGTGTAACCCTGCTTCGTCATGTCGTCCTTGAGGACGCCGACGGCTTTCGATTCACCGCCCGAAGTCCACCAGTGCAACACTTCGACCGACTCGGCAGCCTGCACGGCCGAGACGCCACACATCAGACCCGCAGCGCACAAAGCGCCCATGATCGCGCGAAATTTCATTGCTTATCTCCTCCAGACACCTGAACAAAAAACAAATGGCCCCTGATGTCGCCAGGGTGCTGTGGTTGGTTCAAACAGGCAAAACACTGGGCGATCGAGCATGGTCGGGCGCATGCGCGAGGCATGTGCCGGCGGACCGATGTCCGGCCGCTGGAAGCTCAAGAGATGAGTGGTTCGGGATGCAACTGACTGTCTCCTCTTTTGATTTTTGCCTGCCCGCGTCGCGCGCGGCAGACTCGAGGTGCCTCGCACGTCAACTTGGGGCAACCGCCCCGCCGGCCGCTCAGCCCTCCGGCTTTCCGTAAGGGCCGCCGGGGCATGCTGGCAAGTGCCGGCACGTAATGTCCGTTAACATGCAGGGGACGCTTGCCGATTCGGGAAAACGCGCATCTTGCCTGACAGCCGCACGCTTTTTTCATCGAATTAGCGCTACCTCTTGATTTGGATTGTAGTTAAACTACAATTCAGTGTCAAAAAATATTTTATCGGACTACGGTCGCCCTTTCTGCTGACCACGGCGGCCCCCAGAACATCGACGGAGACTCATGCAAACCGACTCAAGCTTCACCTTCGTTCTCTTCGGCGGAACTGGCGATCTGTCGATGCGCAAGATCCTCCCGGCACTGTTTGAAGCGCACCGTGCAGGCGGCATGCTCGCCGAGAGCGGCAAGATTGTCGCGGTGGCGCGCCATGTGGCCGATCGTGGCGATTACCTCGAATGGGTCAATACGCACGTCAAGCCGCATGTGTCGAAAAACGGTATGGACGAAACAGCATGGGCGAGCTTTCTCGAACGCATCGAGTTCGTGAAGCTCGATCTCGGCAATCCCGAAGACTTCGCGCTGCTGCGCGACGCCGTGAGCGGCCTGCCCGGCATCCGCGTGTTCTATCTGGCAACGGGTCCTTCGCTGTTCGTGCCGATCTGCCGCGCATTGGCGTCGGTGGGGCTGAACGAGAACGCGCGCATCGTGCTGGAAAAGCCGCTCGGCTATGACCTGAAATCGTCGAATGCAATTAATGATGCGGTCGGCGAAATCTTCGCTGAGGAACAGATTTACCGAATCGATCACTACCTCGGTAAAGAGCCGGTGCAGAACCTGCTCGCGCTGCGCTTCGGCAATGCGCTGTTCGAGCCGCTGTGGCGCCGCGAGTGGGTGGAGAGCATTCAGATCACGATTGCCGAGGAACTCGGCGTCGAGGCGCGCGGCGACTTCTACGACAACACCGGCGCCTTGCGCGACATGGTGCAGAACCATTTGCTGCAACTGCTTTCGATCGTTGCGATGGAACCGCCCCACTCGATGGATTCCGACTCGGTACGCGACGAAAAGCTGCGCGTGCTGCGCGCGTTGAAACCGATCGATCCGCGCGACATCAGCAAGGTTGCCGTGCGTGGCCAATATCATTCGGGCGTGATTCGCGGCACCACGGTGCCCGCCTATGCAACCGAGCCCGGCGTAAAGCCGGAGAGCACGACCGAAACCTTCGTCGCACTGAAGGTCGAGATCGAGAACTGGCGCTGGGCCGGCGTGCCGTTTTTTCTGCGCACCGGCAAGCGTCTCGCGGATCGCGTCGCCGAGATCGTGGTGAATTTCCGCCCGGTGCCGCATTCGGCATTGGGCGCGTCCGCGTTGCGCGCCGGCGCGAACCGTCTCGTGATCCGCTTGCAGCCGAATGAAACCATTCGTCTCTACTGCCTCGCCAAGCAGCCGGGCGAAGGCATGAACCTCGCCAGCGTCCACCTCGACCTCGCGTTCGATCAGTTCTTCCGCGAAGGACAGATGGAGGCATATCAGCGCTTGTTGCTCGACGTGATCAACGGCCGCCTCGCACTGTTCGTGCGGCGCGACGAGCAGGAAGCCGCGTGGCGCTGGGTCGAACCGATCCTGAACGAGTGGGCGGCCTCGAACAAGCCGCCCAAGCCGTACGCATCGGGCACGTGGGGACCGGCCGCGGCGAGCGCGATGCTGGCGCAGCACGGCACCTGCTGGCTCGAGGAAGAAAATTGAATCACGGCGGCGCGCTGTGTTCGAGCGAAGTTCGAGCAAACGCGGCGCATCGCCTGTAAGACCCACCGACGAACTGAACGGAATGGCGCCGGTATCACGAAGGCGCCTGCAAGTCACCCCGCCTTGCAGGCATCGAATGAGAGCAGTACCGCACATTCCGCAGATCTAACAAGAAAGCAGCACGGAGGAGAAGTGATCGAGCTTCACGCTTTCGACGATCAACGCGCCCAATCCGACGCGTTGGCGAAAGCGGTCGGCGACGCGTTACATGCGTCGCTCGCCGCACGGGCGGCTACGGCCGCAACCGGCAAGTCCACTGGCACGCGCCCTGCAATGCTTGCCGTGTCCGGCGGCAGCAGTCCGCGGCCGTTTCTGCAGACGTTGTCCACGCAATCTTTCGACTGGGCGCGCATTGCCGTGACGCTGGTCGACGATCGCTGGGTGCCGGAAACGGACAGTGCCAGCAACTCGCAACTGGTGCACGACACGCTGTTGCAGCATGCCGCGAAGCATGCCGCGTTCTGGCCGCTTGCCGACACCGCGCAAGATCTGCATGCGCACGTTGCCGCGCTGAACGCCGACCCGCGCTTTAGCGCCGTGCCGGACGTCGCGATTCTCGGCATGGGTGAAGACGGCCACACCGCGTCCATCTTTGCCGACGCGCCCGAATGGGACCACGCGATCACCACCGCCGAGCGCTTCGTCGCCGTGCATCCCGGCAGCGCGCCGCACGCGCGCGTGAGCTGGTCGCTGTCCGCGTTGAAAGAAGTGAAGCACCTGTTTCTGCTGATCGCCGGACCGCGCAAGATGGACGTGCTGAATGCCGCCGCCGCTTCGCTACAAAAAAATGCCATCTCGCAGTTGGCGAACGACAAGGGAGTAAGACTCGATGTCTACTGGTGTGCAAACTAAGGCTGCTCCGGGCGCGGGCCAGCACGCCGATGGACCGAGGCTGCTGGCCGACATCGGCGGCACCAATGCGCGTTTCGCGCTCGAAAACAGTCCGGGCGAGATCGGCTCGGTGCAGATCTATCCGTGCGCCGACTATCCGGGCGTGGCCGAAGTCATCAAGAAGTACCTGAAGGACACCAGGATCGGCCGCGTGAATCACGCGGCGATCGCGATTGCGAACCCGGTCGACGGCGATCAGGTAAGCATGACGAATCACGACTGGAGCTTTTCGATCGAAGCCACGCGCCGCGCGCTCGGCTTCGACACGCTGCTGGTGGTGAATGACTTCACCGCGCTCGCCATGGCGCTGCCCGGCCTCACCGACACGCAGCGCGTGCAGGTGGGCGGCGGCACGCGCCGTCCGAACAGCGTGATCGGCCTGCTCGGACCGGGTACCGGCATGGGCGTGTCCGGCCTGATTCCCGCCGACGATCGCTGGATCGCGCTCGGCAGCGAAGGCGGTCACGCCACCTTCGCGCCGGCGGACGAACGCGAAGACATCGTGCTGCAATATGCACGCAAGAAGTGGTCGCACGTCTCGTTCGAACGCGTGGCCGCGGGCCCCGGCATCGAGGTGATCTACCGCGCGCTTGCTGGTCGCGACAAGAAGCGTGTGGCGGCGAACGTCGACACGATCGAGGTCGTCAAGCGCGCGCTGGAAGGCGAGCCGCTCGCGGCGGAATCCGCCGACGTGTTCTGCGGCATTCTCGGCACCTTCGCCGGCAATATCGCGGTGACGCTCGGCGCGCTGGGCGGCATCTACATTGGCGGCGGCGTGGTGCCGCGCCTGGGCGAGTTCTTCGCGCGCTCGTCGTTTCGCAAACGGTTCGAGGCGAAGGGCCGCTTCGAGGCGTACTTGCAGAACGTGCCGACCTATGTGATCACCGCCGAATATCCGGCGTTTCTCGGCGTTTCGGCGATTCTCGCCGAGCAGTTGTCGAACCGCGCGGGCGGCAGTTCATCGGCCGTATTTGAACGGATTCGCCAGATGCGCGACGCGTTGACGCCGGCCGAGCGTCGCGTGGCCGATCTCGCGTTGAATCATCCGCGTTCGATCATCAACGATCCGATCGTCGATATCGCGCGCAAGGCCGACGTCAGTCAGCCGACCGTGATCCGCTTTTGCCGCTCGCTCGGCTGCCAGGGTTTGTCGGATTTCAAGCTGAAGCTCGCGACGGGTTTGACCGGCACGATTCCGGTGAGCCATAGCCAGGTGCATCTGGGCGACACGGCGACGGATTTCGGCGCGAAGGTGCTCGACAACACCGTGTCGGCGATCTTGCAGTTGCGCGAGCATTTGAACTTCGAGCACGTCGAGCGCGCGATCGATCTGTTGAACGGCGCGCGGCGCATCGAGTTTTACGGACTCGGCAATTCGAACATCGTCGCGCAGGACGCGCATTACAAGTTTTTCCGTTTCGGTATCCCGACGATTGCGTACGGCGATCTGTATATGCAGGCGGCGTCGGCTGCGTTGCTCGGCAAGGGTGACGTGATCGTTGCCGTGTCCAAGTCGGGACGCGCGCCTGAATTACTGCGCGTGCTGGACGTTGCCATGCAGGCGGGGGCCAAGGTGATTGCGATCACGTCGAGCAATACGCCGTTGGCCAAGCGGGCGACTGTCGCGCTGGAAACCGATCACATTGAAATTCGCGAGTCGCAGTTGTCGATGATTTCGCGGATTCTGCATCTGGTGATGATCGATATCCTGGCTGTTGGCGTGGCGATTCGGCGCGCCGTGCCTAGCGCGGATGTAGCTGAAACTGTCGCTAAGGCGCGGCAAGGGGCTGATGATGATGCGAGCGCTGTGCTGGATTGGTTGAGTCATGGGGCTGCTTCTTCGGCGCGGGATTAAGCTGGTTGTTCCCCTGGATTTCTTTGGCCTTTCCTGAATTCACGGGGGTCTATTTGCCGCCCCGCATAGGGGCAACGCTAATAAACCAATAACGCGACAAGGAAAGGCCAACGCCGCAAGCGCACAACCAACGCCACCGCGCCATTCTCGGTGGTAGGCATCGCTCTCGCGGTCTTCCTCGGCTTCAGGAACAACACCAGCTACGACCGCTGGTGGGAAGCCCGCAAACTCTGGGGCCAACTGCTGAACGATGCGCGCTCACTCGCCAGGCTCTCACGCTGCCCGGCCCGCCGGCCGAAGATTACTTGTTCAATTAAGAGAGCCGCGCCTCGAACACGAAGCGCAACGCACGCTCAATCGTTGCCAACCGTCTCCGACAAACGCTTGAGTGTCGCCACTCTCGCGCCGATGATATCAATGCGGCCGCGTTCATCGAGCAACGGCGTGCTCGCGTCGAGATACGCGGTCCACGCCTTCTGC
>DASPZL010000171.1:0-2090 GCA_035636295.1 Paraburkholderia sp.
GCCGGCCACACAGTCCAATACCTTCAACTCCGTCACCGCCATCCCCGCCGCCGATAGCGCCGCGACGCTTGCGCATTTTCATGCGTCGCTGCAATTCGAAACCGACTGCGCCGACGTTCAAGCGGCGCTCGCAAGCGGCACGCCCGGCTTCGTCCTGCTCGACGTGCGTAGCCCCGCGCTGTTCGCGCAAGGCCACGTGCCGGGCGCGCTCAACCTGCCGCACGGCAAGATCGTGGCGTCGAAGCTCGCCGGCTATCCGCGGGACACGCTGTTCGTCACCTACTGCGCGGGGCCGCACTGCAACGGCGCCGCGCGCGGCGCGCTGCGTCTCGCGCAACTGGGGCGGCCGGTCAAACTGATGATCGGCGGCATCACCGGCTGGGTGGACGAAGGGTTCTCCCTGGCGCGAGTCGCCGCCGCCCCGGAGTTCTCCGGCAGCAATGGCTAACATATTGAAAATCAATTAAACAAACGCCGCCAACTGTCGATAACTGGTTCAACCGCTTCCTCCCGGCGGTTGGACTTCACATGCAGAACTCATACAACTTTTGGCTGGTGGCGTTCTCGCTCGTCGGCGCGACGCTGGCGTCGCATACGGCGCTCGATCTGACCGGCCGACGAAGTGCTGCCGGCGTTCGCGCAGCACTTCTCTCCCTCTCGAACGCGCATGGCTGCATAGCGGCCACGCTCGCGCTGCAAAGCCGCATTCTGATCTGGGCCGGCACGCGCGAACTGTTCGGCGCAACCGCGCCGTGGCGCGCGGGCTTCGCCGTCACCGCCGTGTTCTGCGTTCTATACGGCAGCGCGCTGATGTTCAAGGGTGCCGATGGTGCTGCGCGCCGTGCTGCTTGTGCTGTTTTTCCTGCCGTACCGCGCGGCGACGCTCTATGAAGTGTGCCGCCGGCGCCGTCCGCATCTCGGCCCCGACAACGCCGCGCAACGCCAGTCGCTGCCGAGGTCGGTTTGAAGCGCTTCGCGGCCGCCTAGCCGGCCTTGCGCTCCTCGCGCTCCTCACGCGAGGTGTCGGCCACCGCCACCAGCAGCGGCGGCGCGTGGGCGGCTTCACGCTTGGTGAGCTTGCCATCCACCGACGCGCCGCAATCCATCCGCAATTGCTGGTAATAGATGTTGCCGGTCACATGCGCGTTGCTTTGCAACTCGACGAAGTGATCGGCAATCACGTCGCCGACGATCCGGCCGTTGACCACCACGTCATAACCGTGCACGTTGCCCTCGATCGAGCCGCGGTCGCTCAATACCAGCAGCGTCTGACTGCCCGGCTCGCCGCTGACGTTGCCCTTCACGTGGCCGTCCATGCGCAGACCGTCGCTGAACTGCAGGTCGCCCGCGATGCGCACGTCGTGAGCGATCAGGGTGGCGAGTTTGGACTGCTGGATGCCCGGGGTTTTTTTCTTGCTGAACATAGCGATCTCTCGGAAATGAAAATGTTCGTCGCGTGATGCTGCCGGGCGACGAGCCGGGGTTGGCTTGTTTGTTCGGCGCTTGCGTGACGGCGCGATTGCAGGGTTGCTGCGTGCGCGTTTTCAGCGGCTTGACGCAGCCGTTGCCGCAGCGGGTTTCGTCTTGCTCTGGCCTTGCAGAAACTGCAGTTCGGCGGTCAAACGCGCGACGTCGGCAGCCGCGCCGTCGGCGGTTTTCTGCACGGCGCCGCGCGCCGCCGTTTCCTGTGCCAGCGCAAGCCGCGTGCGCTCGAGTTCCGCCTGCACGACGTCTGGCGGGACCGGCGCCGTGTGGCACGAGTCCACGGGCACGCCGGCGCGCGGCGCTTGCCAGGCCATCAAGGCCGCTGCGCCGACCACGGCGCTGCTCATGCACGCGGCCACCCACGACATGACGCGAAAGCCCAGCGAACGCGCGGGCTGCAACGTATAGGCGCGCTGCGCCAGGCCCGCCGCATCGCGGGAGAAACGCCGCTCATCCATGACGCGGGGGTGAGAAGAGTGCGAGGTAGGCGGACGGATTGACAGGCGCGCCGTTGACCAGAACTTCGAAGTGCAGATGCGGACCCGTGGAACGGCCGGTCGAACCGACGTCGGCGACATGCTGACGCGGCAATACCAGATCGCCGG
>DASPZL010000172.1:0-9009 GCA_035636295.1 Paraburkholderia sp.
GCGGTGCGCGTGCGCGTTCAACCCTTTGGCGGCGAACGCGCGACGCTCGTCACATCTTCACGTCGATGCGTCCATAGACCCCATTTGCTTCGTCATTGGGCCCCGCGGCAAAAAACAGCGTATTGACCGGCTGATTACTGAGCCCGTTGCCGAACGCGATACCCCAGAGGCCGCCTTGCACGAATGCGCTTCCGTTCGACAGATTGACGGCGCCGAGAGACTGGCCGCTTACGGGATTGAACGCGTTGATCGTGCCGTCGCCGAAGTTGCCGATCAGCACGTCGCCGCTGAAGCGGCCGAAATTCGCCGGCGCTTGCGTGACGCCCCATGGCGCGTTCAGCGGACCGGCGGAGGCGAAGCGCTGCAGCAGATTGCCCGCCGTATCGAATACGTCGACGAAGCCCAGACCCGCGCCGTCGATATTGTCGTGCGCATCCGCATCCTGTTTGGCGTAGGTCACGAAGAGCTTCGCGCCGATTGCCTGAATGCCGAACGGCGCGAAACCAGACGGCAGCGAAGCGTCCTGAAACTTGCCGGGCATCGCGACTTTCGCGAAGTTCTTGTCGAAGACGTCGATCTTGTTGTTGTGAAAGTCGGTGGCATAGAGGAGGTTGGCTGTGCCGTTGCTGGCGAGCGCAAGCCCTTTGTAGACCGCGCCGCCGCTGCCGTCGTCGAACATGACGATCGCCGTCGTGGGAGCAACCGCCGGCGCCCATGCGGTGATCGTGCCGCCTTCGCCGGAGAAGATAAATGCGCCGACGCCGGATTTGCCGCCCTGCGTGACCATGAAATCCGTCGTGCCGTTGAACACGATGCCGGTCGGATTCGCCGGACCGCTTACTCCATTCGGGATACTGACGACCAGCGATTGCGGCACACCATTGCCGTCATAGAGTGTCGCGAGCGAGGTTGCGTTGTCCGCTACCCACACGAAACCTTTTGGATTGAACGCGATGCCCCACGCGTTTTTCAGGTTGGGATCGGTATGCGGCGCTGCGACCGCACCGTCCGACACCAATGCGGTGGACGTAAACGATTGTGCGTTGTGCGACCCGGAACTTCCCCCGCATGCAACCAGACTCGTCAACGCCGCAGCGCCCGCCAAGGCGCCCAGTACTTTAAGCACAGACTTCATGGCCATACCTCCGTCACGACCGATGGGTCGTTGCGGTTATTCAAACGTGTGGCCTTGCCGCTTTATTCCTTGAGCAGAGCAGAAATCTTTTGGCTCAAATCGTTCCGAACAATGCTCGAGGGCGATCCTTGAGCGTACCCGTCAACAGCCGCAACGCACTCACGAGCTGATCGCGGCTCGTCGCGCAGGCAAGGTTGATGCGTACGCCGTGCTCGATCTCCGACCGGTCCACGGCAAATGCCGACGACGGCATCACCACCACGCCGCGTGCTTTCGCATTCGCAGCAAAGTCGTCGGCGCACTGAAAAGCCGGCGCGAGCGCTTTCAGGCCGTAGTAGGTGAGTTGGTCGGCGAGGATCACGCCGTCCGTGCCGATCAGGCTGTTCAGCACCGCGTACAAGCCGTGCTGCGCGCCGCTCGTCACGACCACATGTTCGGGCGACGGTGCGAAATCCGGCGCGGCCATCCATTGCACGCCGGCGGCGCGCGCCCATGACGGCCCTTGCGGCGGCTGGTACTCCTGCAATTGCGGATCGCGCGGATCGCGCGGCAATTCCGCGAGCGTGCGCGCGAGGCAGTTCAGAAATTCGCTCGTGGCAGGGCGGTTGACGGTCAGGTCGATCGCCGCGTTGCTCGCGGGCTGCGCGGGTTCGACGCTCGGCATCGCCCCGCCGGTCACGAGCGAGCCGCGCCGCTTGCTGCCGATCACCAGCCCGCGCAACTGCAACTCCTTGTACGCACGCGAGACCGTCGACACGTTGATGCCCAGTTCCGTTGCCAGTTGCCGCTGCGGCGGCAGACGGCTGCCCGGCGGATAGACGCCGCTGCGAATCTCGTTCTGGACACCTCGACGTAGGTGGAGCGTTTCGCCTGCGCGGTCGAGCCGCGGCTCAATCACGAACGGCGAAACGGCGGCGCGCACCGGTGTTGCGAAAGAAGGGCGTGTGAACTGTCCGCCAGGCAGCGACCACAAAAAACCTTGACATCGTACGATCAATCTCTATAGTTCACCATATGGCGAAGTCTCCTGTCAGTCAGCTGGATCATACGTTTTCCGCCCTCGTGGACCCCACGCGGCGGGCCATCCTCGCGCGTCTCGAGCGCGAGCCCGGCCTGTCGGTCACGGAAATCGCGCGTCCGCTGCCGCTCAAGCTTCCCGCTGTCATGAAGCACCTCGACGTGCTGAGCGAAGCGGGCCTGGTGGCGCGTACCAAGAACGGCCGGACTGTTTCGGTGGACCTCGTCGCCGGCCCGATGGAGGAGGCGATGGCGTGGTTAAGACGCTATGAGCGTTTCTGGTCCGCCAGCCTGGATCGACTTACCGACTTTGTGGAGGGGGAAGAGGAATGATCAAGGAAAAGCCCAGCCTGACCATCATTCGGCGCATCAAGGCGCCGCCGGCGAGAGTCTACGCAGCGTGGACCCGCCCCGAACTGATGGCGCGCTGGTGGGGGCCCGACGCCGGGCCGGTGCTGAGCGCCGAAGCCGATCCGCGCGTGGGCGGCCGCTTTCGCGTGGTGTTCCAGACGCTCGACGGCGAAACGCACGACTGCCGCGGCGAATATCAGGAGGTCGAGCCGGACAGCAAGCTCGTCTTTACCTGGCAGTGGGTCACGATGCCGGAACGCCAGTCTCTCGTGACCATCAGATTGCGTCCGATCGACGAAGGCACCGAGCTGAACTTCACTCACTCGCAATTCTTCGATGAGGCCGCGCGCGACGGTCATCAGGCCGGCTGGAACGGCGCATTCGACAAGCTCGAAGTACTGATTGCCGAGCTGAACAACGCTGGCGAATAAAGCGCATCAGATCGAATTCAACTCATACCGAGGTCGAACATGAAGCTCTACTACGCTGAAACGCTGGCCCCCAGAAAAGCCTGCTCGGTTGCAAAATACTTAGGCTTACCAATTGAATATGTGTTCGTCGATCTGGGAAATGGTGAGCAGAACAAGCCGGCTTATCTGGCGATCAATCCGAACGGCAAGGTTCCATGTCTCGTCGACGGCGATAAAAGCCTCTGGGAAGCCGATGCGATCATCTGCCATTTCGCGCAGCGTGCGGAATCCGAACTCTGGCCGCGCGGCGTACGGCAGGCCGACGTGGTGCGCTGGCTCAGTTGGAACAGCCAGCATTTTTACCGGCATGGCGGCGCGCTTTATTTCGAACATCTGATCAAACCGCATGCTGGACTCGGCGAACCCGATCCGTCGAAGGTGGCTGAAGCGCAGGGCTGGTTTCGCAAGTATGCGGGCGTGCTCGATCAGCATCTTAAGGACCGCAAATGGCTGCTCGGCGATGAACTGAGCATCGCGGACTTTTCGGTCGCCGTGACATTGCCTTACGCGAAAAGCGCGGCGATGCCGCTCGAAGATTTTGCGCACGTGCAGCGCTGGCACGATCAGTTGAACGCGATCGACGCCTGGCGCGATCCGTTTCCCGCGCGGCCGGCACGCTCCGTCGCGAACGGCTGAGGGAGCGGCCATGTGTTGCGCGATCGTGGCGCTTGCAATGACCTTGCTGGCCAGTTGGAGAAGCGTGTCGAGCACGCTCGTCGGTCGCGCTGGATGGCTGCGCCGCATGGCGATTGTCGCCGCCGCGATTGGCGCGGCGGGAGGATCCGCGTTGGCGGCGGATCAATTCGCGGCGGGGGGCGGCGCGCAGTCGTCGTTCTATACGCGCTTTAGCGCCGTGCCGATTTGCGGGCATCTCATCAGGTAGCGGGTATCGAGGCGCCGTCGCTGCCACACGCTGCGCCCGATTGCCGTATCGTGCAGACTCGAAGGTATTCGTTGCTTTTCGAGGGCACACTATGGCACTTCCATCGAACGACGCCGCGCGGCGCGCCGGCAGACGCTCTTTTCTGCGCACGGTAAGAAGCGCCGCCATCGGCTTGCCGGTCTCGCTCGCTCTGCCGCATGTGACATCGGCGCAAACGCAAGCGCAAGCGCAAACCGGCACGGCCGCGCTGCCACGCATGGCGCAGCGAGTGATTCCGTCGACCGGTGAACGCTTGCCGGTCGTCGGCTGCGGCACGTGGCGCACTTTTGATGTCGGCAACGATCCCGCCGCCCGCGCGCAACTTGCCGACGTGCTGCGAGTTCTCTTTGAAGCAGGTGGCTCGGCGATCGATTCGTCGCCGATGTACGGCTCGTCTGAAGCTGTCGCCGGGGCGCTGCTGACGCAACTCGACGCACACCGCAAAGCGTTCGTCGCGACCAAAGTCTGGACGCAAGGACGCGAGGCCGGCATCGCGCAGATGGAAGAATCGCTGCGCCGTTTTCAACAACCGCGCATCGACCTGATGCAGGTTCACAATCTGCTCGACTGGCGCACGCAGCTCGCCACGCTGCGCGACTGGAAAGCGCGCGGCCGGATTCGTTATATCGGCGTCACGCACTACACGTCGAGTGCATTCGGCGAAGTTGCGGCCGTGATGCGCAGCGAAAAACCCGACTTCGTGCAGATCAACTACGCAGCGGACGACCGTGCCGCCGAGGAGCGCATCTTGCCGCTCGCGGCGGAGCTGGGTATCGGTGTGGTGATCAATCAACCTTTCGGCGGCGGCGGTCTGCTCGCGCGCGTCGGCAAAACGCCGCTACCCGCGTGGGCTGCGGATGTCGACTGCACGAGCTGGGCGCAACTGCTCCTCAAGTTCGTACTCGCGCAATCGGCGGTGACGGTCGTGATTCCCGGCACAGGGCGTCCGCAATACATGGCCGACAACGTTCGTGCCGGATCGGGTCCGTTACCCGACAAGGCGATGTGCGCGCGGATCGTGGCGGCGGTGGGCGGTTGAACGGAGCGTGGCCGATTCGTTCGGGATGCGTTACCGAGCTATCTCGTGAGGAGAATGCCGCGGAGCATGAAGCGCTATAAATGCCGCTCGTTAAAAACCGCGTAACATTGCTGCATTGCATTATCCGCGCCGCAAGTCATAGCACACGCTCGCCAATAAGAAAATTATGTTTCTCGTAGTCACCAAAGTTATATGGGATTTTAGAATATTAATTCGGACCATTTGCCGGCTTCCATTCGAACGGCATACGCCGCGCACGACTTCAGGAAAGATTGTGAAAGGAAGTTGACACGAGAACGTTTGCCAAACTAGGCTACGCACTGTCGTCCAAACTGATTCGGAATTTATCCACCTGCCTGGAGACGCAGGTAAGCCGCGGCTTTGCCCGTCAGTCAGACGATCGCGTGAACGCTGAAGAAAACGGTTCAAATCCGTTTTACTGAAAGCATTGTAATGATTAAGTGCCGCCATTTTAAAATCAGCCGCTAGTGCTGAGGTAGTAACACGTCCATATATTCTCGCCAGCAATTCGGTGCTGGTGCGGGAGACCTTTTTCGCTGAAAAAAACAGAGAAACCAGCTGAAGTACTCAACGCACTTTCTTTTGCCGATATTGTCAGTCGAGGATTAATCATGAGTATAAATTTCCGATTGCAGATACAGTGCCTGGCGCTAGCCGGAATAATGGTTCTGGCGGGATGCGGCGCAGGAGACGGCTCGTCCGCGCTGACGAGCAAGTCCGCGCAGACGCCGACTGCCGCTTCCGACGCGGCGCTGGCGCCGCCCACCGCGCCGATCGCGGCGGACACGTCGATCAACAAGACGGTGCCGCCGGTCGAGTTGCCCGACACGGTCATGCCCATCAACTACAAGCTGTGGTTCCGGCCAAACCCGGCGCTGTCTTCATTCGACGGCCGCGCGGACGTGCAGATCAAGGTGCTGAAGGCCGTCAACGCAATCACGATCGCCGGCCACCGCATCAAGTTCACGAATGGAACGATCACGCTGCAGCCGGGCAACATCCAGTTGATCGCCACGCCCCAGGACGACGGCGACTTCTACCAGCTGCGGCCCGTCAGCGGTCAGATCGCCGCCGGCAATTACTCGCTGCACATGGAGTGGAGCGGCATCATCAACTTCAAGAGCTATGACGACCCGGTCGCCAAGACTGGCGGCAGTTGCGGCGATGATCCGTATCCGGGCTGTTCCGCGGCCGAAGGCGTGTTCCGCGTCGACCTGAAGTCGACCGACGGCACTACGAGCGGCGCGATCCTCACGCAAGGCGAATCGAATCTCGCGCGTCAATGGTTCCCAGGCTGGGACGAACCGGCTTTCCGGCCCACCTATGAGGTGAGCGCGGAAGTCCCGCAGAACTGGAACGTCGTATCGAACGCGGCGGAGAAACCGGCGGTGAACGTGGATAGCGGCTACAAGCTGGTGTCGTTCGAAAAGACGCCGCCGATGCCTTCGTATCTGCTCTTTTTCGGCGGCGGCCAGTTCGACATTCTCGAGGACGACTTCACGAGTCCACTGCCGGACGGCAAGGGGCTGCATCTGCGCATCTTCACACCGCCCGGCATGCGTGACTGGGCCAAGCCGGCGATGCAGCAGACCAGGCAGGCGCTCGATTACTACTATCGCTACACGGGCATTGCGTTGCCGCTCACCAAGTTCGACACGATCGCCGCGAACGACGCGTTCAAGGAGGAGAAGGACCTGAACTTCGGCGGGATGGAGAACTGGGGCGCGATTCTGGAATTCGCCGACGACATTCTGCCGGCGCCGGGCACCGGGATGTCCGATTACGGCGTGACGGTTCTCACGCATGAAGCCGCGCACCAGTGGTTCGGCGATCTCGTCACGCTCGACTGGTGGGACGATGTTTGGCTAAACGAATCGTTCGCAACGTTCTTCGAGAACAAGACCAAGGTGCGTTTCTTCCCCGACCGCTTCAGCTGGGTCGACGACGTGAAGAACAAGTACGCGGTGATCAATGCCGATCTGAAGTCCACCGCATTCCCGGTGCAGCCCAACTTCAACGGCTGGGCCTCGAACGACTTCGTGCTGAGCGCGAGCGCCTTCACGTACGACAAGGGCGGTCATGTGCTGAAGATGCTGGAGAATTATCTCGGCGAGGAAGTGATGCGCAAGGGGCTGCAGTCGTATCTGGCCGATTACGCGCTCGGCAATGTCACGCCGAGGCGTCTGTGGGACGAACTGGCCAAGGCGAGCGGCCAGCCGATGGTGGCGATCGGCGACAGTTTCGTGCGGCAAACGGGTGTGCCGTTGATCTCGCTCGATACCCAGTGCGATCTGACGTCCAATCAAACCGTGGTCACGCTGAAGCAGTCGCCGTTTCCGAACCAGAACCAGTACCCCGGAACGCAGTGGACCATTCCGTTGACGCTCGCCTACGGCGACGGACTGACGTCACGCAGGACGGTCGCGATGAAGGACACGCAAACCCAGGTGCGCCTGACCGGCTGTTCCGCGGTGCTCGCCGATCCGAGCGGTCTCGACTACTACGTGACGAACTACAGCAACACCGCGTGGAGCCAGTTGCTCGCACAGGGCAACGCGCTGAAAGATCCGGTTCTGCTGACCAGCCTGCAACTCGAAGCGAAACTGCTGGTGAAGAACGGTCTCGCGGATCCGTCGCGTGAAACCAGCATCGGTTCGCTGAGCCCGTCGGCTACGCCGCTCGCGCGTCAGTTGCAGACAACGGCGCCGACGACGCAGTCGCTGCGCCCGACGATCCGTTTCCAGGGCAAGTTCAGGTTGAAGCAACAAGCGCAATAAGCGGCCGGCAGTATCGAGCCGCGGCAAAGGGCAGGGCCGTGGCCCGCATCCTCATGCGATGCGGGCCACGGCCTTTGTGCGTCTCACGAGCCGTCGGCTTGCGCTGCTGAACGGTGGCGTGCAACGCGGAAGCGCTTGAGGGCCGCCTTCAGCGCCTTTGGAAAAATAGCCAATAACTGCCGAAATCTAGTTGTATGCCGCCACGATTCTTACGACAGCACCCGTGATGAAGTCGGCTTGCATCGCAATAGCCAGGCAGGAAAGCATTCGCAAACCCCGGTTCAGCGGACTCAATTCCCGAAGCCGGAACAATAAGAACGCGCGCGAATACATCGCGCACCTCTTTCAGCCCAGATGCAACGCAGCGACCGGCGCTTCCGACAGGCCTGCTTGTTGCATGCCAGATGGCCGCGGAGCATGCGTATATTTGCATTTACGCGGTATCACCTGCACGAGCGGCCGTCGAGGTCGCGCGGTACCGTCCACGTCTACACGCGGCGTTGAATCTTTTACAGCTTTCCAGTGCGAAGCCGGTTCGCACAGCCGGCGTTTGAAGCGCGGCGTCGTCGTTGTCGTCACCCGATGAGCGAGTTACATTCTTCCGACGGCTTTGCATCGACCCCTGCGAAATCGTGTGAACAAAGTCTGATGAACCATCAGACGGAAGGATTCCGGAGAGTATTGCGATGTTCGACGATACCGAGTTGCCGAAATCTCAGGTAGCCGGGCCGGATGCCGGCTTCGACACTGACGAACTGGAAGAGGATCGCGCACCGCCGCCACGCTTCGGACGTCTCGCGCTGTGCGTGGCCGCGGCGAGTGCGCTGGCCTTCGGTGTGGTGGGTACGGTCGCGTACGGCGTCTGGTTCAATCAGGATCAGCAAGCGTATGCCGAAGCCATAGCGGGTGCGCGGCGCGCGCTCGGCGTGCCCGCATCGGCGGCGGCCGGAACGGTGCTGGCGAAGTCGGCCTCATCGCTGGGACCGCCGATGTCGATGGCGGCGCCGGGCGTGCCGGTGGCGTCCGTCGCGGCGGCGACCATGAATGCACCGCTTAAGGCGCCGATGGGTGCAGCGGTAATGGATACGGCGGTAACGGGTAAGTTGGCAACGAAGCCTCCAGCAACAAACACCCCGGCATCCCCCGTCACGACGCTGACATCGGAGGGCGAAGAAGGCCGGAAGCAGGCGGTCTGGTCAGGCCGTGTCACGCGCCACCCGGCAACTGCTGTCGCCCAAACCAGCGTACCCAATGCTTCCCCCGCGGTGGCCGCATCG
>DASPZL010000173.1:0-14987 GCA_035636295.1 Paraburkholderia sp.
CGGCCAGACCTTCCTTTCATTACTGTGTGAGACTTGATACTTCCGCTTTGCCGGCAGACCCCGAAAGATCCGCCGCGCGTCGCGCATCAAGCGCCCACACTTATCGGCTGTTAGTTTTTAAAGATCGATTACGCTTTCACCACCGCCGCGCCCACCTCAACCACCCGGCACCGCTTCGTTCTGCGTCGCTGCATCTGCAGCAGAGAAACGGGATTATGGAGAACGACCGGCACGTCGTCAACCCCCTTTGGTGAATTTTCTTTTCGGTAAGCGCCAATCGACGCCACAAACATACCTTCGCTATATATAGCGAAGCCGGAGGAACTGATCTCGTCGCGTGTGAGGACGAACGACTTCGTCTATAGTGGGGGTCTGCCCTTGACCACGGCACGCTGATACATCAAACCCACACACGCAACTGCCCGCGTAGCCGGCGGGCCAGAAAACGGGCCTGCGACAAAACGTGCACGACAAATTGATATGCGCACAATGCGCGCGAAGGCGCAAGCTCGTATATAATGCGAGCCGCGCGAATTTCGCACATTTCTACCGGCCCGCTTCGCGCGGGCTCATCTTTTTTGCTCCCCAGAGCACAGCCAAACAACCGCGTTGAGTCACTCAGGTGATGTTGAGCCATGCTCGAAACGCCTGACGGTAGCGTCTTGCGTCTCATAGCGAAGCCTCTAGAGGAGAATACGTGAACCCTTTTGATCGCGAAGATTCGCAACACGAAACCGCCAGCTACACCCCCAAGGCGCCCTCGGGCCGCACGGCCAAGGGCAAGGGCGCGGGCAAAGCGATCCCCGTGGCGGCCGAATTGCCGCCGCAGCAAGCTGAAGAGCGTCAGCGCCAGATGCGCGCGCTCATCCAGTTGGGCAAGGAGCAAGGCTACCTGACCCACGCGCAGATCAACGACCACCTGCCCGACAACTTCACGCAAACGGCGGCGATCGACAGCATCGTCAGCGCGTTCAACGACATGGGCGTGCAGGTCTACGAGCAGGCTCCGGACGCGGAAACGCTGCTGCTCAACTCGAACACCCCCGCCGTGGTCTCGGACGACCAGGCGGACGAGGAAACCGAAGTCGCGTTGTCGACCGTCGATTCCGAATTCGGCCGCACGACGGACCCCGTGCGCATGTATATGCGCGAGATGGGCGCAACGGAACTGCTGACCCGTGCCGGCGAAATCGCGATTGCCAAGCGCATTGAAGACGGTCTTCACGAAATGGTGCAGGCGATTGCCGCTTGCCCGCTCGCGATCTCCGCGATTCTGGCGAGCGCCCAGCAGGTCGCCGACGGCGACCTGCGCATCGACGAACTGGTGGACGGTCTGAATGAAGATACGCTCGCAGCGGAAGAAGACAGCGCGAGCGCAGACGCAGCTGCGGACGTCGACACGGACACTACCGACGAAGACGACAGCGATAGCGACGACGACATCAGCCCAGCCGACTCCTCGGCTGCGGACGAAGCACGCCTGAAGCAACTCACGAACGACTGCCTCGAGATCTTCGCTCAGGTCGGCATGCTGTCCGATCAGATGAACGCCTCGCATACGCGCGGCGACGTCAGCTCGAAAGCTTATCAGCGCGCACGCGAAGAGATCCAGCAGCACCTGGCGAAAATCCGCTTCACGGCGCGCACCATCGACCGCCTGTGCGGCGACGTGCAGCACCAGGTCGCGCAGGTTCGCGCGATCGAGCGCAACATCCTGCAAATCGTCGTGACGAAGAGCGGCATGCCGCGCGAGAAGTTCATCGAATCGTTTGCCGGTCACGAAGCCGATCTCGGCTGGACGGAACGCGCGGCGCGTGGCGCGTCGGCATACGGTGCGGCGCTGGAGCGCCATCTGCCGGCGATTCAGTCGGAACAGCAAAAGCTGATCGACATCGAAGCAACCGTTTCACTGCCGCTCAAGCATCTGAAAGAGATCAACCGCCAGATGGTCGCGGCCGAATCGAAGATGCGCAAGGCCAAGAGCGAAATGATCGAGGCGAATCTGCGTCTCGTGATCTCGATCGCGAAGAAGTACGTGAACCGCGGCATGCTGTTCCTCGATCTGATCCAGGAAGGCAACATCGGCTTGATGAAAGCCGTGGACAAGTTCGAATACCGGCGCGGCTGGAAGTTTTCCACGTATGCAACGTGGTGGGTCCGCCAGGCTGTCACGCGTTCGCTCGCCGATCAGGCCCGCACGATTCGCGTGCCGGTGCACATGATCGAGACGATCAACAAGCTCAACCGCATTTCGCGCGAGATCCTGCAGCAGACCGGCCAGGAAGCGCATCCTTCCGTGCTGGCTGAACGCATGGAACTGTCGGAAGAGAAAGTGCGCGGCATTCTGAAGATCGCCAAGCAGCCGGTGTCGATGGAAACGCCGGTGGGCGACGACGGCGACGCCACGCTCGGCGACATGATCGAAGATTCGGCGGCGTCCTCGCCGGCCGATGCGGCCATGCAAGCCGACTTGCGCGCCGCCATCGACGACGCGCTCGACTCCCTGTCGCCGCGCGAAGCGAAGGTGCTGCGCATGCGTTATGGCATCAACACGAAGTCGGACCATACGCTTGAAGAAGTGGGCAAACAGTTCGACGTCACGCGCGAGCGGATTCGTCAGATCGAGAGCAAGGCCATGCGCAAGCTGATGCACCCGAGCCGCGCCGATCGACTGAAATCGTTCCTCGACCGCTAAGAAACCGCTAAAAACCAGCGATTGCGCTTGCCGTGCGCCATGCACGGCAAGCGCGCCTCCGTCTCAAATCCGTCTCAACCCCAACTCAAACAAGCAACGAGATGATCCCGCCGATGGTGATTCCCGCTGCCAGCCAACGGCCAGCCGTATAGAACGCGTTGCGTTCCTCATGAGGCTCGTCCGGACGTTCGAGACCGAGCGTGCCGTACGCAAACGACTGAACCGCCGAAACATCGGGTGCCGCTGAATCGCTTGCCGCGTCGTCCTGAGCCGCATTCCCCTCTTGCGCCGCCGTTGCCGCACCCTCGGCGGAGATGTGGACAGCGTCGTCCTGCGCGGACGTTTCAGACGCCGCCGAGGTCTGAACCGCCGCATCGTCCACCGCGGACGGGTTTTTCGTCATCGCGCTTCCCGGTTCCGGCAGTGTGGACGACAACGCACTGTCGATTTGCATAGCAATCCCCCTTCATTTCGCTCCAGGCATGCACTGCCCCTAACCCAGCGCGGCGGTCCAACAGCACGGCGGGTTACAAGATCTATCGACGCCAGCAGGGCGAATCTTGAGCGGCGGTAAGAAACAGTAAGCGCAAGTCGACGCATTGCGGCGCGTCCACTCTGCCGACCATCGGCAGGCAAGCGAAGATCGCGAGCGGGGATTGGATTCCGGCCCGTGATAGCGGTGTTGGGCGTCGAACCGATGAAACTCCACGCGAAGACGGGCACTATTCTCAAAAACAGTGCCCGTCTCAATGCTAAATCCAGCTTTTGTCGGTTCGCGGTTTTGGCTATGTCAACTTGTCCACAGAAACTGTTCGCAAGCCTGTGGATATCCTGGGCAAGACTTGCGCAAGTAGTTGAACAAGTTGAGATTCAACCCGCTGACCGCACCAGGTCTCACGCGGCAAACGCGCGCCGCCTTACGGCATCACAAACGTCTTCACGAGCGTCAACTCCCCGGCCTTGCGCAGCGGCACCCGCATCGTTTCGCTCTTTTCGTTCGGCGTATTCTCGTTCGTAATGATGCTCACCTGCGCGACAGTCATATCGCTGCCGCTGTTGCCGCTGCCGTAATAATTCACAAACACCAGGTACGTGCCCTTCAACGGCGCCGCGGACGAATAAATCTCCGGCCCGTAGCCAGTCGTCACGTCGACGTCGAGCGCGCCGCCGTTCGGCGCAACACGCTCTCCATACCAGCTATGCGCGCCGTCCGGCGACACGACATGCAAATCCAGATCGGTGCCGTCGGTGTCCCACGCGAGTACCACGCGCAGCTTCGGCTGCGTCTTGCCGCTATACGCGTCGTAAAACTGCACGCGCTTGCGGCCGCCGTCCGGCGCGCGCAATTCGACACCGTTGCTGCCGGAAGGAAACGCGTAGGGCCGCGAGAACTTGCCGTCTTCCTCCACGCGCTGCGGCAACGGCGTGCCGTCGACCACCAGCGTGGCCACCGTGTTGCCCTTCTTCTTCGGCGCGTTGCGGATGTGCCCTTCGATCAGCGCGAACTTCGATTGCCCTTCCGGCGTCGACACGGACACCGCCGGATAATGCACGTCCTGCGTATAACGCTCGTCGTCGTCGCTCGTGTTGCGCCAGCCGTTCAACGGCGCGGCGAAGTCGACATCGCTCGCGTGCGCCGCCGGTGCGGCCTGCAAACAGGCGACGACGAGTAACCCCGAGCCAGCCTTCATCCATCCCGTCGTCTTGAGCTTCATCGTCACTGCTCCCATCCCGCTGTCAGAGTCGCTCGCTTTTCACGAGCATCAGGTCGCCGGTCTTGCGCGGCGGCACGACCATCGTTTTGCGCCGTTCGATCGGCATGCTTTCATTGAACACCAGCGTCAACGTCGCGGTACGCCGCGACAAAACGCTCGCCTTCGTTCGTGAGCCCGCTATGTCGCCAGCCGCCGAACGCGCCGGCGAGATCGGCGAGCGCACCGCCGCTATCCGTGCCGGCGGCTTGCGCGTTCGTCGCCGCGCTTGCTGCGAGCGCAACGGCTGCGGGCAAGCAATCGCAGCGCGAGCACCGGCGCGCCGCACAAGAGGCAGCCAGCACCACATGAATGAAGAAGAACGCGTGCCGTGGTTCATTGGATCGGATTGTCGGTACGGATCAGCATGCGCGCGGTACGCTCGACGAACGTCTCGTCGACGCCACGCGGATGATGCTGGAACGCGAGGTGAACATATTCATGCGCCAGCGCGATGCGATCTTCCTCGGTCTGCAGGCGATACACGTACACGCGATTGCGCTGCGCGTCGGCATACGGCCGCCCTTCGCGCACCACGCACACGGCGGGCACATCGGGCGTTTCGTAGCCCGCCGCGCCGTCCATGCGCCGTGCCCATAGCGGCGCATTGCGCCGCAGCCACTCCTGCGCGCCGGCCACCGCGATGCAATCGCCTGACAGCGGACTCTGGAACGAAGTCAACGTCGCTTGCGGCCAGGTGCGCGCGAGAATCGCGTCGAACGTGAGGCCGGTTTGCGCGGACGCCTTCGCGGCAAGCCAGCTCATCTGGCCCGGCGCGGCCTTGTCGTGGTGATACTGAACCGGCACGCCGGTCAGCACGAGCGCGTCGGACAGATCGGCGGCACGGCGCGCAGCGGCGGTCGGCGCGCGCGGCAGAACGCGCTGCGTGCTGCTGCTGTCGTCGATACGCAAGCAGCCGTGATCGTGATTGCCGTGCTGCACGACGTAGGTACGCGCCGCCACCGCCAACGCCTTGGCCGCTTCCGGCTGGCTCGTGTCGCCCTCTCGCTCGACCACGCGTGCAACATAATCGTTCATGCCGAAGCGGCCGACCACTTGCGGCGCACCCGTTGCGCTGCGATCGAGCCGCAGTTCACCGCGGCTTTCCACACGCGCCCAATTGCCGTTGACGAAACCCACGCGGAAATCCCCACGCAGCAGACCGTCCGGCGCCGCGGCCGGTCCTTTGTCGCCGAGCACTTCTCGAATCGGATAACGGCTGAAGAAATCGACCAGCACACAGGCGCCGTCATCCGGCACGACGACTTGCGTGAGCAGCGGCGCGATGCGCGGCGCGGCGGCTGCAAGCACGCGCGCGCTGCCGCCTGGGCCGCTCAGCCACACGGGCGTGCCGTCGGCGAGCCAGCCCGCCGCGCCGCCGATGGATGCGCCGGGCCGCGCCGGGTCCGGCATCGTCCACGTCTTGGCGCGTAGCACACTGCCGTACAGCGACACCGTCCCCTCGCCGCGCCCGCTCGTCAGCACCGATACCAGCGTGCTCGCCGCCGCTTCGCGCGGACGTGCGGGCATGGCTTGCAAAGCGGCGAGCAGGTCGGTCACCGAGACGCGCTGCGCCGGCGTCATGGCGTGAAGATCGCGCAGCCAGGCGGGTGCGTGCGCGGCCGTCCAATACTTGCGCCAGTCGGCCGGATCGAGTTGCAGGCGTGCGGGTTCGAAAAAGCGTCCGCACGATTGCACGAGCGCATGTTCGCGGTCGATGCGCCCGCCCGTCATGCAGCAATACACTTCTTCGGGATCGCCGCCGCCGCAGGTGTAGTCCGGCGTAGCGATGTTGCGGTCCACGAGATAACCGTAGACGAACAGCTTCCACACGCTGCCGAGCGGCGTTTCCAGCGTGTTGGCTGGCCGGGTTATTTCAAGCAGGCTCTTACAGCTTTGACACAAATACCGCCCTAGCCGCTGTCAAAGAAGTTCGAGCGCCTGCTTCATTCTCCGCACGCCGGTTTCAATGTCCGCAACGCCTGGCGCCGCGAATGACAAGCGCAGCGCCGCAGGATCGATTTTGTCTTTATAGAACGCGACACCGGGCACAAACATCACGTTGCGTTCAATACAAACGTGCAAATAATCGGAAGCATTCTGACCGCCCTTCAACCGCGCCCAGACGAACATGCCACCACCGGGACGATGGAACGCGATGTCCTCCGCCAGATTGGCATCAAGCGCGTCGCAAAGCGTGCGGCATTTCACGGCGTAGGCGTCGACGACCCGCGGCAGATGATGCTCCAGCGCGCCGCTCGCGAGATATTCGGCGGCAATCGCCTGAGTCCACGACGAGCTGCACAGATCGACGGTCTGCTTGGCGACCACGCAGCGGCGCAGAATTTCCGCATGCGCGACCATCCAGCCGACGCGCAAACCCGGCGCAACGATCTTCGACAGACTCGAAAAATGCACGACCCAATCGCGCGAACCCGGCACCTGATCGCTCAATGCGAGCAGCGAGGGCAAGGCCGCGCCGCTGAAGCGCAGATCGCCATACGGATCGTCTTCGACAATCAAAAACCGGTAACGGGCCGCGAGTTTCAGCAACGCGACGCGGCGTTCGAGCGACAACGTCGCGCCAGTCGGATTGGCAAATGTAGACACTGTGTACAGCAGCTTGGGCGCACGGCTCGGCGTACCCGCTTCGAGCAACGCGGCGAGCGCGGCGACGTCGAGTCCGTCGTGATCGACGGGCACGGTCATCACATCGGCCTCTTGCAGCTTGAGCGCCTGCAAGGTCGCCGGATAAGCGGGCTGCTCGACTAGCACCACGTCGCCGGGCGCGACCATCACGCGCAGCAGCAAGTCGAAGCCCTGCTGCGAACCGGTCGTGACGAGCAATTCCTGCGGCGTGCACGATGTGCCGCGGCGGGTCATCAAGTGCGCGAGTTGTTCCTTGAGAACGGCGAGGCCATCAGTGGGACCGTATTGCAGGCACAGCGTGCTCTGTTGCCACGCGCGCGCCGCGGCGGCGTCGAGCCCTTCACGATCGAACAGGTCGCTTGCCGGATAACCGCCGGCAAACGAGATCATGCCGGGTTGCGCCAGATACTTGAACAGCTCGCGGATCGGCGAACCGGTGGGCGCTTCGAATGCGGGGTTGAACGTGAACATGGTGACGGCCCGATTATCTATGGATGGAAGATCGGCGTCGATTGTGGCCACGCTAACGGGTGCGCGGCAAACGATATCTACGCACTACGTATTGCGTTTTTCGCATCACCGCCGCGCACGCTAGACCACGTTCTTCTCCACGATCGGCCGGTTCTCCAGCACGCGAGCGAAGCTCAACGAACCCAGATCGAGCGTCGTGTAGCGCCCATGCAGAATCAGTTCGCTAATGCCACGGCCCGTTGCCGGGCCTTGTTGCAAGCCATGCCCGCTAAAGCCATTGGCGAAAATGCAGTTGTCGACGTCGGGGTGATAACCAATAATCGCGTTCTGATCGAGCACGTTGTATTCGTAGTAGCCGGACCAGCTGTTCTGCACGCGCAGCGCTTCAAACTGCGGCACGCGGTGCGCGAGCGTCGGCCAGATCACCTCGTCGAACAGCGCGTGATCGACTTCGTCCAGCGGCAGATCGTCGGGGTCGTTGTCCGCGGAAGGTGATGTGCCGCAAATGAACGATTGGCCCTCGGGGCGGAAATACACACCGCTCGGATCGATCAGCAACGGGCAACGTTCGAGCCGCGCCGGCGATGTGACATTGAAAATACTGCGGCGCCGCGCGTAGACCGGAATGTCGATGCCGATCATCTGCGCGACCTTGCGTGACCAGGCGCCGGCGGCATTCACGACCACGTCGCAGGCATAGGTCTCGCCATTCGCGGTTTGCACTTGCGTGACACGTTTGCCGTCACGATGCAGTGCGGTAACGTCGGCGGCCATATAGCGCGCGCCGAGCGCCCGCGCTTTCTTGCGCAGCGCCTGCACGAGACCGTAACCGTCGAACCAGCCTTCGCCGCTTTCGCCATACGCACCGGCGGCGAGATCTTCCGTATTGAGCCAGGGAAAGCGCGCTTGCAACGCGTTCCTGTCGAGCAGGCTGATATCGGCGCCGAGACTCTTTTGCAGCGCGTGATTCTCACGCAGCGTCATCTCGCCGGCGGGCGTCGCGAGAAAGAGATAACCGCCTTCGTGCAGATCGATCGACGGCTTCGCGCCGTCGACACAGAGCCGCTCACCGATCGAGCGCAGAAACTCGATACCGAACAGCGACATCTGAATGGAAAGCGGTGTGGAGAATTGCTGACGGATCGACGCCGCCGATAACGCCGACGACGAACGCGCATAAGTCGGATCGCGTTCGATCACCGTAACGCTAACCGTCGGATCAGCGAGCTGCAAGAAATACGCAATCGAGCTGCCGATCACCCCACCGCCGACGATCACGACTTTGGAACTCACGTCTTACTCCACGAGTAGCGTGGCCGCTCTGGAAACGGCGGGCGGCGCAAACGGATTGCTGAGGAGATGTGGACAGCGGCGCGTGAATGCGCCGCTGCTTTGTGCTGGATGCGCTACCGGTATTAGCCGATATTGAAGTCGATGCCCTGCGCGAGCGGCAATGCCGACGAGTAGTTGACCGTATTGGTGGCGCGCCGCATGTATGCCTTCCACGCGTCCGAACCCGACTCGCGGCCGCCGCCGGTTTCCTTCTCGCCGCCGAACGCGCCGCCAATTTCCGCGCCGCTCGGTCCGATGTTCACGTTCGCGATGCCGCAATCGCTGCCCGAACCGGACAGGAAACGTTCCGCTTCGCGCAGATCGGTCGTGAACACGCACGACGACAAACCATGAACCGCCGCATTGTTCGCCTCGACCGCCTCGGCGAAATCCGAATAGCGCAGCACGTAAAGAATCGGCGCGAACGTTTCCTTCAGGACCACCGACGTTTGCGACGGCATTTCGACGATAGCCGGCCGCACGTAGTAACCGCCTTCATAACCCTTCACGTCGACGCGCTCGCCGCCGAACACCTTGCCGCCTTCCGCCGTGGCCTGCTGCAACGCTTCCTGCATGCGGGCATACGATGGCTTGTCGATCAGCGGCCCCATCAGCGTGCCCTTTTCGAGCGGATTGCCGATCGGCACCTTGCTGTACAACTGCTTCAAACGTTCGATGGTCTTGTCGTACACGCTCTCGTGCACGAACAGACGCCGCAGCGACGTGCAGCGCTGCCCCGCCGTGCCCACCGCCGAAAACAGAATGCCGCGCATCGCGAGTTCGTGATCCGCCGTTTGCGTGACGATGCCCGCGTTATTGCCGCCGAGTTCGAGCAGCGAGCGGCCGAAGCGCTTCGCCACTTCCACGCCGACCATGCGGCCCATTTCCGTGCTGCCGGTCGCGCTGACGATCGACGCGCGCGGATCGGCCACCAGTTTCGCGCCTACGTCGCGGCCGCCGTTGATCAAGGCGGTCAGGCCGGCCGGCGCGTCGCCGAATTCCTGCAACGCCTCGTTGAGAATCTGATTGACGGCGAGCGCGGTCAA
Source organism: Paraburkholderia sp. (assembly GCA_035636295.1). Lineage (GTDB taxonomy): Bacteria > Pseudomonadota > Gammaproteobacteria > Burkholderiales > Burkholderiaceae > Paraburkholderia. The sequence continues at coordinate 9,945 of DASPZL010000173.1, forward strand.
CGGCGTTTTTTCCGACGGCTTCCAGATCACCGCGTTGCCGCACACCAGCGCGAGCGCCGCATTCCACGACCACACGGCCGCCGGGAAGTTGAACGCCGAAATCACGACGCAGGTGCCCATGGGGTGCCAGGTCTCGGCCATGCGATGGCCCGGACGCTCCGAGGCGATCGTCAGACCGTACAGTTGACGCGACAGGCCGACCGCGAAGTCGCAAATGTCGATCATTTCCTGCACTTCGCCCATGCCTTCCTGCAGGATCTTGCCGGTTTCGAGCGTGATGATGCTGCCGAGCGCCTGCTTCTTTTCACGCAGACGGTTGCCGAGCAGACGCACCAGTTCGCCGCGGCGCGGCGCCGGGACGTTGCGCCAGGCGGTGTACGCCTCTTTCGCCTGGGCGAGGGCCGAATCGACTTCCGCCACCGTGTTGCTGGCCACGCGGCCAATGAGTTCGCCGGTAATCGGCGAATGAACCGCAATGTCGCCGGCCTGCGCCGCGCGGGCGATGCCGAGGTCGGCGAGGATGGTGGAAGCGTCCATGTGAATCCCTTTAATTTCCGATACGAAACAAGAGTAAGTTCGGAAACTATACACGCGGGCTTTTCTGGCGGCAAGGGTATTTGCCCGGAGGTGGCGTGCGGAAAAACTCGTGTCGGCTTGCTGAGCTTGGTAGCGGGCAGAGCCAATGTGTGGCGCTTGCATGCCCCGCGTACCGGCGCCCGCTCTTGCGGCGGCATGCTCGCATGGGTCACATTTGTTTCTTATTGGAAATACCAGCCGCGCGTCGACTTCAAACGCCCGCCATCAACCTGTCGACCAGCACGCGCGCGAACGGTGGCAGGTCCTTCACGCTGCGCACGCAGATCTTCAGTTTGCGCTCGGCCCACACATCGTTCAGGCCGACGATCGCGATCTGCATCGTCTTCTTGTGACGCAGCGCGACCGATTCCGGCACGATGCCGATGCCCACGCCCGCCTCGATCATCCGGCACGCAGCCTCGAAGTTGCCCACCTGGATGCGCAGCTTCAAACGTGCGCCGAGCGCATCGGCGGCGCTGGTGATGAACGCATGGATCGCGCTGGAGGTGGGCAGGCTCACGAAGTTGGCGTCGAGCAATTGCGCGAAATCGACCGACGATTGCTGTGCCAGCGGATGATCGGGCGACGTGACCAGGATCAGCCGATCGTCGCGATACGGCAGCATTTCCAGATGTTCCGCATGCACGTTGCCCGCGACGATGCCGATGTCCGTCGCGCTATCCGCCACGCCCTTGACGATTTCGCCGCTCAACACTTCGCGCAAATCGATGTTGACGTCTGGATGGTCGCGCAGAAAATGGCTCAGCACGGCTGGCAGAAACTCGCTGATCGCGGTGGTGTTGGCCCAGATGCGCACGTGGCCCTTGATGCCTTCGCCGTACTCCTGCATGTCGCCGGCCAGATGCTCGACCCGTTCGAGCACGAGCCGCGCATGATGAACAAAGGCTTCGCCCGCGGGTGTGAGCGTCACGCCTTGACTGGTTCGATAAAGCAGCTTGAAACCCAGTTGTTCTTCAAGATTCTTGACCCGGTTGCTTGCCGCCGGCGCCGACAGATGCGAACGCTCCGCCGCGCGTGCCAGATTCTGTGTGTCGGCGATATTGAGGAGCAAACGCAAGTCCACGAAATCGAAATGCATGATGAAGGCCAGTGACGAAGCGCCGATGGGCGCTCACAAGACAAAGGCCAATCTTAACCGGGCGCGAAGCACCCGTTCAAAAAACCGGATTCCCGGCAGCCGCGTGGTCTGCCGGCGTGAACCGGTTCGCGCCTGGGTTCGATGAAGGCGCTTTATTGTGGGGAAGCGGTGTTGAGGATTCTGCTGCCGGTGACCGCTACCGCGTAAACCGCTTCAGCGAGCGCCAGTCCCGCTTGACAGTCTATGCGTCGCAGCCTCCACCAGCTTGTCTTGTCCCAACTCGGCATCCGGCGATATCTCCTCCAATGTCTGCTGACTGGTCTCAATCCGCAGCGCCAAAATAGCAACGCTCAGCAAAAGCAGAACCCCACCCACCATCGTCAGCACGCCCGTCACCCCAAACCGCGTATACAACAACAGCGCGACATAAGGCGTGGACATGGAAGCCGCCCGCCCACAGGTGCCCGCAACCCCGGTCCCGCGCAAGCGATGCGACGTCGGAAACAACTCCGGGATATACCCGAACAAGCCCAACGTACACACCGTATAAATCGCCGTCACCAACCCGAATCCGACCACGGAAATCGCGACAGGCGCCCGCATCTGCACATAGATAAACCCAAGCACGACGGTGACGAGCGAAAACAGCACGATCCCATTACGACGACCAATCCGGTCGGTGACCAGATACCCCACCACCGCCCCGGCAGGCGCGCCGAACGACATCAGCAATACAAATCCCAGCGACTGCACGATCGTCAGCCCTTCCTTGACGAAAAACGTCGGCAGCCACGCGACAAACCCGTACAGCGACATATTGATCGCCATGCACGTCAACGCCGCCACCAACGTGCGGCCGATCATGCCGCGCGCAAACAGCGCCGAGAATGGCGCGGCCGGCACTTCGTGACTCACCACGCGCGCCACCGGCGGCAACTTCCCGACGCGCGCCTCGACCTGCCGCTCGATCGCCGACACCGTCGCCTCAGCCTCGTCGAGCCGTCCGACCGTCTCCAGCCAGCGCGGCGATTCCGGCATCCGGTGACGCAGGAACCACACGATCAGCGCGCCAATCCCGGCAACCGCAAACATGTAACGCCAGCCAAGATGGGGGATCACCCAGTAGCCGATCGCCGTCGCGCCGAGCAAGCCGGAATTGATGATCAACGCGAGCAGCGCCGTCCAGCGTCCGCGTGTGGCCGGCGGCACGAACTCGCACAACGTGCCGGCCGCGACCACCAGTTCGGCGCCCAGTCCGACACCCATGATGAAACGCAGCAGGATCAGCCAGTAGATGTTCGGCGCGAAACACGCGGCAATCGACGCGAGACCGAAAATCGCCAGGTTCGCCTGATACGAATAGCGCCTGCCGAAACGGTCGCCGAGATAGCCGGACAGACCCGCGCCGATCATCATGCCCATGAAGGTCGCGGAAATGAAAAACGAGCCGAGCCGCAAATCGGTAAAGCCGCTCTTGACCATCGCCGCGAGCGCGCCGTTGGCAAGATAGATATCGAATGCGTCGAGGAAGGCGCCCGCGCCGATCAGGCCGAGAATGTTCCAGTGGAAGCGGCTGATGGGCAGGCGGTCGAGCCGCGCGCCGGAATTGACGGTTGCCAAATTGTGTCTCCTGATAATCCGCGCGCGGCTGGCCCGCTTGCGCAAAACAATCCTGCATGGCCGCCTTTTTACGGCGACGGCTCTAATGCTTTGCCCTGAATGGCACGACCGGAACTCACCGTGCCGCTTGATGAAGAGTGCGACACTCAGCGCCGCGAGGGAATTGGCATTATTGGAAGCCGATGTTTCGTCGCGGTTAATGAACAGGCTTAACGACGAGCGGCGCCCACGCGCTAACGGCGCAGCGCAATTTTTTGCGCTGCGCCGTTAGCGCATCGTCATGCCGATGAAACCGGAATGCAATCTACCCGCCCGCCGCGATCCTGCGCGCTTTCAGAATCACGGGCATATCGACCATCTTGCCGTCCACGGCTACAGCCGCGCCATTGCTCGTCTTCACCGCGGCCAGCACGCGCTGCGCCCACGCCTGCTCCGCCTCGCTCCACGCATACGCGCGATGCACGGCATCGATCTGCTTCGGATGAATGCACAGCTTGCCGCCGAAGCCGAATCGCCGGCCACGGCGCGCGTCGGCTTCGATTGCATCGGTATCGGTGATGGTGGTGGACACGCCGTCCACCGGTGCGCCAATCCCCGCGAGCCGCGCGGCCAGCACGATCTGCGAGCGGAACAGATGCAGCTCCTCGCCATCGCCGCCGATGCCGAGATCGACCTGAAAATCCAGCGTGCCGAACACGATACGGCCCACGCGCGGCGCAGCGCACAACACCGCGAGATTCGCAAAGCCGCGCGCGGTCTCGACGATCGGCAACACGCTCAACGCAGGATGCGCATGCGCCAGCACGGCCTCGATCTGCTCGCGCGTCTCGGCCTTCGGCAGCACGATGCCGGTGACACCCGCATGGCCGGCCAGCGCGGCGACGTCGTCGTTGAACCACGACGTATCCGAGCCGTTGATGCGCACCCACGCAGGCCGCGAGGCATCGCCAGAGCCAGATACAGCGGCGAGTACCGCCGCACGCGCCGCCGGTTTTTCGTCGGGCTGCACGGCGTCTTCGAGATCGAGAATTACCGCGTCCGCGCCGGCCGCGTGCGCCTTCTCGAAGCGCTCGGGCCGGTTGCCCGGCACGAACAGATACGAGCGCGGCAGCGCGGCGCTCATGCGGCCACCGTCGCGGCGGACTCGACCCTGGGCTGCGCTTCGAACACCGATCCGACATGCGCCTCGCTCGCGATCCGCCATGCGTTGCCGAGCAGGCGCGCGGCCTCGCCTTCGGTTGCCGCGCCTGAGAACGCCGCCAGGCGATGCAGCTTGGTCGCGATTTCATCGCGTGAGAGCGTATTGCCGGGGTCGCCCTTCGGCTCGTCGACGCGGCCCTTGAACATGCGGCCGTCGGTCGTCGTCACGGTCACTTTGCCGATCCAGCGCGCCGGATAGGCGGCATCGACTTCCTCATCGAAGACCATCTCGACCCGATCGCGGAACGCTGCGATCGAGTCCGCATCGAAACCCTGCTCGAATTCCGTCACGCCCGCATAGCCGTGATGCGCGACGAGCCCGAGGACCGTGCCCATGTTGAACTTCGCCTGATGCACGGTGCGCGGTGTGACGACCGCGCCGAGCACGTCGATCGCGCCTTGATGAACGTGCGCGACGACCTTCGCGATATCGCGCGGCGCGAGACGCTGCGCCTGCACGACGGCGAGCAACGCATCGGCCGCGGGGTGCGTATGACGGCACGCCGCGTGATATTTGAACGACGTCTCCGCCGTCGCCCAACGGCTGC
>DASPZL010000174.1:0-10085 GCA_035636295.1 Paraburkholderia sp.
AGACTTCGCCAGATGGCTACATACAGACAGCTGACCGCCCAACTCGAAAAGCTTCAGAAGGAGATGGAACAGGCACGTGAACAGGAAGTGACTCAGGCGATTGCTGACATCAAACAGAAGATCGCCGAATACGGCATCACCGCTGAGGAGCTTGGCTTCTCGAGCAAGGTGCGCGCGGCGGGGCGCAAAGCTGCGTTGCCTCCGAAATACCACAACCCCAAGACGGGAGAAACCTGGAGCGGCCGTGGCCGTGCGCCGGGTTGGCTCGCGGGTAAGAACCGCGACAAGTTTCTCATCGACGAATGAGACTGGCGCAAGCGCGCGTCGCCGTTAGCCGATAAGTGCGCTTGCTCTTCCTTCCTGTTTTTCTCATCCCGCAGCGGTGCCGGCCTTTGACCGGTGAACCGTACAGTGAGCGAAAGCGCAGCCGCTAAGCGCACCGTCGCGGGAGTCCCGAAAACTCTCACCTTTAGCTGGCGCTACCCGTTCGAAGCGGCGCGCCGGATTCGCTATCGCTTGCCTGCGATTCGCTTGACGGCGTTGCGGCAAGCGCGTTCTTATGATTGCGGCGTTCGCCGTGAAAGCCTTATGTAGAAAGGGTTTGCGGCATTCCGCGCGGAACGCCGACGCGCTTTTAGCGTGCCTTGCTGACGTGTTCCTTAAGAACGCCGCGCCCTTGCTTAAGGCGTGATTCGCGGCTGATTTTCCCGCCTCCCGAAAACCCTCACCTCAGCGTTTTTGCGTCAGCAGCCACGACTCAGTGGAAACCCGGAGTTGAGTCCGCCTCATACCCCGGATCAAAAAACATCGCTTCATCGTCCTGCTTTTCGGCCAGCACAATCAGCGCATCCCACTCAACCTGATGGAACTGGACAGATGAGCACCACTGAAAAGCAACTGTATATCGGCGAAGGATTCGAAGGCCCGGGCGTGAACCTCGCGCACATCAACGTGCTGGTCGGTCCGCGCAATGGCCCCGCTGGCCAGGCATTCGCCACCGCACTGTCGACGCCGTCCACCGGTCACGCGCCGTTCGTCGTGATCGCGCGTCCGGGCGTGCCGACCAAGCCGCTGACGCTGTATGTGAACAAGGCGCAGATCGAAGGCGACTTCCACGGCAACGCAACGTGGGGCGCATCGCAGGCGGGCATCGCGAAGGCGGTTGCCGAGTCGCTGGAGAACGGCACGCTGCCGCCCGAAGCGGAGAACGACTGGGTCGTCGTGTCGGCGAACTGGGTCAACCCGAAGACCGACGATCTCGACGCCGTGTTCGAAAACAACTACCGCGCATGCAAGAACGCGATTCTCGCGGCGATGAAGGGCCTGCCGCACAAGGAAGAAGTGTTCGCCGCCGCGCGCGAAGTATCGAACCCGTTCTATACGCCGAAGCAGCGCTAAGCCTTCGTATTAACTGCGCCCTAGCGGGCATGGGACCAGAGTAAGGCGCTGAAGCGCCAACGCTGGTCGACTCGCCACGGGATCAGCGTAAGCGCTGAAGCGCTAACGCTGATCGACCTGGCATGGGGCCCACGTAGGCGCTAAAGCGCCAACGTGGGCCGACAGGAGACATCGCAATGGAATACATTCGCCTCGGCCAGTCGGGCCTGAAGGTTTCGCGTCTGTGCCTCGGCACGATGAACATGGGCACGCCGCAATGGAAGCCGTGGATTTTCGATGAAGCGCAAAGCGAGCCGATCGTGCGTCACGCGCTCGAAGCGGGCGTCAACTTCATCGACCTCGCCGACTTCTACTCGACGGGCGTGGGCGAAGAAGTGGTCGGCCGCATCCTGAAGCGCCTCGCGCGCCGCGAAGAGATCGTCGTAACGACCAAGGTCGGCTATGACATGGGCACGTACCAGAACGCGGGCGGCCATTCGCGCAAGCACATCATGGACGGTATCGACGGCTCGCTGTCGCGTCTGGGCATGGACTACGTCGATATCTACATGCTGCATTACTTCGACGTGAACACGCCCGTCGAGGAAACGATGGGCGCGCTGAACGACATCGTGCGCGCAGGCAAGGCGCGCTACATCGGCGTATCGACGATGTACACGTGGCAGTTCGCGAAGATCATGCAGGTCTGCGAGCGCAACGGCTGGCACAAGCCGATCAACATGCAATTGCAGTTGAACCTGGCGTACCGCGAGGAAGAGCGCGAAATGATTCCGTACTGCCAGGATCAGGGCGTCGGCGTTTCCGTTTTTAGTCCGCTGGCGCGCGGGCTGCTGACTTGCGATCCACACTCGACGCGTAATCAGACCGACTTCTTCACTGCGCAGATGTACGGCGATACGGCTTCGCGTGAGATTGCCGCCTCGGTGGCACGGGTGGCGGCGCGGCGAGGCGTATCCGCTGCGCAGATCGCGCAAGCCTGGGTGCTGAATCACGGCGGCGTGGCGAGCATGCTGGTGGGCGCGGACACGCCCGCGCAGTTCGACAGCGCACTCGCCGCGCTCGGCACCAGGCTCTCCGCGGATGAGTTGTTTGAACTCGAACGCAACTACACACCCTGCGATCTGATCAACGACTACACCGCCGGCAAGCGCATTGCGCGCGAACCGCGGCTTGCACAAGGCGTGTTTGTCGAAAACCTGGAGAAAGCGGCATGAACCCATTTCTCCGGACAGGCCATTACATCGGCGGCGAGTGGTACGAAAGTGTCGGCGCCTATCCCGTCTTGAATCCCGCGACGGGCGAGGTGATCGCTCAGGTTGCCAAGGGCGGGGCATCGGAAACCACGCAGGCTATTGTCGCAGCGGAGTGCGCCTTTCCTGCGTGGCGCTCCCTCACAGCCAAGGAGCGCGGCGCCCGCGTCAAACGCTGGGGCGAATTGATGCTCGAAAACCGCGACGCGTTGGCCGAACTGCTGACGCTCGAGCAAGGCAAGCCGCTTGCCGAAGCGCGCGGCGAAGTCGGTTATGCGGCGAGCTTCTTCGAATGGTTTGCCGAGGAAGCGAAGCGCGCGTATGGCGACGTGATCCCGAGTCCTAATCCGCACGCGAAGATCATCGTGACGCGCGAACCGGTTGGCGTGGTCGCGGCCATCACGCCATGGAATTTTCCGCTCGCCATGATCACGCGCAAGGCCGGCCCCGCGCTCGCGGCCGGCTGCACGATGGTGCTCAAGCCGTCCGAAGAAACGCCGTTGTCCGCGTTGGCATTGGCGGTGCTGGCGGAAAAGGCCGGCATTCCGCCCGGGGTATTCAATATCGTGTCCGGCGATGCCGTGACGATCGGCGGCGTGCTCACCGAATCGGACGTGGTGCGCAAGCTTTCGTTTACCGGCTCGACTCGCGTCGGCAAGCTGCTCGCGAAGCAGTCGGCGGATACGCTGAAGAAGCTCTCGTTGGAACTGGGCGGAAACGCACCGTTCATCGTTTTCGACGATGCCGACATCGACGCGGCAGTCCAGGGCGCGATGGCTTCGAAATTCCGCAACACCGGGCAGACCTGCGTCTGCGTGAACCGCTTCTATGTGCAGGATGGAATCTACGACGCGTTCACCTCAGCGCTCACGAAAGCCGTGCAGAAGATGCGAGTCGGCAATGCGCTGCAAGGCGAAGTCGAACAAGGACCGCTGATCAATCAGGCGGCGCTGAAGAAAGTCGAAGCGCATGTTGCCGACGCGTTGCAAAAAGGCGCGAAGGTGTTGACCGGCGGCAAGCAGCACGCGCTCGGCGGCACGTTCTACGAACCGACGGTGCTGGTCGAAGCGTCGAAGTCGATGCTGATCGCAGCGGAGGAAACCTTCGGTCCGGTTGCCGCGTGCTTCCGCTTCAAGACCGAAGACGAAGCCATCGCCGCAGCCAACGACACGCCGTTCGGCCTCTCCGCCTATTTCTACACGCGCGATCTCGCACGCGCCTGGCGCGTTGCCGAAGCGCTGGAAAGCGGCATGGTCGGCATCAACGAAGGGATTCTGTCCACCGAAGTCGCGCCGTTTGGTGGCGTCAAGCAGTCCGGACTCGGCCGCGAAGGCTCGAAATACGGCCTCGATGAATACACCGAACTGAAATACATGATGATGGGCGGCCTCGGTCGCTAGCCCTCGCATCGAGCGTTTACGCGTCCGCCTCGCGCTGCATGCAGGCGAGGTGGACGATGCAGCCCTGCGTACAAAAAGCCGGTCACACGCCGGCGACGCAAGGGTTGTCCACACAACGAAGGAGACAGCGTGAGCAATCAGGACCTCCAGGCCGCCACTCTCGGCCTCGCCCCCAGTCTGCCGGCCGCCGTAGCGGCACCAGCGCACGGCCCCATTTCTCTCGACGACGTTCCGCTGAACAGGTTTCACATCAAGATTGCCGGGCTGACGTTCGGCGCGCATTTCACCGAAGGCTTCGCGCTCGGCACGATCGGCTATGCGCTTGCGTCGCTGAATCGCCAGATGCCGCTCGACGCGTTCTGGATGGGCATGATCGGCAGTTCCGCGCTGATGGGCATCTTTGTCGGGAGCCTTGTGTTCGGCTGGCTGTCGGATCGGCTGGGCCGGCAGAAGATCTTTCTGCTGAGCTTCCTGATCATTACGGCCGCAGCATTTGCGCAGTTCTACGTGAGCTCGCCGTTCGAGTTGTGTTTACTGCGGGTGTTGATCGGCCTCGGCATGGGCGGCGATTTCGCGGTCGGACATGCGATCCTCGCCGAGTTCTCGCCACGCAAACATCGCGGAACCTTGCTAGGTTCGTTCAGCGTGGTGTGGACCATCGGCTATGTCGTAGCTAACGTGCTCGGTATGCACTATGCCGACTCGTCGCCCGATGCGTGGCGGTGGCTGCTTGCGTCGGCGGGTATTCCGGCGCTGGTCGTGCTGGTGTTGCGCATGGGCACGCCGGAGTCGCCGCGTTGGTTGCATGGCAAGGGGCGCGTTGCCGAAGCCAAAGCAATCGTGCTCAAGCATTTTGGTCCGAACGTGACACTCGATAGCGGCGACGATGAACACGCGCAGTCGCATGGCGGTTTCATGCGCCTGTTCAGAAAAGATCTGATCCGCAGAACGGTTTTCAATTGCACATTTTTCGTGTGTCTCGTGATTCCGTATTTCGCGATCTATACGTTCCTGCCGACCATTCTGAAGGCGATTCATTTGAATGATGGCTCGGGCGCGGATTTACTGCTGAACGGCTTCCTGGTGCTCGGTGCTTTGATAGGTATCTGGCTCACGATCAAATTGTCGCGCCGCGTGTTTCTGATCGGTTCGTTCGCGGTGACGTGTGCGTCGTTGATTGCGTTGAGTGTGTTGCCGGAGTCCGCAACGCTCGCAATGATCGTCGCATTCGCGATCTTCACCCTGACGATGTCGGCGTTTTCGAATCTGGTCGGCGTATTTCCGCCGGAGTGTTTTCCAACCGAAGTGCGCGCATGTGGTGTCGGGCTTGCGATCGCGTGCAGCCGTCTCGGTTCGGCCGTCGGCACGTTTCTGCTGCCGCTTGGAATCCTTCACCTGGGTTTCCACGCGACAATGATGGTGCTTGCCGTTGTGCTGCTGATCGGAATGGTGGTGTCGATCGCCTGGGCGCCCGAAACCAAGCACTTGACCTTGAACGAAGCTAGCGGCGCGTAACGCGCCAACCCGTTTCAACACAACCCGCCGCACCGGCAACGGTGTGGCGGGTTTTTCTATTGGTGTCACCCAACCCGAATTTCTATTTCATCGAAGAATTTTTAAGAAAAGTCCTATTCATTAACTTTGCCAAAAAGCCATCTGTGAGAAACGTCTCAAGTGCTGTAGGGAAAGTCTTATTCAAATCAGAGTTGTCCTAGATGCTCGCGCCATCGTGAATCTTAATATTGGTTTGCGCCTGAACGATAGGCCAATAGTTCGAAGCAAAGACGCCATTTTCCCGGCGTAGAACATTGGAGCGCCCAGGGGCAAATGGCGAGTCTTACTGAATATCGATTCGCCGTTGATTTGATCAATTTCTTAACTCACTGGAGCAGCAAACATGAAATCAATCCTCCCCGCGATCGCGATCGCAACTGGTGGTCTGTTGGGTCTCGCATCGTTCGGCGCCGAAGCAGCGGACGGCACGATTACCTTCACCGGCACCGTCTCGGACACCACGTGCTCGATCAACGGTATGGCATCGGGTTCGCCCGCTGACCTCGCGGTCGTTCTGCCGACGGTTTCGGCAGGCACGCTGGCCTCGCAAGGCGCAGTTGCCGGTACGTCGGGCCCGACCGATATCACGCTCGCATTGAGCGGCTGCTCGGGTACGGCCACCAAGGCGATCGCCGCCTTCGAAAACGGCCCGACCGTCGACCAGACCACGGGCTATCTGACGAACCAGGCGGTTTCGGGCCCGGCATCGAATGTGCAAGTGCGTCTGCTTAACGCCTCGCTGCAACCGATCAATGTTACGACCGGTTTGAACAACGATATGTCGGCCAACGGCGCGACGATCAGCAGCGGCAACGCGAATCTGAAGTACTTCGCGCAGTACTACGCCACGGGCAAGGCAACGCCGGGCGCAGTGAACACGTCGGTGCAGTACACGATGCAGTATCAGTAAGCAATGACCGGGGCGTTCGCTCAGGCGAACGCCTTTTTTACGGCCTTTTTTCAAGATTATTTTCTAAAGGTGTTGTGATGAAGTTGCTCGGAAAAATGACGATAGGAATCGGATTTGCTTGTGCGCTGCTCGCAGGCAGCGCACAAGCAAGCGTGACGATCGGCGGTACGCGAGTGGTGTATCCGCTCGAGCAGCGCGAAGTCACGGTCAAGCTGGATAACGACAGCCGCAATCCGTCGCTCGTACAGGTATGGATGGACGACGGCAACCCGGATGCGAAACCCGGTGAGATCAAGGTGCCGTTTGTGATTACGCCGCCGATCTTCCGGATGGACCCGAAGAAGGCGCAGATGCTGCGCGTGATGTACAGCGGTGAAGCGTTGCCGCAGGATCGCGAATCGGTTTACTGGCTCAACGTGCTCGATATTCCGCCAAAGGCAAACGGCGCGGCCGACGCCAACTCGCTGCAATTGGCTTATCGCACCCGCATCAAGGTGTTTGTGCGGCCGGCCAAACTGCCGGGCAAGCCCGAAGACGCACCGGCGCAGTTGAGCTGGAAAATTGCTGCGTCGCCGGATGGCAAGGGCGAGGCGGTGAGCATCTCGAATCCGACGCCGTACTACGTGTCGTTTAGCGAAGTCGATGTCGAAAGCGGTGGACATACGTTCAAGAACGAACAGGGCGGCATGGTCGCGCCGCGCGCATCGGTTGTGTTGCCGATCGCAAAGATGAATGGCGTACCGGCAGGCGCGAAGGTTCACTACACCGCAATCAGTGATTACGGCGGCGCCCTTAACGGCGACGCAACGCTCGGCAAATAGACCGCAGCAGCTTGTCGGTCGGGCGGCCGCCTTCCGCCCATAGCTCAACCCTTTCTCGACCACGGCGTGCGTTGCACAGGCAACGCACAGGGACGACGCACGCCTGTTGCAAGACATTGGAAGTCAGTCAGATCATGAAACACTCACCTCGTCATCAGTCGCACGCTCGCACCAGTGAAGTCTCTGGTCCGTTCGGGCTGAGCCCGGTCGCCGCAGTTGTGCTGTCGGTGTTCGCGGCGCTGGGCGGCGTCCAGTCGGCGAGCGTGAATGCATCTGAAAACAGCAGTGACAGCTCGGCCGTTCAGTTCGACACGACGTTCTTGCGCACCGACCCGAAGCAAACCGTGGACGTCACGCGTTTTGCACGCGGCAACATGGTGCAGCCGGGCGTGTATTCCGTCGATCTCTGGGTGAATGATATTCGCGTGGCGCGACAGGACGTGCGTTTCGTGGCCACTCGCGACGGGCAAAGCGCGCGTGCCTGCTTCAGTCGGCAGGCCTTGGGAAAACTCGGCGTTGATTTTGCCAAGGTTGCTGCTGTAACCGGCGCGAAGGCGCAGGAGCAGGCGGCCGCCGCTGTGAGCGCCGGCAATGACGCGCGTGATGGCGTGGGCGCAAGTGCCGACGCGAGCGCAGCCAAGGCATCCGACCAAGGTGTGGGCGCCAATACAGACGAATGTGTCGATCTGGCCGCCATGGTGCCGGACTCGAGCGTCGATTTCGATTTCTCGGAACAGAAGCTCACGCTGAGCGTGCCGCAGAAATTCATGCGCAACGCCGCGCGCGGTTATGTGCCGCCCGAAATGTGGCAGGACGGCGTGAACGCGGGCTTCGTGAGCTACAACGCGAATACCTATCACACGGCTGGCTCGGGTACAGAGTCGACGCAAAGCTACCTCGGTCTGAATGCTGGCGTGAATATCGGCGCGTGGCACTTTCGCCATCAGTCGTCGGTCTCGCAGCAGACGGGCCAGGGTACGCACTTCGACAATATCGCGACCTACTTGCAACATGATCTGGCCGCGCTGAAATCGCAAGTGACGGTGGGCGACGGCTACACGACGGGCGACGTGTTCGACAGCGTGCAGTTTCGTGGCGCACAGATCGCCACCGACGATCGCATGTTGCCCGAATCGCTGCGTGGCTATGCACCGGTGGTGCGTGGCACGGCGGAATCGAATGCGCGTGTGACGGTCCGTCAGAACGGCCAGGTGATCTATGAAACCAGCGTGTCGCCGGGCCCGTTCGAAATCACCGACCTGTATGCGACCGGCTACGGCGGCAACCTCGACGTGACTGTCACCGAAGCCGACGGCCGCACGAAGACCTTTACCGTGCCGTATGCCGCGGTTGCGCAGTCGCTGCGGCCGGGCACCACGCGCTTTTCGGTCACGGCCGGTGAATTGCGTAACTCGACGCTCGACACGAAGCCGAATTTTGCGCAGTTCACGTTGCAGCGCGGCCTCACGAACCTGGTGACAGCCTACGGCGGCGGTGTGGCCGCGAACGGTTATGTGGCGGCAGATCTCGGCGCCGCGCTTAACACGAAGTTCGGCGCGTTTTCCGCCGACGTGACGGGCGCGCAGACCCAGGTGCCGAACCAGAGCACGATGCGCGGCACCAGCTTGCGCATCGGTTACAGCAAGTTCATCGATCCGACCGATACCAACATTTCGATCGCCGCGTACCGCTATTCGACTGCGGGCTTTATGAATCTGACCGATGCGGCCTCCGTGCGCGATCTCGCGATGCGCGGCGGTGATACGAATTCGGTCTACCGCCAGCGCAATCGTTTTCAGGTCACGGTCAACCAGAATTTCAAGGAACACGGCACGGTGTTCCTGAGCGCTTCCGCTCAGCAATACTGGAATCACGGCGGCAGCGATACGTTCTACCAGGCTGGCTACACCAACAGCTTCAAGTACGGGACCTACAGCATTACCGCGGGACGTACGCGTAACTCGGACGGGTCGATGTCGAACCAGTACATGGTCAGCACGACGCTGCCGCTTGGCCATAGCCAGCATGCGCCGCTGCTGTCGACGAACCTCTCGAACTCGAGCGGTAACACGAATGTGCAGGCGAACCTGAGCGGCTCGTTGGGCGAGAACAACCAGTACTCGTACAACGCGTACGGCACGTATGGCGCCGGCAACAGCAACAGTTCTGCCAACACGGGCGTGAGCGGCAGCTACCGCGCGCCGTATGCGCAGATGACGGCATCGGCAAGCGCGGGCTCGAATTCGAGCCAGGTGTCCGCGGGTATCAGCGGAACGGTCGTCGCGCATCCGGGCGGCGTGACGTTCTCGCAGACCGTGGGCGACACGTTCGGCATCGTCGAAGCGCCGGGCGCCGCGGGTGCGAATGTGACCAGCGCACCGGGCGTCAAGGTCAATAGCCGCGGCTATGCGGTTGTGCCTTACCTCACGCCGTATGGCATGAACACGGTCGATATTGACCCGAAGGGCACGTCGACCGACGTCGAATTCGAATCGACTTCGGAGCAGGCGGTACCGCGCCTCGGCTCGGTGGTGATGATCAAGTACAAGACGGTGAACGGACGTGCCGCGCTGATTCGTGCGCCGCAGCTTGGTGATAAGGCGCTGCCGTTCGGCGTGGATGTGGTGGATGGAAATGGAAAGACGGTTGGTGTGGTGGCGCAGGACAGCCGGATTTTTGCGCGCGGCCTGCAGGACCACGGCTCCCTGTTCGTGAAGTGGGGCGAAGCGGCGGCGGAGCAGTGCCGGATTGA
>DASPZL010000175.1:0-3752 GCA_035636295.1 Paraburkholderia sp.
CGACGGAGCTCACCCTCACACGCGAAATACTGCGCACCGTCGCGCCAGAAATTTTCGAGCCGCACGCACGCGCGAAAAAAACCGCGCTAACGCTGCGCGAGCGCAGCCGCCACGTGGAAGCCGACGAAATCCGCGCCGCGCTCGCCGTTCACGACGGCGATCGCGGCGCGGTCTGCGAGGCGCTTGGCATCAGCAAGACGACGTTATGGCGGAAGCTGAACGCGACGCGGTAGAAACCGCGCCGCCGTGCCTGGTCGCATTGGCCGTCGCGCGCGCAATGAACATGCTGGGCGTCATCCCGCAGCACTTCTTGAAATGCCGTCCGAAATGGCTTTGATCGAAGAAGCCGACCTCCGTCGCGACGACCGATCCCGGCACGCCTTCGAGCAACAGCGTCTGCGCACGCTGAATCCGCAGACCGCACAGATAACGATACGGCGATGAACCGTATTGTTGCCGGAACACCGTCGCGAAGCGCGACACGCTCAGCGCGGACAGCGCGGCGAGTTGCGCGAGCGTCACCGGTTCGTCGAAATGGGCTTCGATGAACGCCCGCGCGGCATTGAGGCTGATGGACTGTTTCATGACGTCGCGAGCGCCGAACGGGCCGCCGCTTGCTTAGCGAACCGCGCGACGGAAAACACGTCGAGGGCAATCGCAGTGCTGCCCGTGCCGACCAGTTCGGCCATCGTCTCACCGACACCCGGGCCGATCTGGAAACCCGCGCCGTTGAAGCCGAACGCGTAAAACAGGCCGTCGACCTTGCTGCTCGGGCCGATCACCGGTTCGCCGTCGGGCAGATAACTTTCGACGCCGCTCCACACGCGAATCACATTGAGCGGCGCCAACGCGGGCACGAGCCGCCGCATTTGCGCGAGCTGGCGCACGGTGTTGATCGGCAGCACCGACGCGCGGCACGTCACGGCGTCCGCGGGACCCGGCGGGCCGCCGCCCACGATGATGTTGCCGCGCGGAATCTGGCGGAAGTAGATGCTCTCTTCCTTGATCGACGTGAACACGCCCATCGACGATTTGAATACATACGGCACCGGCTCGGTGACGCACATTTGCGGCCCGTGCGTGGTGAGCGGCGCCGCTTCGCCGAACTGCTCGCTCAGGCGGCTCGCCCAGGCGCCGGCGCAGATCACGAGTTGCGCCGCCCAATACACGTCACCGCGCGCGCTCTCCACGCGAAACCGGCCGCCCTCTTTTTCGACGCGAACGATCTCCGTATTTTCGACCACTCGCGCGCCGAGCCTTGCGGCGGCCCGGCCGAACGCGGGCGCGGCGAGGCGCGGATTCGCATGACCGTCGAACGGCGAAATCGATGCGGCCAGCACCTCGCGGCCGAGAAACGGAAAGCGCCGGAACGTCGCTTCGCCATGCAGCACTTCGAGGTCGAGACCATGGGCGCGCGCGTCGATCGCGTACTGATCGAAATTCTCGACGTCCTGCTGGTGGTAGCACACGCGCGTATGGCCCGACGGCAGAAACTCGACGTCCTCGCCGAGCAGTTCCCCGGAGCGTTGCCATATGCGCAGCGCGCGGTTCGCGATCGCCAGTTGCGGCAGCGCGCGCCCCTGCCGGCGAATCCCGCCGAAGTTCACGCCGCTTGCCTGCTGCCCGGTGAGTCCGCGCTCCAGCAGGATCACCGACCGCTTGCGCTGACGCAGAAAGAAGGTGGTCGTCGTCCCCATGATGCCGCCGCCGATCACGATCACATCGGCTTCGTTGCTTGTCGTCGCGCTCATTCGCTTAACTCCGCGCTTACCTCTTCAATCAGCGCGACAGGCAGCGGTTTGACAGGCGCTTGCCCGCGCAACCGCCCCACTGAGGCCAACGGCACCGAAGCCGCCGCCGCGATGATTTCAGCGCCCGCGTGGCCGCAATAGCGTCCCTGGCAGCGTCCCATGCCGACGCGCGAAAACGCCTTCGCGCGATTGGCTTCCTGCGCGCCGGTTGCGCGCACGACGCGGCGCAATTCGCCCGCGGTGATCGCTTCGCAGCGGCAGACGATCGTTTCGTCCGGCAGCGACGCGGCGAATTTCGCCGGCCACGGAAAGGCCTCGCGCAAGCCCGCGGCAAAGCGCGTGAAGCGCGCGAGTTCGGCACGCAAGCGCTCCATGCCCTCGGCCCGCATGCCGTGATCGTGCAAGACCGCCAGCGCCGCCAGGCGGCCCGAGCGTTCCGCCGCGTCCGCGCCGCGCACCCTGGCGCCGTCGCCCGCCAGATAGACGCCTTTGATGCTGCTGCGGCCGTCGTCGTCGATTTGCGGGAGCCACTGCTGCGTGCCGGCGTCGAACAGGAAGCGGCAGCCCGCGAGGTCCGCGAGCTGCGTCTCGGGGCGCAGGTGATAACCGAGCGCGACGGCGTCGCATGCAATCTCGAGCCGTTCGCCGCCTGGCAACGCCACCTCGACGCCGCTCACGCCGTCTTGCGGCGAGCCTTTGATCTCGACAGGCTGCACGCCGCGATGAACCGGCACGCGCGCTTTGGCAAGCACGCGCGTCAGCGCGATTCCCTTCTTCAGGGCCGCGGGCAGCGCCAACAATCGGGGCAACGCGGCCACGCGCTGCATGAACGTCGACGTATCGAGCACCGCGGCGACCTGCGCCCCGGCCTTCACGTACTGCGCCGCGACGAGATACAACAGCGGACCGCTGCCCATCATCACGATGCGCGAGCCGATCGCGCAGCCCTGCGATTTCAGCGCGACCTGCGCGCCGCCGAGACTATAGGTGCCGGCCTGGTGCCAGCCCTTGACCGGCATCAGCCGGTCCGTCGCGCCGCTGCAGACGATCAGCGAATCGAACGCGAGCGTCCGGTAACGCGTGCCGCTCACCAGATGCACGGCGTTCGGCGAGATATTCCACACCAGCGTTTCGGGCAGATAGTCGATCTTGTCCTTCAGCGCATCGAAACTGTCATGCAACGAAGCGGCACGTTCGGCCTCGGTGCCGTAAAGCGTTTCATAGCTGCGCGAAAACCCTTCCGGTTGACGCCGATAGATCTGGCCGCCGTCGCGCCGCCCTTCGTCGATGACAGTGGGCCGCAGCCCCGCCTCGACCAGCGCCTGCGCGGCGCGCACGCCCGCCGGCCCGGTCCCGATGATGACTACGCGCGGGGCCATACGCCCTCCCCGGCTTCCGCGAGTTTCGTCACGATCGACATGCCGGGCGCCGCGGGCGTGCTGCACGCGCGCACGCGCTCGCCTTGCGCCGTCCACACCCAACAGTCCTGGCAAGCACCCATCAAACAGAAACCGGCGCGGCGGCCGTCATCGAATTCGGAATCGCGCAAGGTGCTCATGCCGGTCAGCAATGCAACCATCAACGTGTCGCCCTCGGCGGCTTCGCGCACGACGCTGTCCACCGTGATGGCAAAAGTCTTGCGGCCCTGTTCCGCAAGCCGTACAAATCGTCCGTTCATGCCGGGATGGCCTCCAGGGTCTGCAAGCGATTCAGTTCGGAAGCCGAATGATGACAAAGAATCTCCGCGCCCGAAGGCAGCTTTTTCAGCGAAGGCGGCGTCATATTGCACATGCCGTCGATGCGCACCGGACAGCGCGCGCGGAACGAGCACAACTCGGGAATATCGGCACACTCGCCGAGCAGCGGCAACGCAGCGGCGTTGATCTCGCGGCGCGCGTCGAGCCAGCCGGGTTTCAACGCCGGCACCGAATCCACCAGCAATCCCGTGTACGGGTGATACGGCGGCGCCGCGAGCACGTCGCGTTGACCGGCTTCCACGCG
>DASPZL010000176.1:0-18487 GCA_035636295.1 Paraburkholderia sp.
CCACAATCGCCACGTGGTCGACAATCTGCGCCAGAAAGGCGCGCGCTTCGTCGAGGAACTCGATGAAGTGCCGCAAGGCGCCGTGGCGATCTTCAGCGCTCACGGTGTCGCGCAAACAGTCGAACGCGACGCGGAAGCACGCGGCCTCGACGTGCTCGACGCGACCTGTCCGCTCGTCACCAAGGTGCACGTGCAAGGGCGCCAGTATGTGAGCGCGGGCCGCACGCTGATTCTGATCGGCCATGCCGGGCATCCGGAAGTGGAAGGCACGATCGGCCAGATCCCCGGCAAGGTGCTGCTGGTGCAGAGCGAAGCCGAAGTCGCGCACCTGGACCTGCCGCTCGACACGCCGCTCGCTTACGTCACGCAGACCACGCTGTCGGTGGATGACACACGTGGCATCATCGATGCCCTGCTGCGCCGTTTTACCGACATCGTCGGTCCTGATACGCGCGATATCTGCTACGCCACGCAAAACCGCCAGGCTGCGGTGCGCGA
Source organism: Paraburkholderia sp. (assembly GCA_035636295.1). Lineage (GTDB taxonomy): Bacteria > Pseudomonadota > Gammaproteobacteria > Burkholderiales > Burkholderiaceae > Paraburkholderia. The sequence continues at coordinate 499 of DASPZL010000176.1, forward strand.
GTTGAGCAAGCAGGTCGACGTGCTGCTCGTGGTGGGCGCAACCAATAGTTCGAACTCGAACCGGCTGCGCGAGATCGGCAGCGAAAGCGGCGTGGCGAGTTATCTCGTCGCCGACGGTTCGGAAGTGAAGCCGGAATGGTTTGCCAACGTGCAGACCGTCGGCATCACGGCGGGCGCTTCGGCGCCGGAAGAGATGGTGAAGAACGTGATCGATGCGCTGAGCGCATTGGGGCCCGTCGATGTCACGACGATGGCGGGCCGTGAAGAAAAAGTCGAATTCAAGTTGCCATCGAAGCTGATGCAACCACTCGCTGCACGCGAAGTTTAAGGAGGACGTCTTGTCTATTCCGCTGCTACAGAAAGTCCGGGTCGGCGCATACATCATGCGTCAGCATCTCTCAGGCAACAAACGCTACCCGCTCGCATTGATGCTGGAGCCGCTGTTCCGCTGCAATCTCGCCTGCAATGGCTGCGGCAAGATCGACTATCCGGATCCCATCCTGAATCAGCGTCTGTCGCTTGAAGAATGCCTGGGCGCGGTCGACGAATGCGGCGCGCCGGTGGTGTCGATCGCAGGCGGCGAACCGCTCCTGCACAAGGAAATGCCGCAGATCGTGAAGGGCATCATCGCGCGCAAGAAGTTCGTGTACCTGTGCACGAACGCGCTGCTGATGGAAAAGAAAATGGACGACTACGAGCCGAATCCGTACTTCGTCTGGTCGGTCCACCTGGATGGCGATCAGCAGATGCACGATCACTCGGTGTCGCAAGACGGCGTCTACGAGAAGGCGGTCGCCGCGATCAAGGAAGCCAAGCGCCGTGGTTTCCGCGTGAACATCAATTGCACGCTGTTCAACGACGCGGTGCCGGAGCGCGTGGCCGCGTTCTTCGACACGGTCGGTCCGATGGGCGTGGACGGCATCACCGTTTCGCCGGGCTATGCGTATGAACGCGCGCCGGATCAGCAGCACTTCCTGAACCGCGACAAGACCAAACACCTGTTCCGCGAGATTTTCAAGCGCGGCAACAACGGCAAGAACTGGTCGTTCAGCCAGTCGGCGATGTTCCTCGACTTCCTGGCCGGCAATCAGACGTACGAATGCACGCCCTGGGGCAACCCGGCGCGCACCGTGTTCGGCTGGCAGAAGCCGTGCTATCTGGTCGGCGAAGGCTACGTGAAGACCTTCAAGGAATTGATGGAAACCACGGAGTGGGAAAAGTACGGCACGGGCAACTACGAGAAGTGCGCCGACTGCATGGTGCACTGCGGCTTCGAAGCAACCGCCGTGATGGATACGGTGGCGCATCCGCTGAAGGCGTTGAAAGTGAGCCTGCGCGGCCCGAAGACTTCAGGCGCGTTTACCAAGGACATTCCCTTGGACAAGCAACGTCCCGCCGATTATGTGTTTTCCCGCCACGTCGAGATCAAGCTGGAAGAGATTCAGCGCACCGGCAAGGGCAAGAAGGTGCAGGCGGCTACGGCACACTGAGCTGGTTTTGGGGCGGTTTCGCGCCGCCCCTTGTACGCTTTCTAAAAAGCGCGGTGGCTTCGATTGCCACCGCGCTTTTTTCTATTAAAAGCAACCAGGGCGCTTAACCCGCGCCGCGCGCATTGTGCGCGGTCAGGAACTTGATCAGCCCGTCGACCCCGCCCTTGGAAAGCTGATCGGCAAACTGCGTTTGATAGACCTGAATCAGCCAGGCGCCCATCATGTTGATGTCGTAAATCTTCCAGCCGGAGGGACCCTTGGTCAGCCGGTAGTCGATGGCGTCATCGCCGCCGTTGCTGATCACGTGCGACTGCACCACGACGTCCTTGGCGCCCGCGGGAACGTTGGCCGGCAAGAACTTGAACTTCACGTCCTGATCGCGCAGTTGCGAAAGCGAGGAAGCGTAAGTGCGCACGAGCAGCAACGTGAATTGCTCATACAACTGCTTTTGCTGCTCGGGCGTCGCGGTGCTCCAGGCCTTGCCAACGGCGATGCGCGTGGTGCGCTGAAAGTCCGTTGCCGGCACGAATCGGGTTTCCACCAGTTGGGTGATCTTCGCCATATCGCCGCCGCGCGCCTGCGGATCGGCCTTCATCGCGCTCACCGTGCCCTCGACGGCACTCTTTACCAACGCGTCGGGCGCGCTTTGCGCATAGGCCGCCGTGGACACCACGGCCGCAGCCAGAAAAGCAGACAGATAACGTTTCATACGCTCGCCAAAACTGGAAGAAGTCAGCGCCGCGAGGCTCGCAAGTCCGCGGCGAAAGCAGGATAGACCAGTATACCGAGATTGCGTTCCCGCCCCGCATGGCCCGACCGGGAGCCGCGTTTGCTGCCTCGGCTTGCTGCCCGGCTTGACAGCCGTTGCTGCCGAACATGAGCCAGATCGCTCCGGCTCTGTATACTTGTGCTCTTTCGTCAAAAACAACATCCGCGATAAGGCCCGTTTCGCCTACATGCTGAAGTCATCTATTGTCCGTCTCGTCGCCTATTCGGTGCGTCATCCGCTACGGATCATCGCCCTGTCGCTCGTGCTCGCCGTTTTGAGCGGCATCTACGTCGCTCATCACTTCAAGATCAACACGGACATCAGCCGTCTCATCGAAACCGACAAGCAATGGTCGTCGCTCGAACACGCCATGGACCAGGCCTTCCCGGATCGAGGCGACACCGTGCTGGTGGTGGTCGAAGCGCGCGCCCCGGAATTCGCCGACGACGCCGCCAACGCGCTGACCGCCGCGCTCAAAGCCGATCCGAAGGAGTTCGTGGCGGTTTCGCAGCCGGCGGGCGGTCCGTTCTTCGAACACAACGGCCTGTTGTTCCCGTCAACCGATGAAGTCCTTTCGACCACTTCGCAACTCGTTCAGTCGCGCCCGCTCGTCAACGCCCTCGCCCACGATCCGAGCCTGACCGGCCTCGCCGGCACGCTCACCACGAGCCTGTTGCTGCCGCTTCAGCTCGGTCAGGTGAAGCTCGCCGACATGAGCCACCTGCTGTCGCAAAGCGCGACCACGCTGGATCGCGTATTGGCCGGCCTGCCGGCGGCGTTCTCGTGGCGCGCGCTGGTCGACAAGAGCGCCGCTACGAATCCGGCGCGCGCTTTCGTCGTCGTGCAGCCGGTCGTGAATTACGACGCGCTGGAGCCGGGCGCGACCGCGTCGAAGGCGATCCGCGACACCGCCGCCTCGCTGCACCTCGACTCGCGCTACGGCGCCACGGTCCGTCTGACCGGCGAACAGCCGCTCGCCGACGAAGAATTCGCTTCGGTCAAAGATGGCGCCGTGCTCAACGGCATCGGCACTTTCGTCGTCGTGCTGATCATTTTGTGGCTCGCGCTGCGTTCGGGCCGCATGATCGCCGCCGTGTTCATCACGCTGTTCGTCGGGCTCGCGATCACCGCCGCGCTCGGCCTGATGATGGTGGGCGCGCTCAACATGATCTCGGTCGCCTTCATGGTGTTGTTCGTCGGACTCGGGGTCGATTTCGGCGTGCAGTTCGGCGTCAAGTATCGTGAGGAGCGCAATCGCGACGACCGCCTTTCCGCCGCCCTCATGCATACGTCGCTCAGCATCGGCGTGCCGCTCACGCTCGCGGCGGTCGCCGTCGCATTGAGCTTCTTCTCGTTCCTGCCGACGGCTTATCGCGGCGTGTCGGAACTGGGCGAGATCGCGGGCGTCGGCATGTTCGTCGCGTACTTCACCAACATGACGCTGCTGCCCGCGCTGCTGAAAGTCTTCAACCCGCCGGGCGAACCCGCTTCGCCGGGCTTCAAGCAACTTGCTCCCGTCGACGATTTCCTCGATCAGCACCGCAAGCCGGTGCTGATCGGTACGCTGATCCTCGTGATCGGCGCAACGCCGTTGCTCACGCATTTGCGTTTCGACTTCAACCCGCTGCATCTGAAGGACCCGCATACGGAATCCATGGCGACGCTGCTCTCGCTGAAGGATTCGCCGGAAGCCGCGGTCAACAACGTGCATGCGCTCGCGTCTTCGCAAGCCGACGCCGACCGCATGGCCGCCTATCTGCGCACGCTGCCGGACGTGGGCCGCGTCACCACGCTCGACACCTTCATCCCCACCGAGCAGCAGCAAAAGCTGATGCTGATCGCGAGCGCCGCGCAGCAACTGTTGCCGGCGTTGCAGCAGACGCCCGCGCCGCAAGCCACGGACGCGCTGCGCGTCGCGGCGTTAAAGCGCGCGTCGAATCAGCTCGCGCTCGCCGCCGACGACCATCCGGGCCCCGGCGCCGCCGAAGCCAGGCATCTGTCGGCGACGCTGCAAAAGCTGGCCGCCGCCGACGCCCCCATGCGCGACCGCGCCGAAACCGCGATGTCCGAGCCGTTGCGCATTGCGCTCAGGCAGTTGGAGAATCTGCTGCAGCCGACCGAGATCACCCGCGAGAATCTGCCCAAGGAAATCTCCGCGGGCTGGGTCTCGAAGGACGGCCGCGCGCTCGTCGACATCGCGCCGAAGGTGCAGGCCGGCGCCGATCCGAACGACGACGCGATGCTCGCCCGCTTCGCCCATGCGGTGAAAAAGGCGGAGCCGGACGCGATCGGCGGGCCGATTTCGATCCTGCATTCGGCCGATACGATCATCAAGGCGTTCCTGCAGGCGGCGGGCTGGGCGCTGCTGTCGATCGCAATCCTGCTGTGGATCGCCCTGCGGCGGCTCGGCGACATGCTGCGCACGCTGGTGCCGCTGCTGGTGTCGGCGCTCGTCACGTTGGAGTTGTGCGTGGTGTTCGGCATGCCGCTGAACTTCGCGAATATCATCGCGTTGCCGCTCATGCTGGGCGTCGGCGTAGCATTCAAGATCTACTTCGTGATGGCATGGCGCAACGGCCAGACGGGCCTCTTGCAGTCGAGCCTCACGCACGCCGTGCTGTTCAGCGCGGCGACCACGGCGACGGCATTCGGCAGCCTCTGGCTGTCGCACCATCCGGGGACCTCGAGTATGGGACGCCTGCTGGCGCTCTCGTTGTTTTGCACACTGATCGGCGCGGTGGTATTCCAACCCGTGCTGATGGGCAAGCCGCGCCCCCGTCGCGCGAAGCACAAAGGAATATGAGAATGAAGCTGCGTACCACCGTGCTGGCGCTCGCCGCCACCGGTCTGATCTCGGGCTGCGCGACCGGTCCCGACCGCAAGCCGGGCGACCCGTTCGAACCGGTGAACCGGGCTGTATTCAACTTCAACGACGGCGTGGACCGCTACGTCGCCGTCCCGGTTGCGAAGGGCTATCAGAAGGTCACGCCGCGGCCGCTGCGCACGGCGGTGAGCAACTTCTTCTCGAACCTGGGCGACCTGAGCAACGCCGCGAACGCCCTGTTGCAATTGAAGATCACCGACGCGACCGAAGACATCATCCGCTTTGCGTTCAACTCGACTTTCGGCCTGGGCGGCCTGCTCGACTGGGCGACGCCGGCCGGCCTGCCGAAGCATCATCAGGACTTCGGCCTGACGCTCGGCCACTGGGGCATTCCGTCGGGCCCGTACCTCGTGCTGCCGCTGTTCGGCCCGAGCACGGTGCGTGACAGCATGGGTCTCGTGGTCGATGTGAAGTTCAATCCGTTGAACTACATCGAGCCAGCGGAGCGCAATCCGCTGTACGTGCTGCAGTTCGTGAGCGTGCGTTCCGACCTGTTGGGTGCGACCGATCTGCTGCAACAGGCCGCGCTGGACAAGTACTCGTTCGTGCGCGACGCCTATACGCAGCAACGCCGGGCGCGTCTGCGCGGCACGAGTGACAACGCCGAGCCGCTGCCGGAATATGAGGACCAGGGCGATACCGGCACGCCGGCGATCCCTGCCAAGGGCGCGGCCGCCGGTGCGCCCGCCGGTCTGCCGAACTACTCGGACCCAGGCGAGGCGGCGGAAGCCCCGAACGCAGCCTCAGGAGGAAGCGCCACGGGCGCCCCGGCAGGCGTGCCGGCGGCCGCGCCCAACTACACGGACCCTGGCGAAGCGCCTGCGCCCGCCAGCGGCGCGGCGGCGGTAACGCCGGCGGCGCCGGCTGCGGCACCCGCGGGCGCTTCAGGGACGGCGGCGCCGGCCGGCGGCAAACAGCCGGCCCCGGCGCCGGTCACGCAATAACGATTCGGAGGCGGCGCGCAATGCGCCGTGGGGGTGCCCAGCATGGGCGCCCCGCGAAAGTGGAAAAAACTGGAGCCGCTTCAGCCGGTGGCCAGCAGCAACGCGCCGGCCTCGTCCATCGCTCGCCGGGCCTGCACCAGTGAAGTCCGCGCGGCCCGCGCATCGGCGGCGACCTGGATCAGTGCCCGAATCTGCGACGGCTGCCGCATCAATTCCCGCAGAATCGGCGCGAGCGCCGTGCTGCCGTCGTCACGCAGACCGGCGGTGGCGGCGGAAGGCAGCGTGCGCCACGCCGGATCGACGATCGCGCGGCACACGGCGAACGGCACGCCGTGCGCGGCGGCCGTCGCGCCGGCAATGTGCGATTCCATATCCACGGCCAAAGCGCCGGTCGAGCGATGCAGCACGCGTTTGTCATCCGCGGTGATCAAGGGTGCGGTGACGGCGGCCACGAGGCCGCGCCGTAGACGCGCCGCCAGCGGCCCTGTCGCCAGAGCGGCGGCGAGCCTGTCAGCCCATTGCCGATCGGTCTGCAGACGTCCAAACGGCCCCTCGACCGCCTCGGCGACGATCAGCGTGCCCGGCTCCAGATCCGGCGCCAAACCGCCCGCCGTGCCGAAACTGACGATCCCCGAACAGCCGCGCGCGACCGCCGCGCTCAACGCGCGCTCGAGCAAATCGGCGCGCGCCGCGTAGACCACCTCGACGCCGTGGCCGCGCGCGATGCGCGCTTCGAACGCCATCCCCGTCACGAAGATCACGGGCAACGTGCTGCCGCCCGCATCGGCTGACGGCGTTGTCGAACGAGGCATCCGTTACATCCCGACCGCGACGCGCGTGAGCCCGTTGCGCTTCAGATGACGGAAACGCGCCAGCGCCCACAGCGGGAAGAACTTGCGATAGCCGTGATAGCGCAGATAGAAGACGCGCGGGAAACCGGTGGCGGTGAAACGTGTTTCGTCCCACAGGCCATGCTCGCGCTGTTCGCGCTGCAAATAGGCGACGCCGCGCGTCACCGCTTCGTGATTGACCTCGCCCGCGGCCATCAAGCCCATCAGCGCCCACGCTGTTTGCGACGCCGTGCTCGACGCGCGCTCGTAGCCGCGGTAGTCGAGCTTGTAGCTCTCGCCGCCCTCGCCCCAGCCGCCGTCTTCGTTCTGGATCGACAGCAGCCACTGCACCGCGCGCTTGATGCGTGGGTCGTCGTGCGGCATGCCGGCGGCGTTCAGCGAACACAGCGCCGTCCACGTGCCGTAGATGTAGTTCAGGCCCCAGCGGCCGTACCAGCTGCCGTCCGACTCCTGCTCCTTCAGCATGTAGGCGAACGCGCGCTGCGACGGCTCGCTGCCTTGCGGCAGTTCGCCGAGTTGCGCGAGCATCGACAGGCAGCGGCCCGATACGTCCGCGGTCGGCGGATCGAGCAAGGCGCCGTGATCGGAGAACGGAATGTTGTTCAGGTAGTACTGCGTGTTTTCCGGCTCGAACGCACCCCAGCCGCCATCACTGCTCTGCATGCCGACCACCCATTCGCGCGCGCGCGCAATGGCTTCGCGGTCGACGTCCGATTGCGTGAGCGCCGCCGAGCGATGCATCGCCATCACGACCACTGCCGTATCGTCGACGTCGGGGTAGTGCGCGTTGTTGTACTGGAACGCCCAGCCGCCAGGCCGCACGTTCGAACGGCGCGAGATCCAGTCGCCACGCACGTCGAGAATCTGCAGCGGACGCAGCCACGCGAGCCCGCGTTCGGCGGACTGTTCCGCACGCGCCTCGCCGGTTTCGAGCAATGCATGCACGGCGAGCGACGTGTCCCATACCGGCGAAAGACAGGGCTGGCAATATGCTTCGTCATCCTTGATAACGAGCAGCTTTTCGATCGACTGGCGCGCAATCGCGCGGTTCGGATGATCGGCCGGATAGCCGAGCACGTCATACATCATCACCGAGTTGGCCATTGCGGGGAAAATCGCGCCGAGGCCGTCTTCGCCGTTCAACCGTTCATCGACGAAGGCCACCGCCGCGCGCAACGCGCGCTCGCGCGTCGCTTGCGGGAGCAAGCCGTCGACCGCGCGCAGCACCACGTCCACGCCACGGAAAAAGCGGAACCAGCCGACATGTTGATGCGGCGCCCGCGCCGGCATACCGGTGTTGACCGGCGCGCCGCGGAACAATTCGTCGATGCGCACGCGGCGCGGATTGCGCGCCACGGGCCGCTTCGCGTTCAGCACCAGCAACGGCACGATCACGGTCCGCGCCCAGTACGACACCTTCGACAGATGGAACGGAAACCACATGGGCAACAGCATGATTTCGACGGGCATCATCGGCACCGCGCGCCACGACACCACGCCGAACAGCGCGAGCAGAATCCGCGTGAACACGTTCGCGTGTTCCGCGCCGCCGTGCGCGAGAATCGCCTCGCGCGCGCGGACCATGTGCTCGGCGTCGACGGGGTCGCCGATCATCTTCAGCGCGAAGTACGCCTTCACGCTCGCGCTGATGTCGAGCGCGCCGTCGGTGAAGAGCGGCCAGCCGCCGTTGGGCAACTGGATGCGGCGCAGATAGCGCGCGATCTTCTGCTCCAGCTCCACGTTCGGCGTTTCGCCGAGATAGTGAACCAGCAGCACGTATTCGGCGGGAATCGTCGCGTCGGCTTCGAGTTCGTAGACCCAGTGGCCGTCGGGTTTCTGCGCGGCGAGAATCGCATCGGTCGCGCGCGTGATCGCGGCGTCGAGCGACGCATCGGTCGCTGCGGGCACTTGCGGCGCAGCGGCGGGCGCGTCGAGCGCCGGCCCGGCGGCGAATTCAGGCAGGACGGCGCCCAACTGCTGGGCTTGGGATAAGTCGTTCATCGGCGTTCCATCGGTTGATTCAGCAGCGTGTCCGCGGCCTTCTGGCCGGAGCGGACCGCGCCTTCGATCGTCGCGGGCAGGCCGGTGGCCGTCCAGTCGCCCGCGAGCATCAAATTGTTCCAGCGAGTGCGCGTGCCGGGACGCAGCGTTTCCTGATCCGGCAGCGCGGCGAATGTCGCGTGTTTTTCCAGCGTGACTTGCCAGGCCGGCATCGGCTCGACCGGCAAATTGGCGGCTTGGGCCACTTCGGCCCAGACGGTTTTCGCCAGCGCTTCGTGCGGCGTGTCGAGCAGGCGTTCAGCGGCATAGACAGTCGCCGACAGGCGGCCGTCGAACGCAAACAGCCATTCGGCCGTCGCGTTCAGCAGCCCCGTGATCGGCGGCAAGCCGAACGACGGCTCGACCGCGAAGTGCACGTTGAGCGTCGCCGCGAAGCGATTCGGCGTGCGCACGCCGGGCACGAGCGTCTGTGCGATCTGCGGCGGCACCGCGAGAATCACGGCGTGATTCGCTTCGATCGCGATAGTCTCGTCCGCGAAATTCAGTGCCTGCACGCGGCCGTTGTCCGCGGCAAACGCAATGTCTTTCAGGCGCGAGCCGAGCCGGATCGCCGCGCCGCCGTGCTGCAACAGCCGCAACGCCGGATCGACGAACGCGCTGCCGAGTCCGTTGCGCGCCACCAGAGGGCGACACGCCAGGCCGCCGGCGAGCAGCGTTTCGCGCACCATCGCGCCCGTGAGTTCCGCCGACGCTTCGCGCGGCTCGACGTTCAGCATCGCGAGCAACAGCGGCCGCAGCAAGCGGTCCCACAACGGGCCATTGCAGCGCATGGTCTGCGCGAGACTGCGTCCGGGCTTGGCGAACAGCAGCGGTAAAAGCGCCAGGTACTCGCCCGGCCCGGTGTTCGGCACGCGCGCGTTCGGATCGAAAATCCACCACGGCAGGCGTCCCGGCGACATCCGCACGGTCCAGCGCGCTTGCGTCGCGAGATCCACGAACGGGTAGTCGGGCTTAGCCGGGCCGATCAGTTCGTCGACGGCGCCGATTGCCCGCGTGTAGTTAAGCGTCGCGAGATTGCCTGACAGCAGCATGTGATTGCCGCTGTCGAGGGTCGCTCCCAGCTTGGCGTCGTAGTACGAACGGCAGCGGCCGCCCGCCTGGTCAGCGGCTTCGTGCAGCACGACTTGCGCGCCGCGCCGCTGCAATTGCACTGCGGCGGCGAGGCCGGCGAGGCCTGCACCGACCACATGTACGAGCTTTTGCATCAGGTCAGAAGAACGCGTAACGCGCGACGATCCACAGCATGCGCAGACGCGGCTTGCTGACCTTCGTCCGCGGAATGTCGAAGCCGCGATCGAGCGTGCGATCGAGCAGCACGCGATAGACGCCCGACATGATGCGCGGCGCGCGCACCTGATTGCGCGGCTCGCGGTTCATGATCGCGTCGGAGGCGGCGAAATGTTCCTTGGCGCGCTCGGCGAGCGTCGCACAAACGCGCGGCAGCGACGGGTCGTCGGCGATCTGCACCGGGCTTTCCACCGCAATGCCTTCGCGCGCCAGCAATTCACGCGGCAGATAGCAGCGGTTGATGCCGGCGTCTTCGTCGATATCGCGCAGGATGTTGGTCAGTTGCAGCGCGCGGCCCAGATGGTGCGCGAGCAAGCGGCCCGGCTCGTCCTGCATCCCGAATATCCTCACCGACAGACGGCCCGCCGCGCTCGCCACGCGGTCGCAGTAAAGATCGAGCGTGGCTTCGTCGGGCGCGCAGATGTCGGCGGCGGCGTCCATCGCCATGCCGTCGATCATCGCGTGAAAATCCTCGCGTTGCAGATGAAACGTATGAATGTGCCGCGTCAGCGCGCGCAACGAAGCGCGCGGCGCGCCGGCGTAGCACGCGTCGATGCCGGCGCGCCAGCGCTCCAGCGCGGCGGCGCGTTCGGCGCGCGGCAGATCGCTGTCGGCGATGTCGTCGACAGCGCGGCAGAAAGCGTAGACCTGATACATCGCGTCGCGCTGCGCGGCCGGCAGGATGCGCATTGCGACATAGAACGAGCTGCCGGATGTGGCGGCAGCGGCGTCGATTTCTGTATCGTCCACGACAAGATTGGAAACAGCCAAGACGATCTCCGCTGGAGGCGCCCGCTGAAAGGCGTTCAAGAAGTTTTAATGCCTACCCGCAGGGTAAGCGGCCCGCGCGCGCGGACACGCGCGAAACACCCGGCAGGGACGCCGGAAACGGCGAAAAGTATATCAACGTTTGTAAGATGCCGCAGAATCGCGGGCGAATACGGGGCCGGAAGCCGGGCACAACCAAAAGCTCATCCGGGCGCACGACCATACCGCATCGTACATGGCCCGGTACGCGATACCCCACAAGCGCAGAAACGCCGCCCCTCAGACGAACGCCACCGAGCGATTGCGCCCTTGCCGCTTCGCGCTGTAGAGCGCCGCGTCGGCTTCGTTGATGAGCACGTCATACGCCGGCACGCCCGCGCGCGCCGTCGCGACGCCGACGCTCGCCGTCACCGGCACGCTCGTGCCCTGCACTTCGACCGGCGTATCGGCGATCGTGCAGCGGATCTTTTCCGCAACGCGCATCGCATCCTCGAGCGGCGTACAGGGCAGCAGCAACGCAAATTCCTCGCCGCCGAAACGCCCGAACGTGTCCTGCGCCCGCACCACCTCGGCGACCCGCTGCGCCATCACGCGCAGCACCGTATCGCCGACGCCGTGGCCGAACTGGTCGTTGATCTTCTTGAAGTGATCGAGATCGAACAGCAGCACCGACATGTCGCCGCCATAACGCTGCCAGCGCGTGTATTCGTCGCGCAGGCGCGCTTCGAAGAAACGCCGGTTGGCGATGCCCGTCAGACCGTCGCGGTCCGCGTACTCCTGGAGCTTGGCGACCGCCTCCTCGCGCTCGCGCTGCACGATGCTCACGTGCGTGACATCGGAGATGGTCACGCACACGGCGACCACTTCGCGATCGCGCATGAGCGGCATGAACGTGCAGTCCTGCTGCATGAAATCGACACCGCCGGTGATCGGCCGGTCGTGATCGAACTTGAACAGATACGGGCGCTGCTCCCACGAACTGAACGCGAAACTGCCGAGCTGGAACACGCTTTCGATCTTGCGCGCCAACCACACGCGCGGCAATTCCGGAAAGTGCGTGAAGAGCGACTTGCCGACCACCTGCTCCGCGGGCAAACCGCTGTGGTCCTGCATGAAGCGGTTCCACATGAGCACGTTCATCTCGCGATCGAGCACGAAGATGCCGAAGCCGACACGTTCGACCACCAGATCGCTTAGCGAATCCACGGACACAGTCATAGGCTGGACAACAGCGCGTCGAGCGCTCCGTTCATATGGCGAATCGACTCTTCGGCCATCAACATCACGAGATGCGCGCGAAAACTTTGGTCCTCGAGCGCGAAATTCACTTCGACGAGCAACGCCACTTCCCATTGCAGCACGCCGGGCTGGAACACTTCCTCGAGCGTCATCGCCTCGCCGAGCAGGCCGGGCGCCGAGAATACCGGCGTGCGGCCGAGCTGGTCGAGAATGCTGGAAACGCAGGCGCCCGTCAGCACGTTGGCGACGTCGAACACGAGTTCCTGCTGGCTCACCGCCTCGTAGGCCGAACGGGAGTACGGGTCGCTGACGAGCGAACACAACTGCTCGATGCTGTCGCTGCGGCAGATCACCAGCGCCTCGCCCTTGATGTCCGAGCGAAAGCCCTGGCGCACCGCGCTCACGGTGTCCTGAATGCCGGTCATCTCGCGCAGGGTTTGCGCCGCTTCGCTGACCCCGACTACCCGCACGCGCGGCACCGACAATTCGATGAACGCATCGAGCAGCCGCGCGAGACGCGTCGCGGCCTGACCCATCGCCAGATTGGCGACCTCTTGCAGCGCGTCGCGCTGATCTTCAGTAAGGGCTCGCTCAGACATACAACCCGTACTCCTTGAGGATCGGAAGTACCGCCGCGGGCGTCACCGGCTTGGCGATGAACGCGGCGGCGCCGAGCGCGCGCACACGCGACTGGGCCATCGGCTGGACATCGGCGGACACGACAATGACGAAGGTGTTCAGATCCTCGTGCTGCAACGCTTCGAGCACCTGATAGCCGGTCATGTCCGGCATCGTCAGGTCGAGGAACATCACCGACGCCTTGCCTTCGCGGTAGAGGCGTAGCGCTTCGCGTCCGTTCGATGCGTACGACACGTCGACATCCCAGTCCGGCGGCAATGCCTTGGTGAGCACCTTGCGGGCAAGCAGTGAATCATCGGCGATCACAATAGGCAAAGGCATGGGCGGTGGGAGTGCGGTATTAGCTCTTGCGTGTTATCGGCGGATAGCGGCGTTTTCTTTAGCGCGTGATCTGCCGGTCAGCGGCAAGATGCGCCGAGACTTGCGGGAATGCAGGTTGCGTGCGAGCAGGGAGCGCGCGCGGCGAGGCGCGCATGGTGGAACCGTCGGGCATGCATGGATGCGTGCGCGCACGGTGAACGACGGCTATGACCGGCATGTTCGAAGCCTACCCCGTAGAGGAATCCCGCGCGGCTTCATGGATCGGGCTGGTTCCTTGCCGCGCGCGTGTTTCCGCGAACGCCTTCCCTCACGCGTTGTACGCATGGTCCGGCGACCCTCGCGGCAGATGCGTCCGAACATGGCGGGCGCATTTTTATCGTGGCATCGATTTTCGAAGCAAATCAGCGGAAAGGCAACACGACAATTGGATGTTCGCTAATCATTTTTTCCTGTTAATGGCGAATTTTGAACATATTTTATTAGTGCCAGAGACAGTTTTTTTATATTTATACTTTTGTGTACGTTTGCGCTTCTCGATTCGTCGCTGTTTCAGAAAACAGACAAATAGACGCAGGCCGAACACTTGCCGGGTGATCACGGTAACTTCTACCGCCGCTGCGCGTCTATGCTTCTCGTATGATGCCGACTCACCGCCTCTTCGCGCCGAACGAATTTAGCATTATTGAAAATGACACCTGACCGGTTCGACCCGTCTCAAGCGAGCCGCCTTTCCGCTAACCGGCAGGACGAGGCGTTGTTCCCCGCCGTGCCGGAACAGAATTTCCAGGTGCGGCGCATGACCCTGATCGCGCTTTTGATCGCCGCGATCGTGCTGCCGTGCGTGTATGTCGCGGCGATGGCGTTCAGCGACTTCCGCGCGCGCGAAGCCGACGCCACCGACATGGCGCTGCGCACGGTGCGGGTGGCGGAAGAACACGCGCTGAAAGTGTTCGACATGAACGAGACGCTCGACTCGCGCATCGTCGATCTGACGCAGGATCTGGGCGACGACGGCATTGGCGCGCGCGAAGCCGACATTCACGAGAAGCTGCGCGTGATGGGCGGCGGCTATCCGCAAGTGGCCGCCGTATCGATCTTCGGGCGCGACGGCCGCTTGCTCGCAAGCAGCCGCTTCTATCCGGTGCCGACGCTCTCGGTTGCCGGGCGCGAGGATTTCACCGGCATTCGCGACGGGCGGGACCTCGAACACGTGTCGAAGGTCATGACGGGGCACGTTGCCGGCGAGCAGGTATTCAACATGGGCGTGGAGCGGCGCGGCGCCGACGGCGCGTTCGCGGGCGTGGTCTCGGTGGCGCTGCGGCCGAGCTATTTCAGCGCGTTCTACCGCGAACTGCTCGGCGGCAGCGACAGCACGGCGATGACGATGACCCTCGTGCGCACGGACGGCGCGATCCTCGCTCACTATCCGCGCCGCCCGCGCGAGCCGAGCGCAATGCCGCCGCAATCGCCGCTCGCCGAAGCGTTCACGCAGGGGCGGCGGGCCGGCGTCGTGCGGACGCGTTCCGGCATCGACGGAGAGAACCTGATCGTCGCTTACCGGCACGTCGGTTCATATCCCGTGTACGTGTTGTGCGGCTATCGCGCGTCGGCGATCTGGGCGGCGTGGTACCGGCACCTGAGCGTGCTGCTGCTGTCGATGTTCACGCCGTCGATCGCGCTGTGGTGCGTGATCTGGCTGTCGCTGCGGCGCCTCGGCGCCGAAGAGGAAGCGTGGGAGCGCTGGCAGGCCGAAGCGTCGATGCGCCGCTCCATCGAATCCGCGTATCGGCAGTCGCGCAAGATGGAGGCGCTCGGCACGCTGGTCGGCAGCGTCGCGCACGATTTCAACAATCTGCTGATGGTCCTCTCGGCCAACCTGCAGATCGCGCGGCGGCGCGGCGCGCCCGGTCTCGACCGGGAATTGTCGGCGATGGAGCGGGCACTCAAGAGCGGTCAGTCGCTCACCCGTCAATTGCTCGGTGTCGCGCGCAAGCAGCCGTTGCGCAACGAGACGCTGGCGCTCGAACGCTGGCTGCCGGCCTGCCGCGAATTGCTGCGCGCGTCGCTCGGCGCGAAGATTTCGCTGGTGATCGACGTCGCCGCCGGCATCTGGCCGATGCGCGTCGACGTGGCGGAGCTCGAACTGGCGCTGATCAACATCGCCGTGAACGCGCGCGACGCAATGTCCAACGGCGGACGCTTCACCGTGCGGGCCGCCAACATCCATTTTCGTCACGAAGACGGTTTTCCGCTGACCGGCGACTTCGTGCAACTCTCGCTCGAGGACACCGGCGTCGGCATGGCGCCCGAAGTGCTCGCGCGTGCCTTCGAGCCGCTTTTCACGACCAAGCCGAAGGGCATGGGCACGGGCCTTGGACTGCCGCAGGTTTTCGCGTTCTGCGAGCGCTCGGGCGGCCTTGCCGCGATCGACAGCGCGGTCGGCGCGGGCACCTCCGTGCGTCTCTATCTGCCGCGCGCGACGGCCGCTCCCGAAGCCGAGGGGCCGGCCGAAGCGCGCGCCGAGGAGAGCGGCACGCCGCATGGTCTGCGCATCCTGCTGGTCGAGGACAACGAGGAAGTGGCCGCCGGCACCGAAGCGCTGCTGCAGATGATGGGCCACCAGGTCACCTGCTGCTTCAACGCCGATACGGCGCTGCGTCTGTTCGACGACGCGCACGCGAGGCAGGCTCGCACCGGTGAGCCGCTGCCGTTCGATCTCGTGCTGTCGGACATTCACATGCCGGGCAAGATGAACGGCATTGATCTGGCGGAAGCGGTTCTCGCGTTCGATAAGCGGCTGCCGGTCATTCTGATGACCGGCTACGCGGAAGAACTCGACCGCGCGCGTCACGTGAACGTGCGGGTGCTGTCCAAACCGTTCGATATCGCGTTGCTGGACCAGCTTCTGCAAGCGATCCAGCGCGACCTCGCGCAGTCGGACACCGATCCGGCGGCGCATCCGGCGGAATAGAACGGGCTTCAGCCGGCTGACAGTGCCATTTACCGAGCGTTGTAAAAGCGCGGAGGCGGCGCGGCGCGCTTTTTTGCCCGGCACGTTCATTGGCAGGCTCCCAGCGGACGCGCGGCCGCATGGGAGGGGTCCGGCACGATCGTTGCGGGATAGAGGGGTTGGAAGGGCGGCGCGTTCCGCCGTCCACTCGCCTAAATATGTCGGGAGACAGCCATGCGACACGCCGTGATTGGTTTATTCGACACCTATTCTCAAGCAGAAGCCGCCCGCGACACGCTCGTGCAAACCGGTTTCGCACGCGACACCATCGAATTGCAGGCGAATGCGGAACCGTCCGTCGGGTCGGCCACCGGCGAAGTCGCCGGCTCGGGCGTGCTCGCCAACATCGAACGCTTTCTGTCCAGCCTGTTCTCAACCGGTTCGCGGGCGCCGGAGACGGCGCGCTACGCCGAAGCCATTCGCCGCGGCGCCGTGCTGGTGTGCGTGAACGCGGCGAGCGAATCGCACGCGGAACTTGCCCGCAATACGTTCAGGCGATTGGGCGCCACCGATGTGGGCGAACGCTCGCCGGATTCGGATGCGTCGTCGGGGGCCGGACGCGAGCACTCGGTGCTCGACGAACTCGGCATCGGCGCCGCGGCGCGCGGCACGCAGCGTACATGGAACGCATCGAGCACGGCCGCGCCCGATGCGGCGGCACCCGGCGAACCCATGCCGGGCACAAACACCCGGCCCGCGACGACGGCTGATCCGCTGTACACATCGCCATCGCGCAGCACCGACGCCGAGCCGTTCGTGCCGCCGCCGCCCGACGAACGGCCCATGGCGGACCCGGTCAACGAGCCGATGAGGGAGCCGCTGACCGGCGATGCGGGACGTAGCGCGATCGCCGCCGGCTCGGTGCCCGGTTCGGGCGCGGTCATGCGTCCGTCGGAGGCCGTCCCTGAAGCGGTTCAGCCAACCACCGGTTTAGGCGGCCAGATTCCGAACGAATATCTGGAATACGAAGAAGACTTCCGCAGTCACTACGACGAGCAATACGCGGCCGAAGATTCGCGCTACGAAGACTACGTGCCGGCTTATCGTTACGGCGCGGAAATCGGCAGCGACACGCGTTACCGCGACAGACTGTGGGACGACGTCGAGCCGGAAGCCCGGCGCCATTGGGAAAGCACGTCGCCCGAGAGCACGTGGGAGCGCTTCAAGCTCGCCGTGCGCCACGGCTGGGAGCGGGTGACGGGACATCACCACGTATAAGAAACGGTCGCGGCGGCGGGCGCAGAGGTTGCGGCAACGCCGCCGCATTTGATCACGCGCAAGGCGGTTAATCTTCGCGAGAATCTGTCAGGCAGCGGTATGCCGCTTGACCCACGCGACGTAGCGGTCGACGAAGGTCTGCAGGAACTTGCGCGTGCCGTCGTTCAGAATCTCGCCTTTTTCGTTGATGACCGCCGGGTCGTGCTTGATGAACACTTCCGGCTGGCCCAACGTCGCGACGTCGAGATACGCCAGCACGTTGCGCAAGTGCTGTTGCGCGAGCGCCGAGCCGGTCGCGCCGACCGACGTGCCGATCACCGCGCCGGGCTTGTTGCCCCACGAATTAGTGCCCCACGGACGCGATCCCCAGTCGATCGCGTTCTTCAGCACGCCGGGGATCGAGTAGTTGTACTCCGGCGTGCCGATGAGGAGCGCGTCAGCGGCACGGATGCGCTCCTTGAAGTCCTGGACGGCGGGCGGGTCGCCCTCCGCCTCGACGTCCGCATTG
>DASPZL010000177.1:0-49730 GCA_035636295.1 Paraburkholderia sp.
ACTGACAGTTACAGGAAAACGTAATGGCTAAGGCTTCGAACAACTCCGCGGCGCAACGCGTTCGCAAGAAGGTCAAGAAGAACGTCGCCGAGGGCGTGGTTCACGTTCACGCGTCGTTCAACAACACCATCATCACGATCACCGATCGTCAAGGCAATGCACTTGCCTGGGCAACGTCGGGTGGTCAGGGCTTCAAGGGTTCGCGTAAATCGACCCCGTTTGCAGCTCAGGTGGCGGCTGAGTCGGCTGGCCGCGTGGCGATGGAATACGGCGTGAAGAATCTCGAAGTGCGGATCAAGGGCCCCGGTCCTGGCCGTGAGTCGGCGGTGCGCGCATTGCATGGTCTTGGCATCAAGATCACGGCAATCTCCGACGTGACCCCGGTCCCGCACAACGGTTGCCGTCCGCCGAAGCGTCGTCGTATCTAAGACGCTGTTTCGCTAGCGCCTGTCGCCGCCGGGTTCGTAAGCCGGCGACCACGGGCTGCTTGCGCTATTGAATTGACTAAGCCCACCGTTCGACCCAAAGGGCTCGGACTAGCGTGAGTGCATGCATTCGCGTGATCAATCATAGAAGGAATCAACGTGGCACGTTATATCGGCCCTAAGGCCAAGCTCTCCCGCCGTGAAGGCACTGACCTCTTCCTGAAGAGCGCCCGTCGTTCGCTCGCTGACAAGTGCAAGCTTGACAGCAAGCCTGGCCAACACGGCCGCACCTCGGGCGCACGTACGTCCGACTACGGTACGCAGCTGCGCGAAAAGCAAAAAGTGAAGCGTATCTACGGTATCCTCGAGCGCCAATTCCGCCGTTACTTCGCTGAAGCCGACCGCCTGAAGGGCAACACGGGTGAAAACCTGCTGCAATTGCTCGAATCGCGTCTGGACAACGTCGTGTATCGCATGGGTTTCGGCTCGACGCGCGCTGAAGCACGTCAGCTCGTGAGCCACAAGGCGATCACGGTGAACGGCGTCGTGTCGAACATCCCGTCGATGCAAGTGAAGGCAGGCGACATCGTCGCGGTGCGCGAACAGAAGAAGAAGCAAGCGCGTATTCTCGAAGCGCTGTCACTCGCTGAGCAAGGCGGTCTGCCGAGTTGGGTCGCTGTCGATTCGAAGAAGTTCGAAGGCACGTTCAAGCAGAAGCCGGAACGCAGCGACATCGCTGGCGATATCAACGAAAGCCTGATCGTCGAATTGTATTCGCGGTAATCGGATTAACGGCCGGGGCACCCGATTGCGTTGCGCAAGGGGGCGTCTCGGCTGTTTATTTTCAGGTTGTTACCGGTCAGCCTTATCGGTGTAACGAGCCGAGGGTATTGAAAAGGAAAACCTATGCAAACCAGTTTGTTGAAGCCCAAGATCATCGCAGTTGAATCGCTTGGCGAGAGCCACGCGAAAGTGGTCATGGAACCGTTTGAACGCGGTTACGGCCACACCTTGGGTAACGCGCTCCGGCGCGTATTGCTGTCGTCGATGATCGGCTACGCGCCGACCGAAGTGACGATCGCAGGCGTCGTACATGAGTATTCGACGCTCGACGGTGTGCAAGAGGATGTGGTCAACCTGTTGTTGAACCTGAAGGGCGTCGTGTTCAAGCTGCATAACCGTGACGAAGTGACGGTTACGCTGCGCAAGGAAGGCGAAGGCGTTGTCACCGCTGGCGACATCGAACTCGCGCACGATTGCGAAGTGATCAACCCGGATCACGTGATTGCGCGCCTGTCGAAGGGCGGCAAGCTCGACGTGCAGATCAAGGTCGAAAAGGGCCGCGGCTACGTGCCGGGCAATGTGCGTCGTTACGGCGAAGAGTCGGCCAAGATCATCGGCCGTATCGTGCTGGACGCGTCGTTCTCGCCGGTTCGCCGCGTGAGCTACGCCGTTGAAAGCGCGCGTGTCGAACAGCGTACCGACCTCGACAAGCTCGTGATGAACATCGAGACCAACGGTGTAATCTCGCCGGAAGAAGCGATCCGTCAATCGGCGCGTATTCTGGTCGACCAACTGTCGGTGTTCGCTGCACTGGAAGGCACCGAAGCTACGGCGGAAGCGCCGTCGCGTGCGCCGCAGATCGATCCGATCCTGCTGCGTCCGGTCGATGATCTCGAACTGACGGTTCGTTCCGCGAACTGCCTGAAGGCCGAGAACATCTACTACATCGGCGACCTGATCCAGCGCACGGAAAACGAGCTGCTCAAGACGCCGAATCTGGGCCGGAAGTCGCTGAACGAAATCAAGGAAGTACTGGCGTCGCGTGGTTTGACGCTCGGCATGAAACTCGAAAACTGGCCGCCGGCAGGTCTGGACAAGTAAGTAGACAAGTAATCCCGGGACAGACCCGCCGCTGCACTGGCAAAGACGCGGATTTTCCTTTAAAATCCGCGTCTTGTCTTTTTTCACTACCGGCCCGTGCACTCGCCGCCTTAGGGAAACCGAAGGAGCCGAGCGCGATAGAAGAGCTGGACCAAAACTCTGAATCAAAGGAATTAACATGCGTCACCGTCATGGTTTGCGGAAACTGAACCGCACGAGCAGCCACCGTCTGGCAATGCTCCGTAACATGTCCAACTCGCTGATCGAGCACGAAGTCATCAAGACCACGTTGCCGAAGGCGAAAGAACTCCGTAAAGTCGTCGAGCCGCTGATCACGCTCGGCAAGAAGCCGTCGCTGGCGAATCGTCGTCTGGCGTTCAATCGCCTGCGCGATCGTGACTCGGTCACGAAACTGTTCGAAGTCCTCGGCCCGCGTTACGCTACCCGTCCGGGCGGCTACCTGCGCGTGCTGAAGTTCGGTTTCCGCGTCGGCGACAACGCACCGATGGCACTGGTCGAACTGCTCGACCGTCCGGAAGTCGAAGAAACTGAAGTGCAAGAAGCTGAGTAAGTTTTTTAGCATCGAGAGAAAAAGCCAGGCGCCACGCCTGGCTTTTTTGTTTGCGGCGGGGAAAGCCCGACGATCGGCAACTCATTCGGGGTGGCCAAATGCCGCAGGTGTGCTGCAGGCCCGTCTGCGGTACAGCAAGGCCAGGTGATACGATATTGGCACCTGATCGTACATGGCCGGAGCCTTCTGTGAACGTGAATGTGACCTTGATTCTGACGACGGTACCCGACGCGGCCGTCGCCCAGAAGCTCGCGGCGGACGCGTTGGCTGCGCGGTTATGCGCGTGCGTCACTCAACTGGGCGCTGTGCAGTCCAGTTACCACTGGCAGGGCGCGATCGAAACAGCGCAGGAGATCCAGTTGCTGTTCAAGACAAGCTGCGCGCGCGCACCGGAACTCGAACAGTACATCCGGGCGCACCACCCCTACGACACGCCGGAAATCCTTTCATGGCAAGCGACGGCATCGGCCGCCTACGGCCAGTGGATCACTGCTGAAACCCAACGTCCTCTACATGTTTAACGGTCTCGACCGCCGCGCGCGCCATGCGCTGCGCACTGTCTTTTTTCTGCTCGGCTGCCTGCTCGTTGCGCAGTTCGGCACGCTTGCTCGTGCTGCAGACGATTTCCTCGATCCCGCCGTCGCCTTCAAATTCAACGCGGCTGAGAAACCCGGCGAAGTCGTCGTGACCTACAAGATCGCGGACGGCTATTACATGTACCGCGAGCGCTTCGCGTTCGCGACTCGCAACGGCACCGCGACCATCGGCGAGCCGCAGTTACCGGCCGGCCACATCAAGTTCGATCAGACCTTCAACAAAGACGTTGAAACGTATCGCAACGAGCTGACGATCCGCATTCCCGTGAAACAGGCGGCGGGACCGTTCGATCTAGCGGTGACGTCGCAGGGCTGTGCCGACGCCGGCATCTGCTATCCACCGATGGAGCGCGTGTACCACGTCAACGGCGATGCGCTGCAACCGGCCGGTAGCGCGGCGGCAGGCATTTCCACGCAGCAGTCCACAGCCGCCGGCGCGTCGTGGTACGACCGGGCCACCAGCGCCGACTATGCGCAATCGCTGCTGCAAGGCGGCGGTTTCTTCGCGATCGTCGGGCTCTTTTTCGTGGCCGGCGCCGTACTCAGCCTGCTGCCGTGCTCGTATCCGATGATTCCCATTCTGTCGGCGATCATCATCGGCGAAGGCGCGCGGGTGACGCGTGCGCGCGGGTTTGCGTTGTCGCTGGCTTACGTGATCGGCATGGCGCTCGTGTACACGGCGCTCGGCATCGCGGCCGCGCTCGTCGGACAGAGTCTCGGTGCGTGGCTGCAAAACCCGTGGGTACTGGGCGCGTTCGGCGTGCTGCTGACAATCTTCGCGCTGACGCTGATCGCAGGATTCGACATCGCTTTGCCGCAGCGTTGGCAGGAAGGCGTTTCACGAGCGTCGACGGGACGCTCCGGCGGAAAATTCGCGGCGGTCACCGCGATGGGCGCCCTGTCCGCGCTGGTGGTCGGCGCCTGCATGACCGCGCCGCTCTTCGCGGTGCTGGCGTTCATTGCGCATACGGGCGACGCGGTGCTTGGTGGCGCGGCGCTGTTCTCGATGGGGCTTGGCCTTGGCGTGCCGCTCCTGATCCTCGGTCTCGGCGCCGGCACCTTGCTGCCGCGCGCCGGCGCATGGATGGACGGGGTCAAGGTGTTCTTCGGCGTCGTGCTGCTTGCGGCGGCGCTGTGGATCGTCTGGCCGGTACTCGGCGCGACCGCGATGATGCTATTGAGCGCACTCTGGCTGCTGGTCGCCGCGGCGTCGCTCGGTCTGTTCTCGGCGCCAACGGTCGGCGCTTCCGTATGGCGCCGGCTGAGCCGCGGTATCGGCGCCGCGTTTGCGGTCTGGGCGGCGGTGCTGCTGGTCGGACTTGCCGCGGGCTCGTCCGATCCGCTGAAGCCGCTTGCGGTGCTGGCGACGCGCGGCGGCGGCGAGGCGGGCGTAGCGAATGCCTCCAACGCGCCGGATACCCGGGCGCAACGCGATCCGACGTTTGCCACGGTGCGCTCGTCGAGCGAACTCGATCTGGCCGTCAAAACGGCTGTGCAGCCCGCCATGCTCGATTTTTACGCGGACTGGTGCGTGAGTTGCAAGGAGATGGAGAAATTCACCTTCAGCGATCCGCGTGTTCAGGCGAAGCTGAAGCAACTGACGCTGCTACGCGCCGACGTGACGGCGAACAACGCCGACGATCAGGCGTTGCTCAAGCGATTCGGACTTTTCGGGCCGCCTGGCATCATCTTCTTCGACAAAGGCGGTAAGGAAGTGCTGCGCGTCGTCGGTTACGAATCCGCGGACAAATTCTTGCGCAGCCTCGATCGCGCAACCACGCCCGGGGTGTAGGCGCAAACAGCCTGTATATACGCAAAAGCGTGCATAAAAAACGGAGGCGTGACTAAAAGTTCGCCTCCGTTTTTTTCACCGGACGTTAGCGCCGCGTAGTCGCCCGCTAACGAAAAAGCTCAAATCACTTCTGCGAGCGCAAAATCCGTGCGGCATCCAGCGCGAAATACGTCAACACGCCATCAGCGCCGGCCCGCTTGAACGCCAGCAGCGATTCCATCATTACCTTGTCGTGATCGAGCCAGCCGTTCTGCGCGGCCGCCTTCAGCATCGCGTACTCGCCGCTCACCTGGTAGACGTAAGTCGGGAACTGGAATTCGTCCTTCACGCGACGCACGATGTCCAGATACGGCATGCCAGGCTTGACCATCACCATGTCGGCGCCTTCGTTGATGTCCGCTTGCACTTCGCGCAGCGCTTCATTCGAATTGGCCGGGTCCATCTGGTAGGTCATCTTGTTGCTCTTGCCGAGATTCGTCGCGGAACCGACGGCATCGCGGAATGGCCCGTAAAACGCGGACGCGAACTTGGCCGCATAAGCCATGATGCGCGTGTGGATAAGATCTTCGCTCTCGAGCATTTCGCGGATCGCGCCGATGCGGCCGTCCATCATGTCCGAGGGCGCGACGATATCGACGCCCGCTTCAGCCTGCGCACGGGCCTGCTCGATGAGAATCTCGACGGTCTCGTCGTTGATCACGTAGCCGGTTTCGTCGAGCACGCCGTCCTGGCCGTGGCTCGTGTACGGATCGAGCGCGACGTCGGTCAGCACGCCCAACTCGGGGAAATTCTTCTTCAGTTCGCGAACGGCGCGCGGGATCAGGCCGGCCGGGTTGGCCGCTTCGCGGCCATCAGGCGTCTTGAGGGACGGCTCGATCGCCGGAAACAGTGACAGTACCGGCACGCCCAGTTCGACACATTGCTCGGCCACGCCCATCAGCAGATCGACCGACACGCGCTCGACGCCCGGCATCGAAGGTACGGCTTGCCGCACGTTCGTGCCTTCGACGATGAACACGGGATAAATCAGATCATTGGTGGTGAGGATGTTTTCTCGCATCAGACGGCGCGAGAAGTCGTCACGGCGCATGCGGCGCGGACGGTGGTGCGGATAGAAGCTCATATCGAATCGAAGATCGTGGATGTGAGGAGTGGACAAGTACGCCTGCCTCTGCTCCCGGAAACTTTTCGGGACAATGGTATATCATACCGATCGAGCAAGGCGCCTTGCGCTGACCTCCCCGCTTCTCCTCCCTGAGCGGGTGCCTGTCGTTTTTTCGATTAGGCTGTTTGACCCGCCGTTAAAGCGGCGGGTTTTTTTATGGGCGGCCGAAACGGCGCTTTTACCCTGTCTGACGGGAGCCGCGGCGCTTACTGCGCAGCGTCCGCTTCGCTCGTTGCTTTGGGGATCAACCAGCCTTCGATCAATTCGTGCGCTTCGTCGATGCCGATACGTTTGAGCGCCGAGAACAACTGGGCGGTCAACTCGCCCTGGTAGCCGGCGGCGCGATATTCAGCCAGACCTTTCTGCGCCGCGCGCAACGCGTTGACGCTTTCCTGGCGCGTCAATTTGTCGCATTTGGTGAGCAGCGTGTGGATCGGCTTGCCCGTGGGCGCGAACCACTCGATCATCCGCCGGTCCAGATCCATCAACGGACGGCGCGAGTCCATCATCAAGATCATGCCGCGCAGTTGCGAACGTGATTGCAGATACGTGGACAGCAGCGCTTCCCAATGGGCCTTGGCCGCGCCCGGCACTTCCGCGTAGCCGTAGCCCGGCAGGTCGACCAGATGCGCGGTCGGCTCGTCCGCGTTGCCCACCGAAAAGTAATTGATGTGCTGCGTGCGTCCCGGCGTCTTACTGGCGAACGCGAGCTGCTTCTGGTTGCACAGGATATTGATCGCCGTCGACTTGCCGGCGTTCGAACGCCCCGCAAAGGCGATCTCGGGCTGCGCGGTGGCCGGCAGATCACGGAGGTGGTTGACGGTCGTGAAAAAGCGGGATTGGTGGAGCAGGAAGGACATGATAAGGCCAGGATTCGAGACGCCGGGGAACCCGGAGCGGGGACGGGTCAAGCCCGACTGGCGTCTTAGCGATTAGCGAGTTATTGTACAATACGATGGTTTACTGAAAACCTGAGGGGGCCAGCCCGCGTGCCTTGGCGGCTCTTAGTGGTCACTCAGTCGCTGTCGTATTTTGCAAAACCTCTAAAATCCCACAAGACGAGACAGGGTGTGCGAATGAATCGACTGTGCAAGGCTCTGATGGTGCTTCATGTAGCGGCAGGTCTTTCAGGTTTGGCAATTCAGGCACGAGCAGCAGATCCGGCAAAGCCGGACGTCAATCGGGGGCAGGCAATCGCAATGCAGGTTTGCGCGTCATGCCACGGCGCGGACGGCAACAGTGCCGGCGGCGCATACCCGAAGTTGTCGGGCCAGCATCCCGAGTATCTCGTCAAGCAACTCAAGGATTTCAAGGCGCAGGCGGGCGCCAGGCAGCCCGCGCGTAACAATGCGATCATGGCGGGCATGGCCGCGGCGCTGTCCGATCAGGACATGGTCAACGTCGCTGCCTATTTCGCGGCGCAGACTCCGAAGCCTGGTTACGCGCATAACAAGGACACCGTGCCGCTCGGTCAGAAGATTTATCGTGGCGGGGTCGCCGACAAGGGCGTGCCGGCATGCGCAAGCTGTCACGGGCCGACGGGCCAAGGGATTCCGTCGCAGTATCCGCGCCTGTCGGGGCAATGGGCGGACTACACGGTGGCGCAGTTGGCCGCGTTCACGCAGGGTTCTGGCGCACGTAACAACAACGAGGCGATGCATGCCGTTGCATCGCGTTTGTCGGACAGCGAGATCAAGGCTGTAGCCGATTACATCGCGGGCTTGCACTAAGAAGAGTCCGCACGCAAGCGCAACCGGCCCGCCGAGGCCGGTGCAAAACAAGAAAAGGGTGGGGGCGTCGGCCTACGACAGCCCTTCACCCTTTTTTGCTGTTCAGTCGGAGTATGAATGAGCGTCACCACGTCGGGTCTGCAGTCGAAGTCGAGCAATCGCATCGTGCGCAGCATCATCGAAGTCATGAGTTCGATGCGTTTCGCCATCGCGCTGCTCGTGATTCTGTCCATCGCCAGCATCATCGGCACCGTCCTCACGCAGGACGATCCGTATCCCAATTACGTCAACCAGTTCGGCCCATTCTGGGCGGACATCTTCCGCTCGCTGAGCCTGTACACCGTGTACAGCTCGTGGTGGTTCATGCTGATTCTCGGCTTCCTGATGGTATCGGTGTCGCTGTGCGTGATCCGCAATGCGCCGAAAATGGTCGCCGACGCCAGGAGCTGGAAAGACAAGGTCCGCGAAGGCAGCTTGCGCGCGTTCCATCACAAGGGCGAGTTCGCGGTGCACGGCACGCGCTCGCAGACCACGCAGGTGCTCGCCAAACTGTCGGACAAGCTCGGCTATAAATTCGTCACGCGCGAGTCGGACGGCGCGACGCTGATCGCCGCCAAGCGCGGCGCGCTGACCAAGTTCGGCTACATCTCCGCGCACATCGCGATCGTCGTGATTTGCCTCGGCGGTCTGCTCGACAGCAATCTCCCGATCAAGCTGCAAATGTGGCTGTTCGACAAGTCGCCGATCCGCGCCAACACGGTGATCAACGAAATTCCTCCGGAACATCGCCTGTCGCAATCGAACCCGACGTTCCGCGGCTACGCGTGGGTGCCGGAAGGGCAGCATGTGTCGACGGCGATTCTGAACCAACCGGACGGTTCGCTGATTCAGGACTTGCCGTTCTCGATCGAACTGAAGAAATTCATCGTCGACTATTACTCGACCGGCATGCCGAAGCTGTTCGCGAGCGACATCGTCGTGGTCGACCATCAAACCGGCGCGCGCGTGCCGGCGCGGATCGAAGTGAACAAGCCGT
The DNA here is from genome assembly GCA_035636295.1 of Paraburkholderia sp. GTDB lineage: Bacteria > Pseudomonadota > Gammaproteobacteria > Burkholderiales > Burkholderiaceae > Paraburkholderia. The sequence goes on from DASPZL010000177.1 coordinate 9,200, forward strand.
TCGAATACGACGGCGTGTCGATCTATCAGTCGAGCTTCCAGGACGGCGGCTCGCAGATGCAGATGACCGCGTTCCCGATGGCCGGCTCGAGCGCGAAGACCGCGCCGTTCGCCGGCACGATCGGCGGCAATGCGCCGCTTAGCCCGGCCACGTCGCTGGCGGACGGCCAGACGGTCGAGTTCACCGATTTCCGCGCGATCAACGTCGAAAACATCTCCAACGGCAGCGGCCAGAACGACGCTCGCGGCGTGGCCGCGCATCGCACGCTGAAAGAGGCATTCGACGAGCGCCTCGGCTCGGGCGCGAAGACGTCGAAGCCGCTGGAACTGCACAACGTCGGCCCCTCGGTGCAATACAAGGTGCGCGACAAGGACGGCCAGGCGCGCGAGTACAACAACTACATGCTGCCGGTGGACGTAGGGGGCGAAAAGATGTTCCTCGCCGGCATGCGCCTGAATCCGGACGACCCGTTCCGCTACCTGCGCATTCCCGCCGACACGGGCGGCACGGTCAAGGACTGGATGAACCTGCGCGCCACGCTCGAAAATCCGGCCATGCGCGCGGCGGCGGCTCACCGTTTCGCGCTGCGCTCGGTGCCGGGTTCGAATGCCGAACTGCAGCAGCATCTGGAAGAAAGCGCGCTGCGCGTGCTGACCCTTTTTGCGGGCGCGGACAGCAGCATCAGGATGCCGAACGGCCAGCCCGTCGGCGGCTTTCAGGCGGTCGCCGGCTTTATTGACCGGTCAGTGCCGAAGGGCGAGCAGGAAAAGGCCGCCGGCCTGTTGCTGCGCATGCTCGAAGGCTCGACGTGGGATCTGTGGCAACTGTCGCGCGCGCAGCTTGGCGAGCCTGAGGCGCAGCCCAATGCGGACGCCAGCCGCTTCGTGCAGAGCTCGATCAACGCGATATCCGACAGCTTTTTGTATGGATCGCCGGTTTACTTGCAGCTTGACGGCTTCAAGCAGGTGCAAGCTTCGGTATTTCAGTTGACGCGCGCGCCTGGCAAAAAAGTCGTGTATCTTGGCAGTCTGCTTCTGGTATTGGGCATCTTTTCGATGTTCTACGTCCGCGAACGGCGCCTGTGGTTCTGGCTCAAAGATACCGAGCACGGCACGAACGTCGTGATGGCGATGTCGAGCGCACGCAAAACACTCGATTTCGAAAAAGAGTTCGTTCAAACGCGCGACGCCGTCGGCGCCGCACTGGGCGCCAAACTCACCGAAGCACCCGGCGGCACCGGTCAGCCCGGCCATGCCGGCGCGCAGTCCGCAAGCTCACAAGATTCGACCCGGTAAGATCATGGACTTGACTCAGGTTTCCTCCTCCTCTTCATCCTCGCGGCCCAGGAAGGCGCTCGCGGGCGAGGCGCTCAACGTCGCGGAGTATGACGAGCGGCCGTTTCTGAAACGGCTCGGCGTGCTCGACTGGCTGTTCGCCGTCGTGATGGTCGCGGGCGCGGGGTTCGCGCTGTCGCGCTATCACCCGTTCATGAACTACTACGACAAGCTGGTGCTGGTGTGCGCGGTGCCCGTGTTCGTTGTGCTCGGCTGGCGCTGGAAACCGGTGCGTCCGCTGATGGTCGGCATCGCGGCGCTGTCGTTGTGGGCGATCCAGATTTACCACGGCGATCTGGCCCGCGCCGATCAGGCGTTCTTCCTGAAGTATTTCCTCTCGAGCCAGTCCGCGATTCTGTGGATGAGCGCGCTCTTCGTGTTCGCTACCGTGTTCTACTGGATCGGCCTGCTGTCGCGCTCGCCGACCGGCGCCGCGATCGGCTCGAAGATGACGTGGGCCGCGGTGGTCATGGGCTTTGTCGGGCTGATGGTGCGCTGGTACGAGTCGTACCTGATCGGCTCGGACGTCGGCCATATTCCGATCTCGAACCTGTATGAAGTATTCGTGCTGTTCAGCCTGATCACCGCGCTGTTCTATCTGTACTACGAGCAGCACTACAACACCCGCGCGCTCGGCGCGTTCGTGCTGCTGGTGATCAGCGCCGCCGTCGGCTTCCTGATGTGGTATTCGGTCGCCCGCGACGCGCAGCAGATCCAGCCGCTCGTGCCGGCGCTGCAAAGCTGGTGGATGAAGATTCACGTGCCGGCGAACTTCATCGGCTACGGCAGCTTTGCGTTGTCGGCAATGGTCGGCGTCGCGTATCTGATGAAAGAGCGCGGCGTGCTGGCCGATCGCCTGCCGGCGCTCGAAGTGCTCGACGACGTGATGTACAAGTCGATCGCCGTCGGCTTCGCGTTTTTTACGATTGCGACGATTCTCGGCGCGCTGTGGGCCGCGGAAGCGTGGGGCGGCTACTGGAGCTGGGACCCGAAGGAAACGTGGGCGCTGATCGTCTGGCTGAACTACGCGGCGTGGCTGCACATGCGTCTGATGAAAGGCCTGCGCGGCGCGGTCGCCGCATGGTGGGCGCTGACCGGCCTGTTGGTGACAACTTTCGCGTTCCTCGGCGTCAACATGTTCCTATCCGGGCTGCATAGTTACGGCAAGCTGTAAGATCCGCCGCTCTGCTCCGACTAAAAACCGCCGCGTGCTTCGCACCGGCGGTTTTTTTATAGCTGACGGAATATTTGCCGCGTCCACCGTGTTCGTCATAGCAGTACCGATAGATGGCTGGACGGACGCAGGATGAGCGATCATTACTTCGGCCCCGTAAAATGGATACACCGGCGGGGCCGGCAAGGAGCAGCACAATGTGGATCAAGCGAAGCGACAGAATTCAACTCACCGGCGACGATATCGTGCGCAGCGAGATCACGCCGCGGCACGTGTTCGAGAACCGGCGGCGCGTGTTGCAGGCGGCCGGCGCGGTGGCACTCGGCAGTCTGATCGGCGTGAATGGCGAGGCGCTGGCGGCGTATTCATCGCCCGACGCGAAGGCGCAGAAGCTCGCGGCGAAGACCAACACGAAGTTCGTCGCGCTCGACAAGATCACGCCGTTCAAGGACATCACCAGCTACAACAACTATTACGAGTTCGGCACCGATAAGGCCGATCCGTCGCATAACGCCGGCACGTTGCGCCCGCATCCGTGGAAGGTGAGCGTGGAGGGCGAAATCAGGAATCCGAAGGTGTACGACATCGACGAATTGCTGAAACTCGCGCCGCTCGAGGAGCGCGTGTACCGGCTGCGCTGCGTCGAAGGCTGGTCGATGGTGATTCCATGGATCGGCGTGCCGCTCTCGGAGTTGATCAAGCGCGTGCAGCCGACCGGCAATGCGAAGTACGTGCAGTTCATCACGCTGGCCGATCCGTCGCAAATGCCGGGACTTTCGACGCCGGTGCTCGATTGGCCGTACTCCGAGGGTCTGCGAATGGACGAAGCGATGAATCCGCTGACGCTCCTGACGATGGGTATCTACGGCCAGGTGCTGCCGAATCAGAACGGCGCGCCGATTCGCGTCGTGGTGCCGTGGAAATACGGCTTCAAGAGCGCGAAGTCGCTGGTGAAAATCCGCTTCCTCGACAAGCAGCCGCCAACCAGCTGGAACACGTACGCGTCGAACGAATACGGTTTCTATTCGAACGTGAACCCGAACGTCGACCATCCGCGCTGGAGCCAGGCGACCGAACGGCGCATCGGCGAAGACGGCTTTTTCACGCCCAAGCGCAAGACGCTGATGTTCAACGGCTACGGCGATCAGGTCGCATCGCTTTATCAGGGCATGGACCTGAAGAAGAATTTCTGAGCGACGCGATCAATCATGGCTTTCGATACACAGACTTCTGCTGTGACCGGGCGCAAAGCGCCGCGAGCAGCGCAGGCGTCCGCCACAGTGAAGCGGCCCGCGCCGGGCGCGCGCTGGGTCGTGCCGGCGAAGATCGCGGTATTTATCGCCGCATGGTATCCGCTCGCGCGCATCGTGTTCTTTGGCATGACCGACCGGCTCGGCGCGAATCCGATCGAGTTCATCACGCGCTCGACGGGTCTCTGGACGCTCGTCTTTCTCTGCATCACGCTGGCTGTGACGCCCTTGCGCCGGCTGACCGGCGTCGCCGCGTTCGTGCGCTTCCGGCGGATGCTCGGGCTTTACGCGTTCTTTTACGCGACGCTGCATTTCACCACTTATCTCTGGTTCGACAAGTGGTTCGACGTCGCCGAGATCGTCAAGGACATCGGCAAGCGGCCCTTCATCACCGTGGGCTTCGCGGCGTTCGTGTTGCTGATCTCGTTGGCCGTGACGTCGCCACGCGCAATGGTGCGCAAACTCGGCCGCCGCTGGCAGACGCTGCATCGCGCGATCTATGCGATCGGCGTGCTCGCCATCCTGCACTTCTGGTGGATGAAGGCGGGCAAGCACGATCTGCTTTTGCCGAAGATCTACGGCGCGATCATGGTGGCGTTGCTGGGGTGGCGATTGATCGTCTGGCTGCGTGAGCGGAAGTCGAAGACGCGTTGACCGGCAAGCGAGCTGCGCAAATTAAAAAGGCGATGCCGCAGTGGCATCGCCTTTCTTGCGAGACGCAGGCCGTGACGTTTACGCCGGCAAGATCGCTTCACCCGCAAACAACTGCTTGACCTCTTCGCGTGCGCGCACCACATGCACTTGTGTACCATCCACCATCACCTCGGCCGCACGCGGACGGGTGTTGTAGTTGGAGCTCATCACGAAGCCGTATGCGCCGGCCGAACGAATCGCCAGCAGATCGCCAGGTTCGATCGCCAGCAGACGCTCGCGACCCAGCCAGTCGCCGCTTTCGCAAACCGGGCCGACTACGTCGTAGACATGCGCGGGCACGTCGCGCTTAACCGCCGCGTCGATCGCGTGATACGCCTCGTACATGGCGGGGCGCGCGAGGTCGTTCATCGCCGCGTCGACGATGGCGAAATTCTTTTCCGCGCCCGGCTTCAGAAACTCGACGCGGGTGAGCAGCGCGCCGGCATTGCCGACCAGCGAACGGCCCGGCTCGAAATACACTTCGCGATGGCCGTGACCACGCGCTTCGATCCGATCGAGCACGGTGCGCACGAACGCACCGATTTCCGGCGGCGTTTCATCGTCGTACGTGATGCCGAGACCGCCGCCTACGTCGATGTGGCGAATCTTCACGCCGTCCTGCTCGATCTGCTCGACCAGTTCGAGCAACTTGTCGACCGCGTCCAGATAGGGCGCGACTTCGGTGATCTGCGAACCGATATGGCAGTCGATGCCGATCACGTCGAGATGCGTCATTGCCGCGGCGGCTTGATACGTCGCGCGCGCGTCTTCGAATGCGACGCCGAACTTGTTCGACTTCAGTCCGGTGGAAATATACGGATGCGTCTTCGCGTCGACGTCCGGATTCACGCGCAGCGAGACCGGAGCCTTCTTGCCCATTTCGGCGGCAACCGCATTCAGGCGATCCAGTTCGGGAATCGACTCGACGTTGAAGCACTTCACGCCGGCCGCGAGCGCGTCGCGCATTTCGTCCGCGTTCTTGCCGACGCCGGAAAACACGGTGTTTTCCGCTTTGCCGCCGGCGGCCAGCACGCGCGCCAGTTCGCCGCCCGACACGATGTCGAAGCCGGCGCCAAGCCGCGCGAACACGTTCAGCACCGCGAGGTTGCTGTTCGCCTTGACGGCCACGTGCACGCTCGCGCGGCGGCCGGCGCACGCGCCTGCATAGGCGTTCCATGTTTCGGTGAGCGCGGCGCGCGAATAGACGTAGAGCGGTGTGCCGAACTGTTCTGCGAGCGAGACAGCGGACACGCCTTCGGCGTGCAGCACGCCGTCGACGTAGTCAAATGCGGATCGAGTCATGCGAAAGTCTTATTGAGCGGGAGTAACGGCGGAGGCGGGCAACGGGGCCGCCGTGGCACCGGACGCAGCGGAGGCGGGCGGCGCGGCGAGTTGGTTTTCCGGCGCCAGCGAGAGCGGCGTGCCCGACGTATCCGGCACGGTGCCCGTTTCGCCGGCGGTTTCCGCGCTGGGTTTCACTTCATCCGGCGACGGTGGTTGCGTGCGGTCGATCGGCTTGGCCGGGAGCGGCGGCACGGTCGGCAAATAGAGCGAACCACGCTGCCCGCAGCCGGCTAGTGCACAACCTGCGAGAATGGCTAGAACCGCTACAATCGCGCGGCCGGGCGCCGCCGCGCGCATCCGAGAAACGACTCGCATGACTGTCCCTGAATAAATAATCGATGGAGTTTAGCATGTCCGATAGTGAATACCTGACCCGCGCGGAAGCCGCGCTAGCCGCCATCGAACGCGCACTCGACGGCATCGATGCCGACATTGAATTCGAGCGCAGCGGCAATGTGCTGACCCTCGAATTCGAGAACCGCTCGAAGATTATTGTGAACCTCCAGCCGCCGATGAGCGAGATCTGGATCGCGGCGAAAGCGGGCGGCTTTCATTTCCGTTTCGTCGATGGTGAATGGCGCGATACGCGCGGCGGCACGGAGTTTTTCGCCGCGCTGTCGGAGTACGCGACGCAGCAGTCCGGCGAGCCGGTTCACTTCGAAGCGTGAATCTGCGGTTCAGGCGTGGCTCGGGCAGCGAGTGCCCGAGCCACGCCTTGCGACTGCCGAATCGCCCGCCAAAACAAAACCGCCGCGCATCGAGCGCGGCGGTTTTATTTTCCAACGGACTGCGCCGGTTCTCTAATGTCCGCGGAACAGATTCATGATGTTCTGCTTTTCCTGCTCGTCGACCTGCTCGGGCGCCGCGGCGGAGGCGCCACTCGCCGCATCCAGCGCCGCCTGACTGATACCGACCGTCGCGACAAAACCGTGCCCCGGCGCGAACTCGTCGAAATACAGCTCCGAGCCGATTTCGGTCACGCCCTCGGGCTTCGGCATCTTGTAGTCCGGCACGCCTTTGAGCGCGCGCCCCATGTATTCGATCCACACGGGCAACGCCAGGCCGCCGCCGGTTTCCTTGTCGCCGAGACTGCGCGGATTGTCATAGCCGATCCACGCGATCGCCGTGACCGTGTGCTGATAACCGGCGAACCACGCGTCGCGCGAATCGTTGGTCGTGCCCGTCTTGCCGCCGAGATCGGTGCGCTTCAGCGCGTTGGATTTGGCGCCCGTGCCGCGTTGCGCCACGCCTTGCAGCAGGCTGTTCATCACGTACGCATTGCGCGGCTCGATCGCGTGCGGCGCGCTTTGCTCGGCCACCAGCGGTTGCGCATGGGCGACGACGATGCCGCGTTGATCCGTGACCTCGGCGATCAGATACGGGTTGATCCGATAACCGCCGTTGGCGAACACCGAGAACGCGCCCGCCATCTGCAATGGCGTGACGAGACCCGCGCCGAGCGCCATCGGCAGATAAGCCGGGTGACGCTCCGCGTCGAAGCCGAAGCGCGTGATGTACTGCTGCGCGTACTTGGCGCCGATCTGGTTGAGGATACGGATCGACACCAGGTTTTTCGACTTCTGCAGCGCCGTGCGCATCGTCATCGGACCATCGAAACCGCCGCCGTAGTTCTTTGGTTCCCACGCCTGCCCGCCGGTCTCCGCAGCGCTGAAAAAGAGCGGTGCATCATTGATCACCGTAGCCGGCCCAAGTCCCTTTTCGAGCGATGCCGAATAAATGAACGGCTTGAAGCTCGAACCCGGCTGACGCCACGCCTGGGTCACGTGATTGAACTTGTTCTTGTTGAAGTCGAAGCCGCCGACCAGCGCGCGAATCGCGCCATCTTGCGGCACCACCGAAACGAACGCGCCTTCCACCTGCGGCAATTGCGTGATTGACCAGTTGCCGTCGTCGTTCTTGACGAGGCGGACGATCGCGCCGGGCCGCAGCCGTTGATTCGGCTGCGCGCGCGCATTCAGCGCGGCCTGTGCGAAACGCAGGCCGTCGCCCTGGATGGTTGCGACGTTGCCGTCGATGAAGGTTGCCTGCACCTGCTTCGGGCTCGCAGCGGTGACGACGGCGGCGATGATTTCACCGTTATCGGGATGCTCGAGCAGCGCGTCGTCGATGGCCTGTTCGCGGTCGTCCGCATCGGACGGCAGATCGATGAACGCTTCCGGGCCGCGATACCCGTGGCGCCGTTCGTAGTCCATCAGACCTTTGCGCAACGCGCGATAAGCGACGTCCTGATCGGCCGAGTCGATCGTGGTCACGACGTTCAGGCCGCGCGTATACGCCTCTTCGCGATACTGCGCGTACATCATCTGCCGCACCATTTCCGCGACATACTCCGCGTGCACGCTGAATTCCTTGCCCGCACCCTTGACGACGAGCGCCTGCCGGCTTGCCTCGTCGTATTGCTGCTGGGTGATGTAGCCCAGTTCGTACATGCGCTGCAGGATGTACTGCTGGCGCACCTTCGCACGCTTCGGATTGACCACCGGGTTATACGCGGACGGCGCCTTCGGCAGACCCGCGAGCATCGCCGATTCGGCCAGCGTCAGGTCCTTAAGATCCTTGCCGAAGTACACCCGCGCCGCGCTCGCGAAGCCGTAGGCGCGCTGACCGAGATAGATCTGATTCATGTACACCTCGAGAATCTGATCTTTGGTCAGCTTCGACTCGATCTTGTACGCGAGCAGCATCTCGTAAATCTTGCGCGTGTAGGTCTTCTCGCTCGACAGGAAGAAGTTGCGCGCCACCTGCATCGTGATCGTGCTGGCGCCTTGCGTGGCGTGGCCGTTGGTGAGCGCGACGAAGCCGGCCCGCGCGATGCCGGTGAGGTCGACGCCGCCGTGATCGTAGAAGCGCGCGTCTTCGATGGCGAGCACGGCCTTCTTCAGACTATCGGGCACCTCCTGGATATGGACGATGTCGCGCCGCTCCTCGCCGAATTCGCCGATCAGCACATGGTCGGCCGTGTAGATGCGCAGCGGCACCTTGGGCCGGTAGTCGGTGAGCGCCTCGAGCGACGGCAGGTTGGGCGTCGCCACCACCAGCGCATAGCCGAGCACCAGCAGCACGCACAGGATGCCTGCGACGATCAGACCGACAAAGCCGATGACCAGCTTGAGCCACAACGGGCGTTTGGGCTTCTGCGGCGCGGGCGGCGAGGAATTCTGAGACGTGGATTGCATATGGGCACCAAAAAACAGTCCCGCGATTATAGCCGCCTCGCTTTTCAGCTTTCGGCGCGCTTACTGACACTTCTTCACAAGTCGGTGCGCCGCGCGGGAATGACTTCACTGTAGCCGCTTTGGTGCACCGCCGGGCGCGTGTCATGCAACGTTAGCCATTTGGCTGAGTGTCGCGCGGCGGCGCGGCTACGCACAATTCTTCCTCGTTACTCGCGTTCGAATGGTTCGCCGCGCGAGTCTGAGGGAGGGTGTGATGACGTTCAAAAGTTCGTGGCTTCAAGGCGTACAAATGGGTGGGCAGCGTTTTGCCGCTGGGATCGATATCGGTTCGCAGGCGGTGCGCCTCGTCGTGGTGAGTCAGCCTTCGCGTACACGCGCCGCGCTGCATATCGAATACGCGAGCACCGTGCCGCTTGCCGCCGGCGCGATGGCCGGCACGGAGATCGCCGACCGCCATGCGGTGGCGCGTGCGTTGCGCGACGCGTTTGCCGGTCTGCCGCGCGCCTGTGCGACGCACGCGTTGCGATGCGCGATGGCGCTGCCGGCGTCGGCCACGTTGACCACCACGGTGCCGCTCACCCGGCTCGCCGCGCAAAGCGGTTGCGCGGAAGACGGCGGGCATGCGCTTGCCGAGCTCGAGCCGGCGGTAATGAGCGAAGTCGAGCGGATCGCGGGCCTCGAGCGGCACGCTCTCGCCGTCGACTGGTTTGTCGATGAAACGTCTTCGCCTGTTCGTTCGGTGACCATTGCCGCGACGGCGCGCCAGCATCTCGAAGCGCGTATCGAATGCGCGGCGTCCGCCGGAATCTCGCTCACCGCGATCGACGGCGAACCGCATGCCGCGCTGCGCGCCATGCGCTACGCGGCGAGCCATGAACTCGATCCGCACGAGCCATATGTCGCGCTATGGATCGGCACGGACGGTGTGTACGGATGGCGCATCGTCGACGACTGCATCGTCGGCGAAATGCGTTACCCGGCGCCGGAGCACGCCGATCTCGCCGACGCGTTGCGTGATCTCGTCCACGGTCCGGAACTCGACTGCGCGTTGTTGAGCGGCGAGATCGATCTGCTCGACGGCGTAGGTTTTTCGATCGCGGATCTCGCCGACGTGTTGGGCTGCGCGGTGCTGCCGTTCGAATGCGCGGCGCTAGGTGGCCTTGCGCGGTCGTTGGACGATCCGTTGTTGCATGAGCCGGCCGGCGCGGTCGCGTTCGGGCTGGCGTTGCGCGGGGTGTTCGAATGATGGCGGGTCTCTTGCATGCGCCGGCTTCGAACGCGCCGGCCTCGCCGCGCGGCGCGCGCTTCACGCGATCGTGGCTCGGCGGTTTCAACCTGCTGCCCTACAGGCAACGCAATGCGCGGCTTGCGCGCCGGCGGTGCGTACTCGAATGCGTTGCCGCTGCGTTCGCCGGTTGCGCCGCGGTGCTCGCGTTGGCTGGGTGGCAGGCATTCGAGAAGGCGCGGCTCGATGCGCAGCGCGTGTCGATTGAACAGTCGCTAGCGCAACTCACCGTGCCGCTCGCCGAACACGCCGGGTTACTGCTGGCGCAAGACGAGCAACGCACGGGCGCGGCACGCGCAAAGGCTCTGTCAGAGCCGCTCACGCATTTGCGCGATTTGCTCGACGCACTCAGTTTCGAACCGGGCGACAGCGTGGTGTTGCAGCAGTTGCGTCAGCGCGAGCACGAGACGGAATTGCTGGCGACCTCGCGCGGACATCTGGCTTCGGCCGAGTGGCTCAAGCGTCTGAGTGCGATCCGCGGCGTGAAGGGCGCGGAGGTGAGCGACCTGCATCGCTCGGCGTCACGCGGTAGCGCCGTAGCGGGCACGGGCGCCACCGGCCAGATCGAATTCGGCGCTCTTCTGCGCTGGGACGATACGGCGCGGCAAACGGCCCACGTGGCCGGGTCCGCGGCGCAGCGTCCTGTGAAGTCTGAACAATCAAGAGGTGTGAAATGAGTACGACATTTGTCGAGTTCGGCGGCGCGGCAAGCGCGCGGCCATTTCTTTCCCATTGGATGAAGCGTGCGAGTGCGCCGCTCGAAGCATGGAGCCGGCGCCGACGCTGGGTGGCCGCATTGCTGATCGCCGCGCTGGCGTTCGGGCTTGGCGCGCACGGCTGGATCGTTGCCGATCTGGGTGGCGTCGAGGCGAGCCGGACGGCGGTGGAGGCGGCCACGCGGCATCTCGCGGATGCGAGGCGCGCGCTCGCGCAATTGCCCGCGCTGCGCCGTGAAGCGGCCAGGTCGGTCGCCACATCGGCAACCACGTCGGCCATTACATCGCTCACCACATGGCCCGCACATTCGCCCAATTCGTGGACCTCCGCGGACGACGTGCGCATCGTCTCCGAACTGGCCGCGCAGAACGGCGTCGCGTTGCTTGCGCTAGAACCCGGCGCCGCCAGTGGCACAGGTGCGCAAAGCATGCGCCCTTTGCAACTCACCGCGCACACCGACTTCGTCCACTTGATGGCCTTTCTGCGCGGACTGCTGGATCTGCCGGTGTTGATCGTCCCCGCCGATGTGACCGTCAAACGGGATGGCGCTTCGCTTTCCGTGAGCGCGACGCTGCGCGTGTTCAACGCGCTGAGGCCGGTTCCTTCAACGGCGTCAGCGGATGCGTTTGCCGAAGAGAGTCTCGATTCGGACGACGAAGAAGACATCGTGTTCTTCGACCCGTTCTCGCTGCCGCAGATGCAGGCGGCGGGCGATCTGCCCGACACTTCGCAATTGCGCCTCGTCGGCGTGCTGCACGATCGTCAGCGTGGGCTGGCCCTGCTCGATACGCCGGACGGCGCGACAACCGTCGTGTCCGGACAGCAAATCGGCGCCGAGCGCGTCATGCGGCTCGACGCGCTCGGCATTACGCTCGCCAACGGCGGCATAACGCGCACGCTGGCGCTGGCGCTGGCAGAGGGTTACTGATGAGGCTGGAGAAACCATTCCGCTTTGTGTCCGCGTCCACGTGCATCGGCCCGCGTGCAGGCCGCGGCCTTCGTGTGTGTCTCGGCCTCTACGTCAGCGCGGCAATCAGCGCCGGCATCGCGCGAGCTTCGACTCCACCGCTGCCGCCACTGCCCGCGTATATGCCGCTCGACGACGCGGTTGCGCCATCCGATGCTTCGTACAACGCTTCGCCGCTACCGCGCGGCGTTTCCGCCGAAGTGCCCAACCCGTTTCGCGACGACTCGGCGGAACCTCCGGATGCATCGCGTCCGTCAGCATCCGCCGAAAGCGGCCGCGCGGACGATCCGATAGACGACGCCGACGGTTCCGTGCCGCTCGGAAGGCAATCGGCAGCGTCGTCTCGCAACGACACCGCGAGAACCTCCGCGCTCGAAGGACCACCGGTGCCGTTGCCGCCGCTCGCGCGATTGAGCGGCGCACCGAAAACGCTTGCCGACACCAAACTCGCGGCTGACGACAAACCGATCTCGCTGAACTTCCAGCGCGCCGAACTCGGCGCCGTGCTGAACGCGTTCGCCCAGTTCACCGGACTGAACATCGTCGCGAGCGAGAGAGTGCGCGGCGCCGTCTCGCTGCGGCTCGACAAGGTGCCGTGGCGCACCGCGTTCGATACCTTGCTCGACGTGAACAGCCTCGCGATGGAGCGCCACGGCAACGTAATATGGGTCGCGCCGATCGCGGATCTCGCCGCGCGTGAGCGGCAGCGTTTCGAGGCGCACGCCCGGGCCGCCGATCTCGAGCCGCTCGCGAGCCGCACTTTCGCGTTGCACTACGCCCGCGCCGAGGACGTGCGGCGTCTCTTGACCGGTTCGGGCAACCAGCGCGTGCTGTCCAAACGCGGCGCCGTAACCGCCGATCCACGCACCAATCTGCTGTTCGTCACCGATCTCGAGGGCCGCCTCGCGCAGATCGCGGCGCTGCTTGCCTCCGTTGACCGGCCGACCCGCCAGGTGCTGATCGAGGCCCGGATCGTCGAGGGCGAACATGGCTTTTCGCGCAATCTCGGCGTGCGGCTCTCGATGGCGGCGGCCAACGCCGACGGCACGGCGAGAGGTTTGACGGGCGGCAAGGAAGGGACGGTCTACGATCTGTCGGCCCGGCCGATTGCCGGCTTCGACGCCGCCACCGCCGGGCTCACGTTATTCGCCGCCGGCGCGACGCGGCTGCTGAACATCGAATTGAGCGCGCTGGAGGCCGAGGGGCGCGGCGAAATTGTCTCCAGTCCGCGGGTCGTCACGGCGGACCGCATGAAAGCGGTGGTCGAGCAGGGCACCGAGCTGCCGTATCAGGCGAAAGTGGGGCAGGGCGTGTCGGGCGTGCAGTTTCGCCGCGCCACGCTCAAACTGGAGGTGGAGCCGCAAATCATGCCGGACGGGCGGGTGGTGCTGGACCTCGACGTCGCCAAGGACAGCGTCGGCGAACAGACCGACGCGGGGCCCGCGATCAACACCAAACACGTGCAAACGCGCGTCGAAGTCGAGGATGGTGGTACGGTGTCGATCGGCGGAATCTACGCCACCGACGACCGGGACGATGTGACGCGGGTGCCGCTTCTGGGCAAAATACCGGTTTTAGGCGCGCTTTTCCGCCATCGGGCTCATCGCGACCAGCGCAGCGAACTGGCAGTTTTCATCACGCCGCGCGTCGTTCAGACAAATTAGGGGCATGCCGCCGCCGCTCGCGAGAAAACGCCGGACCGCCCGAAGTTTTCTCGCCCCCTTGGGGGCCTTGGCGCGAAGCGACAGGGCAGGGGGCGCTCTCAAGCGGCGCGCAGGCTCGACAAGGCAGCCGCTTTGCCAGTAAGCTGCGGCACGAACCATACCGGATTAGCCAGAGGACACCGTTGCAAGCGCGGGACGCACACGCCAATGTATTTTTTGTAGGGCTCATGGGGGCAGGCAAAACCACCGTGGGCCGGGCCATTGCGCGCCGTCTCGATCGCCCCTTCTTCGATTCCGATCATGAGATCGAGGCGCGCACGGGCGCGCGCATCCCGGTGATTTTCGAACTGGAAGGCGAAGCGGGCTTTCGCGAGCGCGAAGCGAACGTGATTTCCGAGCTGACCGGGCGCGACAATATCGTGCTCGCCACGGGGGGCGGCGCGGTGCTGCGGCCGGAAAACCGCGAAGCGCTGCAAAATCGGGGCGTGGTGATCTATCTGCGCGCCAATCCGCACGATCTGTGGCTGCGCACCCGGCGCGACAAGAATCGTCCGCTGCTGCAAACCGAAGACCCCAAGGCGCGCCTCGAAGCGCTCTACGAAGTGCGCGACCCGCTGTACCGCGAATGCGCGCATTTCGTGATCGAAACCGGCCGGCCTTCGGTCAACGGACTCGTCAACATGGTTCTGATGCAGCTCGAGATGGCCGGCGTCGCCAAACATCCTGCGTCATAATGGACCGTATGATTACCGTCAACGTCGAACTGGGCGAGCGTGCCTACCCCATCCATATCGGTGCCGATCTGATCGGCCAAACCGCGCTGTTCGCGCCGCATATCGCCGGTAGCTCGGTCACTATCGTCACGAATACCACGGTCGACCCGCTCTACGGCGACAAGCTGCGCGCGGCGCTCGCCCCGCTCGGCAAGCAGGTGTCGACGGTCGTTTTGCCGGACGGCGAAGCGCACAAGAATCTCGAAACGCTGAACCTGATTTTCGACGCGCTGCTCGGCTCCCGCGCCGACCGCAAGACCACGCTGATCGCACTCGGCGGCGGCGTGATCGGTGACATGACCGGTTTTGCCGCGGCTTGCTACATGCGCGGCGTGCCGTTCATCCAGGTGCCGACAACGTTGCTGTCGCAGGTGGATTCGTCGGTGGGCGGCAAGACCGGCATCAATCACCCGCTCGGCAAGAACATGATCGGCGCGTTCTACCAGCCGCAGGCCGTGATCGCCGACATCGCCGCGCTGCGCACGCTGCCGGCGCGTGAACTGGCGGCAGGCATCGCCGAAGTGATCAAGACCGGCGCGATCGCCGACGCCGGTTTCTTTAGATGGATCGAGGACAACGTCGAGGCGTTGAATCGCTGCGAGCCGGAAGCGCTGGCCGAGGCGGTCAAGCGGTCGTGCGAAATCAAGGCGTCGGTGGTGGCGCAGGACGAACGCGAAGGCGGACTGCGCGCCATCCTCAATTTCGGCCACACCTTCGGCCACGCGATCGAAGCCGGGCTCGGCTACGGCGAGTGGTTGCACGGCGAGGCGGTCGGCTGCGGGATGGTGATGGCGGCGGATCTGTCCGTGCGCATGGGCTATCTCGACGAAGCGGCGCGCAAGCGTCTCGTCGACGTGATCGTCGCCGCGCATTTGCCGACCCGGGCGCCCGCGCTTGGCGATTCGCGTTACGTCGAGCTCATGCAGGTCGACAAAAAGGCGGAAGCCGGCGCGATCAAATTCATTCTGCTGAAGCGTTTCGGTGAGACGCTGATCACCCAGGCACCCGACGCCGAGGTGCGCGCCACGCTGGCCGCCGCCGTCTAGACGCGGCAACGCTTCGCAGCAACGCAGCACGCACCAGCGTCACGAGGCGCCGCCCATGTTTCGGAGAACCCGGTGACTGACAGGCGCAGCGACGATGTAAAACCCAACCCGGCAGGCGCGGCGTCAATCGGCGAGCCTACGCAGGAAGCGCTCGAAGCGCATCTCGCGCCGTATGCCGCACACTCCGCGCAGTCGCGCGGCCGCCGCTATCCGGAAACCGCGCCTAGCGCGCGCACCGAGTTCCAGCGTGATCGCGACCGCATCGTCCACTCGACGGCGTTCCGTCGGCTCGAGTACAAGACGCAGGTGTTCGTGAATCACGAGGGCGACCTGTTTCGCACGCGTCTCACGCATAGTCTCGAGGTCGCGCAAATCGCCCGTTCGGTTGCGCGCAATCTGCGCGTCAACGAAGACCTTGTCGAAGCCATTTCGCTTGCCCACGATCTCGGGCATACGCCGTTCGGCCATGCCGGCCAGGACGCGCTGAACGAATGCATGCGCGAACACGGCGGCTTCGAACACAACCTGCAAAGCCTCGCGGTCGTCGACGATCTCGAGGAGCACTACGGCGCGTTCAACGGCCTGAACCTTTGCTTCGAAACGCGCGAGGGAATTCTCAAGCATTGCTCGCGCGAAAACGCGCGGCGGCTCGGCACATTGGGCGAGCGCTTTCTCGAAGGACGGCAGCCGTCCATTGAAGCGCAGATCGCGAACGTTGCCGATGAGATCGCGTACAACAACCACGACGTCGACGACGGTTTGCGCTCGGGCTTGCTCACGGTCGAGCAACTGGCCGAC
The DNA here is from genome assembly GCA_035636295.1 of Paraburkholderia sp. GTDB lineage: Bacteria > Pseudomonadota > Gammaproteobacteria > Burkholderiales > Burkholderiaceae > Paraburkholderia. The sequence goes on from DASPZL010000177.1 coordinate 25,442, forward strand.
GTGGAGTTATGGCAGACGCACTACGAGGCGGCGCGCAACGACTTTCCGCAGATCGAAGGGCGCAGGCTGATTCACGAGACGGTGCGCCGCATCATCAATACGCTGATCGTCGATCTGATCGATACCACCAAGCTGAACCTGGTCCGGCACGCGCCGGCTTCGCTCGACGCGGTGCGCGCCGCTCCGCCGCTCGTCGCCCATAGCGAGGCGATCGCCACCCAAGCCGCGGCGCTCAAGCGCTTTCTGTTCAAGAATCTGTATCGCCATTACCGCGTGATGCGCATGGCGAACAAGGCGCGCCGCGTCGTGGTCGGCCTGTTCGACGCGTTCACCGAAGATCCGCGGCTGTTGCCGCCCAGCTATCAGTCGGCGGACGCGACGCTGCAGCCGCGTCTGATCGCCCACTACATCGCGGGCATGACGGATCGATATGCGGTGAAGGAATACCAGCGGCTGTTTGTCATCGACGACAACTGATTCGACGGACCCCGGAGGGCGCGTTGGCGCCACGGTCCGGCGCAAGCGCAAGCAAGCGGACATCGGCACCGCATCGACGCCCGCCGCCACGTTCCTTCCCGCCGCGCGCTCAGCGCAGCCGCGACGCGAACAGCGCGCCCGCGATCAGCGCCACGCCGCCGACGATCGCAATCGTCTGCCACGGATTTTCATGCACGTAGTCGTCCGCGTCGGCCATCGCGACTTCCGCGCGTTCACGCATGGCTTCGCGCGTATCGTTCAAACGGGCGCGCGCGGCGTCGAGCTGTTTGCGCAGTTTGCCGCGCAGCGCGACCGCGTCGGCTTGGGTGCCGTCCGCCAGGGTGGATTCGAGTTCCGCCATCAGCGTGCGCAGTTCGCCCGCGATATCTTCGGCCGCGTGACGGCTATGGCGAGCGATGCGCCGCGCACGGCGGCTCGTGCTGGTCCAGGATTCGCCGAGGGCGTCTCGCGTATTCGGAAGTGTTGTCATGGTCGCTCCGTCGATGAGGGTGAAAAGGATCCCGCGGTGCCACGCAGAATCATGTCGCGACGCGGGAAACACCATGTGAACGCAACTTTGGTGCCAAACAACAGCCCCTGCGCACTATGACGCCGACCGCGAACCGTCAGCAGATATTGCACGAGCCCGAGCGATTGCGGGTTAAATTTACAAACGATCACCGTCACACCTGAATGCCGCTGCACCCGCACACGACGCGAACAGCCGCGCTCAGCCTGTTTGAAATAAAAAACGCCGTCATTGAATATGACGGCGTTGTCCAAGCCACGAAAATTCGACTACCCTAGCTCAACGGCCCTAATTTTCGCGAGGGTCCCGGGAAGCGTTAGAAACGGTAACCGATATTGACGTAGGTAACGATCGGGTTCAGTTTGATCTTGGTTTGCGATTGCACGTTGAGCGTGCCTACCGGCGTCTTGGCGGCGGTGTTCAGCTTGGCGGTCGTGCTGAGCGGCAAGTACGAGACCGACACGCCCGCGAACCAGTGCTGGTCGAAAGCGTAGGTGAAGCCTGCATTAAAGACCGGCTCCCACGAACTATCCGTAGTGACGCTGGTCGGACCATGCAGGACGTTGGCCTCGAATGCGCTGTTGGTGATCTTTTCGTCGGTGAACCAGATACGGCTCACACCGATGCCGAGATACGGGCGGAACGTGGCGGTCGGCGCGTTGAAGTAGTACTTGAATAGCAGAGTCGGGCTCCATTGTTTCGCCTGGCCCAGCTTGCCGAATTGTTCGAGGCTGCCCGTGCCGTTCAGGTCGAACGAAGGCGGGTAGCCAATCACGAATTCGGCCGCGATGTGATCGGTGATGAAGTAACCGGCAGTCACGCCGATAGTGTCTGCAGAACTCAGTGATGCGCCAGTGTTGGCTTCTGTGATATTGGTCGGGCTGCCGCCTATGCTTGTCACTCTCAACGGTTCACTGCTCGATTGAGGCGCAAGATGGAACCAGCCTGTCGAAACGAAAAAGCTACCAGCCGATTGCGCGTGCGCTGCCGTTGTCATGCAGGCTAGCGCTGCGATCCCCGTTACGGCCTGTTTTAATTTCATATGTGCTCCTCCATAAAAGGCCCGCTCATTATGACGATAACGTTTGAAACAAACCATACGCGGCGGTTAGAGCTTTCTCCCTAGGCTCCGCGCGGTTTTCTGGCTCAGCCGCGCCGCGCCGAACCTCCGGCGCATGCGGCTTTTCGGACCTTCGGGTTTGTACCAACGCGACTAATTGGATACTTCAGCATGGCACGGCTTGCACGTCTCTATGTCCCTGACCAGCCGCAGCACGTCATCCTCCGCGGACTCGATCAGCAGCCCGCATTCGTCGACGAGCAGGACTACGAGCTCTTCATCGACTGTTTGAAAGCGGCTTCGCGCGACCATCACTTATCCATCCACGCGTATGCGTTGATGCCGGGCGCGGTGCAACTGCTCGTCACGCCCACCGAGGAGTCGAGTCTGCCGAAAGCGATGCAGGCGGTGGGGCGCCGCTACGTCGCCCACTTCAACCGGCGTTACGCGCGCCGTGGCACGTTGTGGGAGGGCCGCTACCGCGCCACGGTGATCGAGGGCGAGCGCTACTTTTTGCTGGCAAGCCGGGTCGTCGAAATGTGTCCGGTGCGCGCGCAACTCGTGAGCGCGCCGGAAGACTATCGCTGGTCGAGCTACCGTCATCACATCGGCCTCACGCTCGACAGCCTGATTACCGATCATCCGTTGTACTGGTCGCTTGGCAACACGCCGTTCGAACGGCAGCGCGCCTATCGCGAACTGTGCGAGCAGCCGCTCGACGAACGCGAAGCCAGTCAGCTTCAGCAGGCCACGCTGAAAGGCTGGGTTCTGGGCAGTGAGACTTACCGGGAGTGGGCGGCGCGCGCGGCCAACCGGCGCGTGTCGCCGTTGCCGCGCGGGCGGCCGCGCAAAGTGCGCGAGACGCCGCAAACGCAGTAGGGGTTTCGCGTCAAAGGGCTGTATCGGGAACGGCATCTTCGCATGCCGTTTTTTTTGCACGTTTTCGATGTGGCACCAATAAAAAGTGATCGCAATGCACCAACTTGATAATTGGGGATCGACCATCACGTTTTATTTGCTATTCCATTGATTCGTCGCGTATATTCCGAATTCCGGCGTTTTTTGATACGCGTAGCATCCAGCGTAAAGAGCGCGCCGTCGCGGTTGCTGTGCGCACTGCGGCAATAGAAAAACGGTTAAACGGCCTGTCCGGCCCCTCACAGACGGTGTCCCCATGAACGACCACCAGCAACCGACTCACCTGGTTCCCGCCGCGCAAGGTCTGTACGACCCGCAAAACGAGCATGACGCCTGCGGCGTCGGCTTCGTCGCTCACATCAAGGGCAAGAAAAGCCACGAGATCATCGAACAGGGCCTGAAGATCCTGGAAAACCTCGACCACCGGGGCGCCGTCGGCGCCGATCCGCTGATGGGCGATGGCGCCGGCATCCTGATCCAGATTCCGGACGGTTTCTATCGTGAGGAAATGGCGAAGCAGGGCGTGACGTTGCCCCCGTATGGCGAATACGGCGTCGGCATGGTGTTCCTGCCGAAGGAACACGCGTCCCGCCTCGCCTGCGAACAGGAACTGGAACGCACGGTGAAGGCCGAGGGCCAGGTCGTGCTGGGCTGGCGCGACGTGCCGGTCGACCACACCATGCCGATTTCGCCCACCGTCAAGGCGAGCGAGCCGCTGATCCGTCAGATCTTCATCGGCCGCGGCAAGGACATCATCGTGACCGATGCGCTCGAGCGGAAGCTGTACGTGATCCGCAAGACCGCGAGCCACCGCATCCAGGCGCTCAAGCTCAAGCACGGCAAGGAATATTTCGTGCCGTCCATGTCGGCGCGCACGGTCGTCTACAAGGGCCTGCTGCTGGCCGGCCAGGTCGGCGTGTACTACCGCGACCTGCAGGACGAGCGCACCGTCTCGGCACTGGCGCTCGTGCACCAGCGCTTCTCGACCAACACGTTCCCGGCGTGGGAACTGGCTCACCCGTACCGCATGATCGCCCACAACGGCGAAATCAACACGGTGAAGGGCAACGTCAACTGGCTGAACGCCCGCACCGGCGCGATTGCGAGCCACGTGCTCGGCGACGATCTGCCGAAGCTGTGGCCGCTGATCTATCCGGGCCAATCGGATACGGCATCGTTCGACAACTGCCTCGAACTGCTGGTGATGGCCGGCTACCCGCTCGTCCACGCGATGATGATGATGATCCCGGAAGCCTGGGAACAGCACACGCTGATGGACGACAACCGCCGCGCGTTCTACGAATACCACGCCGCGATGATGGAGCCGTGGGACGGCCCCGCCGCGATCGCCTTTACCGACGGCCGTCAGATCGGCGCGACGCTCGACCGTAACGGCCTGCGTCCGGCCCGCTACATCGTCACCGACGACGACCTCGTGATCATGGCGTCGGAAGCGGGCACGCTGCCGATTCCCGAATCGAAGATCGTCAAGAAGTGGCGTCTGCAGCCGGGCAAGATGTTCCTGATCGACATGGAACACGGCCGCATCATCGACGACAAGGAATTGAAGGACAACCTCGCCAACGCCAAGCCGTACAAGAGCTGGATCGACGCCGTGCGCATCAAGCTCGACGAGATCGAGGCGAAGGCAGAAGACGTCGCGACGGAACGCCGCGAGGCCGCTGCCTTGCTGGATCGCCAGCAGGCGTTCGGCTACACGCAGGAAGACCTCAAGTTCCTGATGGCGCCGATGGCGCAAGCCGGCGAGGAAGCCGTCGGTTCCATGGGCAACGACTCGCCGCTCGCGGTCATGTCCAACAAGAACAAGACGCTCTATCACTACTTCAAGCAATTGTTCGCGCAAGTCACGAACCCGCCGATCGACCCGATCCGTGAAAACATGGTGATGTCGCTGGTGTCGTTCGTCGGTCCCAAGCCGAACCTGCTCGACACGAACAACATCAACCCGCCGATGCGTCTCGAAGTGTCGCAGCCTGTGCTCGACTTCAAGGACATCGCGAAGATCCGCGCGATCGATCAGTACACGGGCGGCAAGTTCAGCTCGTATGAACTGAACATCTGCTATCCGGTGGCCTGGGGCAAGGAAGGCATCGAAGCGCGCCTCGCCTCGCTGTGCGCGGAAGCGGTCGACGCGGTGAAGTCCGGCTACAACATGCTGATCGTGTCGGACCGCAAGACCGACCGCGACAACGTCGCGATTCCGGCGCTGCTGGCAACCGCCGCGATCCATACGCACCTCGTGCAGCAAGGTCTGCGCACGAGCACGGGTCTGGTCGTCGAAACCGGCTCGGCGCGTGAAACGCACCACTTCGCGCTGCTCGCGGGCTACGGCGCGGAAGCCGTGCACCCGTACCTGGCGATGGAAACGCTCGGCCAACTGGCTGCCGGCATGAAGGGCGACCTGTCGGCGGAGAAGGCGATCTACAACTTCACGAAGGCGGTCGGCAAGGGCTTGCAGAAGGTCATGTCGAAGATGGGCATTTCCACGTACATGTCCTACACCGGCGCGCAGATTTTCGAAGCGGTCGGCCTGGCTGAAGATCTGGTCACGAAGTACTTCAATGGCACCTCGTCGAAGGTCGGCGGTATCGGTCTGTTCGACGTGGCGGAAGAAGCGATCCGTCTGCACCGTGAAGCGTTCGGCGACAACCCGGTCCTCTCGACCATGCTGGACGCGGGCGGCGAGTACGCGTACCGCGTGCGCGGCGAGGAACACATGTGGACGCCGGATGCGATCGCCAAGCTGCAACACTCGGCGCGCAGCAATTCGTACCAGACGTACAAGGAATACGCGCATCTGATCAATGATCAGACCAAGCGTCACATGACGTTCCGCGGCTTGTTCGAATTCAGGCTCGATCCGTCGAAGGCGATTCCGCTCGACGAAGTCGAACCGGCGAAGGAAATCGTCAAGCGTTTCGCCACCGGCGCGATGTCGCTCGGCTCGATTTCGACCGAAGCCCACGCCACGCTGGCCGTCGCGATGAACCGCATCGGCGGCAAATCGAACACCGGCGAAGGCGGCGAGGACGTGAACCGCTACCGCAACGAACTGCGCGGCATTCCGATCAAGAACGGCGACACGATGAAGTCGGTGATCGGCGACGAAGTGATCGTCGACATCCCGCTGAAGGACGGCGATTCGCTGCGCTCGAAGATCAAGCAGGTGGCGTCGGGCCGTTTCGGCGTGACGGCGGAATACCTCGCTTCGGCCGATCAGATCCAGATCAAGATGGCACAGGGCGCGAAGCCGGGCGAAGGCGGTCAGTTGCCGGGCCACAAGGTGTCCGACTACATCGGCAAGCTGCGTTACTCGGTGCCGGGCGTGGGCCTCATCTCGCCGCCGCCGCACCACGACATCTACTCGATCGAAGATCTGGCGCAACTGATTCACGACCTGAAGAACGCCAACTCGGCGGCTAGCGTCTCGGTGAAGCTGGTGTCGGAATCGGGCGTGGGTACGGTGGCCGCGGGTGTCGCGAAGGCGAAGGCCGATCACGTCGTGATCGCCGGCCACGACGGCGGCACGGGCGCATCGCCGCTGTCGTCGATCAAGCACGCCGGCACGCCGTGGGAACTCGGTCTGGCTGAAACGCAGCAAACGTTGGTGCTTAACCAGTTGCGCGGCCGTATCCGCGTGCAGGCCGACGGTCAGATGAAGACCGGTCGTGACGTCGTGATCGGCGCGCTGCTCGGCGCGGACGAATTCGGCTTCGCGACGGCGCCGCTCGTCGTCGAAGGCTGCATCATGATGCGTAAGTGCCATCTGAACACCTGCCCGGTCGGCGTCGCGACGCAAGATCCGGTGCTGCGCGCGAAGTTCCAGGGCCAGCCGGAGCACGTGGTCAACTTCTTCTTCTTCGTTGCGGAAGAAGCGCGCGAAATCATGGCGCAACTGGGCATCCGCAAGTTCGACGATCTGATCGGTCACGCCGAACTGCTCGACATGAAGAAGGGCATCGAGCACTGGAAGGCGAAGGGTCTCGACTTCTCGCGTGTGTTCTATCTGCCGCAAGTGCCGGCTGAAGTGGCGCGCAAGCACGTCGATGTGCAGGACCACGGTCTGGAGCGCGCGCTCGACCACACGCTGATCGAGAAGACGAAGGCCGCGATCGAAAAGGGCGAGCACGTCTCGTTTATCCAGCCGGTGCGCAACGTGAACCGCACGGTCGGCGCGATGCTTTCCGGCCTGATCGCGAAGAAGTACGGTCACGACGGCCTGCCTGACGACACGGTTCACATCCAGTTGAAGGGCACCGCGGGTCAGAGCTTCGGTGCGTTCCTCGCGAAGGGCGTCACGCTGGATCTGGTCGGCGACGGCAACGACTACGTCGGCAAGGGTCTGTCGGGCGGCCGCATCATCATTCGTCCGACTAACGATTTCCGCGGCAAGTCGGAAGAGAACATCATCTGCGGCAACACGGTGATGTACGGCGCGATCGAAGGCGAAGCGTTCTTCCGCGGCGTTGCGGGCGAGCGTTTCTGCGTGCGCAACTCGGGCGCGACGGCGGTTGTCGAAGGCACGGGCGACCACGGTTGCGAATACATGACGGGCGGCACGGTGGTCGTGCTCGGCGAAACGGGCCGTAACTTCGCGGCCGGGATGTCGGGCGGCATCGCTTACGTGTACGACCCGGACGGCATGTTTGCCGGCAAGTGCAACAAGTCGATGGTCGCGCTCGATCCGGTCTTGCAACAGGCCGAACAGGAACGCACGGTCGACAAGGGCCTGTGGCACGCCGGCACGACCGACGAAGCGCTGCTCAAGGGGCTCATCGAGCGTCACTTCCAGTTCACGGGTTCGCCGCGTGCAAAGGCGCTGCTCGAAAACTGGGATGCGTCGCGCCGTCAATTCGTGAAGGTGTTCCCGACCGAATACAAGCGCGCGCTGGGCGAGATGGCAGCGAAGAAGGCGAACAAGGAAGTCCTCGCCGCCTGACTCGCTTCGCTGACCCTCAGCACACAAGACGCGACCTTTAGCCGTACCCGCCGCATGCGAGCGTTCAACCGTTCCGCGTGGCGGGTGTAGATCACCCCACCTGATACAGATAGAGAAGAGAACCACATGGGCAAGGCAACCGGTTTTCTCGAGTTCGAACGCCGCCACGAGGCGTACGAAGCTCCGCTCACGCGTGTGAAGCACTACAAGGAATTCGTCGCCGCATTGAGCGACGACGAAGCGAAGATTCAAGGCGCACGTTGCATGGACTGCGGCATTCCGTTCTGCAACAACGGCTGCCCGGTGAACAACATCATTCCGGACTTCAACGACCTGGTGTTCCATCAGGACTGGAAGAACGCGATCGATGTGCTGCACTCCACGAACAACTTCCCGGAGTTCACGGGCCGCATCTGCCCGGCGCCGTGCGAAGCGGCGTGCACGCTCGGCATCAACGACGACCCGGTCGGTATCAAGTCGATCGAACACGCGATCATCGATAAAGCCTGGGCCGAAGGCTGGGTTGCGCCGCAGCCACCGAAGCACAAGACCGGCAAGAAGGTCGCGGTGGTCGGTTCCGGCCCCGCCGGTCTCGCCGTTGCGCAGCAACTGGCGCGCGCGGGGCACGATGTCACCGTGTTCGAAAAGAACGACCGCATTGGCGGTTTGCTGCGTTACGGCATTCCCGACTTCAAGCTGGAGAAGTGGCTGATCGATCGCCGCATGCGCCAGATGGAAGCCGAAGGCGTGACGTTCCGCGCCAACGTGTTCATCGGCCGCGCAGATTCGCTGCCGTCGTATATCGGCAACACGGCGAAGGAAACCATCACGCCGGCCGAGCTGAAAGAACAGTTCGACGCCGTCGTGCTCACTGGCGGTTCGGAAACGCCGCGCGATCTGCCGGTGCCGGGGCGCGAGCTGGAAGGCATCCACTACGCGATGGAATTCCTGCCGCAGCAGAACAAGGTCAACGCCGGCGACAAGGTCGCGAACCAGCTGCTCGCGAAGGGCAAGCACGTGATCGTGATTGGGGGCGGCGATACGGGTTCGGACTGCGTGGGTACGTCGAATCGTCATGGCGCGAAGAGCGTCACGCAATTCGAACTGCTGCCGCAGCCGCCGGAAGAAGAGAACAAGCCGCTCGTGTGGCCGTACTGGCCGATCAAGCTGCGCACGTCGTCGTCGCATGACGAAGGCTGTTCGCGCGATTGGGCGGTGGCGACCAAGCGCCTTGAAGGTAAGAACGGCAAGATCGAGAAGCTGATTGCCGCGCGCGTCGAATGGAAGGACGGCAAGATGCAGGAAGTGCCGGGCTCCGAATTCGAAATGAAAGCCGATCTGGTGCTGCTCGCGATGGGCTTCACGCAGCCGGTGTCGCCGGTGCTCGAAGCGTTCGGCGTCGACAAGGATGCGCGCGGCAACGTGCGTTCGTCGACCGAAGGCGACAAGGCGTATTACACCTCGGTGGACAAGGTGTTCACTGCGGGCGATATGCGCCGCGGTCAGTCGCTGGTGGTGTGGGCGATTCGCGAAGGCCGTCAGTGCGCGCGTTCGGTGGATGCGTTCCTGATGGGTCATTCGGAACTGCCGCGCTAAACGTCTTCTGTCGACCAGAGTTGGCGCTTCAGCGCCTTACTCTGGTCCCATGCAGCGCGGTCGACCAGAGTTGGCGCTTCAGCACCTTACTCTGGTCCCATGCAACATGGTTACTGCTGGTTTCATGCCTCGACGCATGGAAACCGGCTACTGCTTGCAGGAAGAGGTGGAGACGACAAAGCGGTAAACAAAGCCGGGCACCTGCAAGGGTGATCCGGCTTTTCTATTTCCACAGCATTGCGCTGCGTGACCTTGGTGCGGCTATTTGTAGTAGCGCATCAACGTCAGCCCTTCAAGATCGATCTCCGGCTTGCGATGCGTCACCAGGTCCGCCAGCACGCGCCCCGAGCCCATCGACATCGCCCAGCCCGTCAATAGAAAGCGGTGGCGACGCCGATCACGCCGCCGCCGAGCACAATCGCATTCATGTCTTCGTACTGCGATTTCAGGCAGTGGGGCTGGCCGCGCCGAGTACTTTGCCCCTGGTTTCCGGCAGACACAACGCGGCGACGATCACCAGCAGATAGCCCGAGCCGGCGACGATGCCCATCGCCTTAACAAGCGTCATGGTTTGCGACAGCGTACCGACAAGGATCGGAAAGAACGAGCCGAGTCCGCGCCCCAGGTTGTAGCAGAAGCCTTGTCCCGAGCCGCGAATCGCATTCGGATACAGCTCCGACAGATAGGCGCCGACGCCCGCGAAAATCCCCTGCACGACGATGCCGAGCGGAAAGCCGAGCGCGAGCATCATGGTGTCGGTGATCGGCAGCATCGTATAGACCATGCCCAGCACGAACGAGCCGATCGCGAACAGCACGAACGACGCACGCCGGCCGATCCGGTCGCACAGAATCGCGCCGACGATATACCCCGTGAACGACCCGACGATCAGCACGATCAGATAGCCGCTGGTGTTGAACACCGACAGATGGCGCACGGTCTTCAGATAGGTCGGCAGCCAGGTGGTGATCGCGTAATAGCCGCCGAGCATGCCGGTGCACAGCGCGCTGCCGAGCAAGGTGGTCTTCAGGTGGGGGACCGAGAAAATCTGCAGGAAGTGCGAGGTGTCGAAGCCGCTTTCGCGGGCGCGCCGGGTTTCGAGAAAGATGTCCGGATCGCTCACGTTGCGGCGAATGTAGATGATCCACGCCGCCGGCAGCAGGCCGATCCAGAAGCAGGCACGCCACGCGTATTGCTCGGGCAGCAGCGCGAAGAACGCCCAGTAGATGACCGCCGCCGCCGCCCAGCCGACGGACCAGCTGCTCTGCACCGTGCCGACTGCCTTGGCGCGATGCTGAGGCGAGCGGATGGTTTCGGCCATCATGATCGTTACGACCGACCACTCACCGCCGAAGCCGATGCCTTGCAGCGTACGGGTGGTGAGCAGTTGCCAGAACGAGTGAGTGAAGCCGGACAGGCAGGTGAAGATCGCGAAGGTTGCGATGGTCCACTGCAGCACGCGGACGCGTCCGTAGCGGTCGGCGAGAATGCCGGCAAGCCAGCCGCCCACCGCCGACGAGATCAGCGAACTGGTGGCGATCATGCCGGCTTCGCTTTTGGTCATGCCCCACGTCGCGATCAGCGTCGGGATGAGGAACGAGTAGATCATGAAGTCGAAGGCATCGACCGCGTAGCCGCCGAAGCCCGCGTAAAGAGTGCGGCGTTCGCGCCGGGTCAGTTCGGTGAACCATTGGAGAGAAGGCATGTGTTGTTGTGATCTCCAGGTTTTGCCTGCCGTCGGCTTGATCGAAGGGTTTTTGCATTCTACGGGGCGGGGTCTCGTGGGGCCAGTTCCGGTCAAAAATGGCAGGGAACGGTAATAAAACGAAAAGAGAAGAAAAGGCCGAGGAAACCGGTTCACGCCAAGCTCGCGCTGCGGGCGGGCCGGCGAACCCGCTGCGATGGCGAAAAAAGCCGCACACCGTTTCCTTACTAACTACTACCGTGTAACCCAAAGAATATTCACCACAGTTAAACTGCGTGCGCAGCGCCCGTGCTGCGAACAACCCTTCACGTCCGCGCCAGCCACGCCCAATGCCCGCAACCGCAAAAACCTGCTCGCCACCTCGCCGCTCCGCGAGCACGACCTTGTGGGCAAGCCAGATCGCGCCCATTCCGGCGTCCGCGTCGCGCCGCGTGTTCCTCAAGCGTTCAGCCGGCGTGCTGCTGGTCTCGGGCATCGGCAGTTCGCTGCTCTCCGCCTGTGGCGGCGGCAGCCTCGACGCCGGTCAGCCGGAAACGCCGCGTCTCGCGTCGGTCAACAACTTTCGCGACGTGGCGGGCGCCGCCGCCGGCTATCCCACCGTCGACGGCAAACAGATGCGCCGTGGCGTCTTCTATCGCGCGAACGCGCTAACGCTCAGCGCCGCCGACGAAGCCATGATCGACAAGCTCGGCATCACCTCGGTCTACGATCTGCGCACGCCCGGCGAAATTACCCGGACCGCCGATACGCTGCCGGCCGGCGCGGCGTCCCAGGCGTTCAACGTGCTGGGCACTCGTGACTTCGTCGCGCCGTCGTTCGATACGGCCGCCGCCGCGACCGCGTTCATGGAAGCCCAGGCACGCGGCTACGTCACCGGCGCCGCGCAGCGCGCGAGCTACGGCGCGCTGCTGACGCGTCTTGCCGACGGCGCGGACGCCCAGCTTTTTCATTCCAACGCGGGTAAGGATCGCGCCGGCTGGGTCGCCGCGCTTCTGCTGAGCATCGCCAACGTTCCGCTCGACGTGATCATGCAGGACTATTTGCTCAGCAACGTCTATTCGGCGCTGTCGATCAAGGCGCAGACCGACACGCTGCGCACACAAGACGGCGACGCGGTCGCCACGATCGAGGCGCCGTTGTTCAATGTTCAGGAAAGTTATCTGCAGGCGGGCTTCGATCAGGTGCAGGCGAGCTACGGCACGATGGCGAGCTATCTGACGCAAGGCCTCGACGTGTCTCAGGCGACGATCGACACGTTGCGCGCCCGTCTGGTGGTTTGAACTGAGCCTGAGCCGGCAGCGGTCAAGATGCCCGCGGTCCGGCATTCATGCGGAATGCGCGGACGAAAAAAAGTCCGCCCCAAATAACCAGGCGGACGGAGAAGGGCGGCATCGAGGTTGCCGGAGGCGACTATAAGGCCGCGTCCATCACGCCGGTTCGTCCCGTAAGGGCGCGTAAGCGCACGCGCCCGATTCTTCACGCCGACGCCGGCGCGACCGGCAATTCAATCCGTACTTCCAGCCCGCCTTGCGCATGATTGCCCACCTGACAGCGCCCGCCGCGATCGTGCGCGAGCCGCGCGACGATTGCGAGACCCAGGCCGCAATGGCCTTCGCCGCCGCGCGCGGCGTCGAGCCGTACGAACGGCTTCATGGCGGCGGCGACGCGGTCGTCCGGAATGCCGGGACCGTGGTCGCGCACGCTGATGACCCAATGCCGCTCGTCACGCGCGGTGGCGATATCCACCGGCGGTGAACCGTGTTCGAGCGCGTTGTCGACGAGATTCGTCACCAGCCGGTCGAGCAGCGTGCGCGGCAGCTTGAATGACGGCCCCGCGCGCAGATCGAGCGTGAACAACGGCGCTTCGTCGGTGCTGTCGCCGGCGGAGAACTGTTCCCGCAGAAATTCGTCGACCTCGACCGGCGGCCCCGCGTCCGCGGACTGGCCTGCGAATTCCAGAAACTGCTGGACGATGTTGGTCAGCGAGTCGACATCGCGTATCAGCCCGGCGCGCTCGTTTTCCGCGACCAGCACGCTCGCGCGCAGCTTGAGCCGCGTGAGCGGCGCTTTCAGGTCATGCGCGACGCCGGCCAGCATCACCGCCTGGTCGTCGCCGGCTTCGTTCAGGCGCCGCATCATGTCGTTGAAGGAGCCGATCAGTTCTCGCAGTTCTCGTGGGCCTTGCACGGTCACGGGTTCCGGCCGTCCGCCCGAGCCGAATGCGCGGGCGGCGTCGGCGACGCGCGACAGCGGCCGCTGCATCTGCCAGACCGCGAAGAGCGACAGGATCAGCGCGGCGAGCAGCATCGAAATGGATTCGATCAGGAAGCGCGGATGCGGCGGAACGTCCACCGGCACGACCACCCAGTTGGGTTTGCCGGGAAACAGCACCCACAGTTGCGGCGGGCGCAGATCGTCGACGGCGATCCGCGTGCCGGGCGGCAGGTTCTCGCGCAGATGCCGGCTCAACTCGACCAGCGGATGATCGGTCGGCGTGCGCAGATGGACGCTCGCCGGCATGTTCCAGGTGGGCACGAGATGCACGCGCATCGCGGGCGCGAGCGCCGCGCTCTTCATCGGCTCGCCGTTGACGGCTTGCAGCGCCAGCAGAATGCCGCGCGCGAAGCCGTCGATTTCATGGCGCGGCGGCTGCATGACCACCAGCACGAACCAGCCGGCCTGAATCGCGAACAACACCGCCGTGGACAGCAACGCCATTCTGCCGAACAGCGTGTTCAGCGGGTTTCTCATGCGTTCGAGGCGGCCTCGTCGGCGAAGGGCGTACCGTCGGCGTCGGGCACGAAGACGTAGCCTTTGCCGCGCACCGTCTGCACGTAGCAGGGATTGGACGGGTCGTCCTCGATCACGCGGCGCAGCCGCCAGATCGGCACGTCGAGGCTGCGGTCGCGAAAGGCGAGATTGTCGCGATGCACGAGATCGTGAATCAGCACGCGCGAGAGCACCTTGTACGGATTGTTGACGAAGATCTTCAGGAGCGCGAATTCACTGTCGCGCAGCGGCAGCTTCGAGTCGTCGCGCGTCAGCGAACGGGTCGCGAAGTCGAGTTCGAACGGGCCAAAACGATACGGCTTGCGCGCTTCCGGCGCGCTGGTGGTGGACGGCCCGCGGCGGCGCAGCACCGTGTGGATGCGCGCGAGCAGTTCGCGCGGGTCGAACGGCTTGGTCAGATAGTCGTCCGCGCCGAGCGAGAGCCCGACGATGCGGTCGGCCACCGTGCCGCGCGCCGTCACGAAGATCACCGGAATGTCGTCGCCGGCGGCGCGCAGCGCGGTGAGCGCGCGCAGCCCGTCGGTGTCCGGCATCATGATGTCGAGCACGACGACCGACGGCCGCTCACGCTCGAGCCGGCGTTGCAAATGAGTGCCGTCGTGCAGCACGGACGCGTCGAAGCCGTTCGACTGCAGAAACTTGCATAGCAGATCGCGTACGACCGGATCGTCGTCGACGATAAGGACCTGTGGATTCATGGCGAAATTCTAGACTGACGCGCGCGACGCGCGGCTGACTGTTTTCTTACCAATGCTTACGCAATCCCGCGCCGCGTTTCCGTGCGCGCGCGTAAGGCCCGCCGCCAAAGGCTCACGGCATATTTCAGCGCCGCCATATTTGGCAATGCGTCGGCAACACCGAAAGCGGCGCCGAAGCCATTTTGCAGCGCTTGTCGGCATCGCTCGACTCCCCGATGAAAGAGTTTGCGCGCGGCCGCAATGGTTTGCAACGCGCCGAAACGGCTCGTAAGAACCGCTGAAAAGCGCGCTTTCCTTCGTGCATCGGCAGCGCGCGTGCGGCGCGATGATTCGTCGTGCAGTACGTTGCGCCGCATGTCGACAATAGCCTAACGCCTTGGGCCCACGGCAGGCGGTATGAAACCGAAACCTAGCGCCATGCGAGGCTTATCATGACCGTTCCAAGCAACCTCAATTCAACCCGTTTTTCCCCGCTCGCGCCCACGCAGGCCGCGCAAAAGCCTGCCGCCTCCGCCACGTCCACCGGCACCGCGCGGACCAAGGAGTCCGCCACGACCGCGCAGCCGTCGTTGCCCGGCGGGCTCGTCGGGCACCACGTCAACACCACCGCCTGACGCATCGAGGCCCGTGTGTCGACCCCGAGAATTTTTGACCGCTTCATCCGTGTCGCTGCGTGGTTGACGCTCGGCGCGGCGCTGCTGCCGCTCGGCGGCTGCGCCGTCGCCGCGCTGCCGTGCCGGCTCACTTCGGCCACGCTGAAAATTATCCCGGTCGTCGGCCATGCCGCGGCCACGCCGTTCGACATGTGTTCATCCGCGATCGACTGAATCATGACATCCAGACGGATTGCCTGCGCATTGGCGCTGCTCGGCGGAATGTTTTCACTGACCGCTCAGGCGCAGCCGGTTGCGCGCGAAGCCAGTGCGGCCAGCGCCGCATCCAGGGAACCTTCCGCCGAAGCGCGCCGGCGTTCGCAGGACGCGCCGTTCGCGTTTCGCGGCATTGCGCTCGGCATCACGCTCGACGAATTCCGCTCGGGCTCCACCGTGCGCGCGACGCCGGTCGGCAGCGTGCCGGTCTGCGAGACGGACGTGCAGGCGGGCGCGCTCGGCATGCGGCTGAAATCGCGCGAGAGCCTGACGGTCGCATGCCGCTGGGCGCATCGCGCGGACGACGGCTGGGCGGTATCGCAAGCGGTGGTCGACGGCGCGCCGGCGCAGGAGCACGTGATGCGCTTCGCGCGTGTCGACGGACAAAGCGCGCTGCGTCTGTACGAGATTTCTTTCGTGATCGACGAGGTCACCGCCGAGGACTTGCGCGAGGCGCTCATGGACCGATACGGCGCGCCGCATCTCGTGACGCATAACGTGTCGGCCTCGAGCACGATGCCGGTCTATGTTTGGGAAAACGCGGTGAGTTCGATCACGTTGTGCTTTCTGCCGGGCAGCCGCAACGGCACGCTCACCTATCTGCTGAAGGGTTCGGACGCATGGGTGAAGTCGGTCGTGCGGCAATGGCAGGCAAGCGGCGCCGAGGCGGGGTGATGGTGTCCGTCGATTTTGAGCCCGGCCGATTCGGGCAAGGAGCAGGTATGAGTGCGCTACGTCTCACTGTCGCGCTGGGCGCGGCGGCTTGCCTCGCGGCTTGCGCGGGCAGCCAGCAAAGCTCGATCGTCGATACGCCGATGGCGCCGCCGCTCGCGTCCACGCCGCTGAACGTCAACACGCAAGGCGCGATCTATCAGGCCGGCACGCCGCTGCTGCTTTACGAAACGCCGCGCGCGCAGCATATCGGCGACGTGCTGACGATTCGCCTCTCCGAGTCGTACAGCGGCAACAACAGCTCGACCGCGGCGGCGAGCCGTTCGAGCAGCATTACCGCCGACGCCGCCGACCATTCGACCGGCGCCGCCGCGCGGCTCGCGAGACTGTTCAACATCGGCTCGGCCAGCACCGACTTCAAAGGCCAGGGCAGTCTCACCGACGTGAGCGGCATGACCGGCACGCTGGCCGTCACCGTGATCGGCACGATGTCGACGGGCAACCTGGTCGTGTCGGGCGAGAAGATGATCGCGATGAGCGGCAACCGCGACCGTTTGCGGCTGTCGGGCATCGTCAATCCCAAAGATATCGAAGCGGGTAACTATGTGGCGTCGAGCAAGGTCGCGAACGCGCGTATCGAACAGGCCGGCGTGGGGATGATCTCCGACTCGACCACGATGGGCTGGCTGCAGAGGATGTTTCTCAGCGTGCTGACGTTCTGAATTCGATGCGAGCGGTGCACGGCGCGGGATCCGCCGCGCGTCTCTCATCACATGCCGCCTACGCGCTCATCAATCAACCGGCGCCGCGCCGCGTTCCGCCGCGCCGATCTCACCGTCCGGCACGAACACATAGCCGCGCCCCCACACGGTTTGCACATAGCGCGGCTCGGACGGATCCACTTCGATCAGCCGTCGCAAGCGCCAGATCGACACATCGAGGCTGCGATTACGATGCGCCTCGCTATTGCCGTGCAGCTTCTCCAGCAACTGCGCGCGCGTGAGCACGGTCATCGCGTGGGTGACGAACACCTTGAGCATCGCGAATTCGCTGGAACGCAGCGTGATGCGCTCGCCGTCGCGACGTAACTCGCGCGCCGGAAAATTCACCTCGAAACGGCCGAAGCGATACGGCGCGCGCTGCTCGGGCGCGCTCGGTGCGATCGTGCCGCGGCGGCGCAGCACGGTGCGAATGCGCGCGACCAGTTCGCTCGGTTCGAAGGGCTTGCCGAGATAATCATCGGCGCCGAGTTCGAGACCTATCACGCGGTCGATCGGATCGGCGCGCGCGGTCAGCAGAATCACGGGAATGTCGTCGCCGGCGACGCGCAACGCGCGCAGCGCGCTGATGCCGTCGAGCTCCGGCATCATGATGTCGAGCACGATCAGCGCGGGACGCTCGTCCTTCAATTTGCGCTGCAGCGCCATGCCGTGTTCGAGCGTGGCCACCTTGAAGCCGCGCCCTTGCAGGTATTCGCTGACGAGCTCGCGTACGACGGGGTCGTCGTCGACGACCAGAATGGATTGGTTCATCCAGGTCATCTTAGTGATCCGCGCGTGCGGAGCAAAGCGCGCAACGCTTTCGAATTCTTTCTCGCGTAAGAGAAAGCAAGCAGCTTGCGTGCTTAGTTCGCGAGCGACGTTTGCATGGTCTGCATCGGCTGCCGCGCGAGGTCCTTTTGATCGACCACCATCCGTTCGATCAAGCCGTTGAGTTTGGTCGACGCCGACGAGAAGCGGTCGGTGTTCAGGCCGCCCGTCTGATAGCGCGCCGTGATCAGAATGCGGCCACGCTGGATCAGCGTCAGATCGATGATCGACAGGTACTGGATCGATTCGTCGCTGAACGCGCGCCGGCCGTAATCGATCGCGGCGTTATAGACGAGGCGCGCCTCGCAGCCGGCGGGCGAGGTGCCCGGATTGTAGACGTCCGAACGAATGCCGCGCCGGTCGAGCGCGAGTTGCAGCGCCGGCACGAAATCGCCGACCGACACGTTCTGGTTCACTTCGATGCAGACGTTGCGCACGTCGGCGGGCCGGCCATTGATGAAGGTCGGCGACGAATAGTTTGCCGCGACCGCGTAGCTCGCCTGAATCACGGAGCCGGTGGCGTCGGCGGCCGTGATCAGCGTCCACGCGCAGCCGTTCAAACCGACCGTCAGCGCGGCGGAAGCGGCAAGCCACGCGCAAGGCCGGCGCAGCATGACCCACGCAGTCCGAGGGGCTCGCGTGAACGCGTAAGCGCGCATGCCTGGCGTGAAGGTCATGATGCGTGGCCTGATGGCGGTCAATGAGTGATCGATGAGCGCGGGTTCAAAACGGCTGATGGCGGCGAACGGGCTCACGCTCAGCGCGTGACGCGCAGACGCAATTCGTTTTGCCCTTGCACGCTTGCCGTGACGCTGACGCGCCGCTCGTCGGTGGTCACGATGAAATGCTGGCGCGTCGGCGTGTTGACGTCGTGCACGACGTTCGGAAAGCACGCGGCGATATCGGCGCCGATTTCCTCGAGCGGATCGTTGACCACGCCGTCGGCTTGCCAGTGCGCGCGCCAGTGGCAATCGTAGGCGTGCTTGTTGGCGCGGCAGTCGTCCGCGTTCGAGATGCCCGGCAGTTGCGCGGCGGATTGAGCCGGCAACTGCTTGAAGTCGGGTGCGTTGACGATGTGCTTGAGCGCGGGGCAGACGTCCGCCGGCTCGTTGGGCTGGGCGGCTTGCGCGGCGCTCGTGAGCAGCAGCGCTGCGCCGAGAGCAAGCGCGAGGCGCTGGGTCAAGGAATGGGAGCGGCGATCGAATGACATGTGCGAAGAGTCCGTTAGCAGTGAATGGCGTGGCGGGCAGGACGGGGTTCGGCCCGCACGGCTATCGTCGCTGCTGACGGGCATTTTCAAAGCGCGGAACAGCTTGCCCGCTTCGCAAATGCTTTCAAACTCTTCTCGCGTGTTTCCTGATGTTGCGGCGCATTGCGCTTGCTGTCGCGCTGACCTCGCTTATGCCGCCACCGCTTCGCCCGAGCGCTCGACCTCGAGCGTTTCGTCATGGAAAGCCGAGAGCGATTCGCGATGCGCGACGCTGACGATCGCCGCCTTCGGCAGACGCTCGGTGAACAAGTGATAGAGACGCGCTTCGTTTTCCGCGTCGAGCGCACTCGTCGCTTCGTCGAGGAACAGGTAGTCCGGCTTGTGCAGCAGCACGCGCGCGGCGGCGAGGCGCTGCTGTTCGCCCGGCGAGAGAACGCGCGTCCAGTGTCCCGATTCCCGCAGACGGTCGGCGTACTCCGACAGGCGACAGGTGACAAGCGCCTCGCGGCATTCGTCGTCCGTATACGTGTCGGTCGCGGACGGATAGGTGAGCGCGGCTTTCAGCGTGCCGATCGGCATGTAGCTGACTTGCGGAATGAACATCATCCGCGCGTTGACAGGCGCGTCGATCGAGCCGTCGCCGAACGGCCACAGGCCGGCGAGCGCGCGCATCAGCGTGCTCTTGCCCGAGCCGGACGGACCGCGCACCAGCCAGCGCGAGCCAGGATGGATCGCGATATCGCGAATGCGCGACAGCGGGTTGCCGTTCGGCAGCGCGAGCTTGAGACCGTCGGTGGTGAGTTTGTCGGCGTCGACGAAATGCAGGTTGATGCCGCCGTGCGCGGTAGCGGGCGAGACCGATTCCTTCAGACGCGGCGCATGCACGATCCGCTTGAACTCGCGCAACCGGTTCACGGTGGCGCGCCATTCGACCAAAGTGCTGTAACTGTTGATGAACCACGAGAACGAATCGCTGACGGTGCCGAACGCGCTCGAAATCTGCATCAACACGCCGAACGTGAAGGCGCCCGCGAAGTAGCGGGGCGCGGCGACCACCAGCGGAAAGATGATCGCGATCTGACCATAGAAGCTCAGCACGAAGGTGAGCCGCTTGGTGTACTTCATCACCTGCCACCAGTTGTCGCGGATGCGGCCGAACAGCGAGCGCGCGTTCGTCTTCTCGGTATCCATGCCGTTGTAGAAGGCGATCTGCTCGGCGTTTTCACGCAAACGGATCAGGCCGAAACGGAAATCCGCCTCGACTTTCTGCGCTTGATAATTGATCGACACGAGCGGATGGCCGACCTTCTGGATGATCAGCGAACCGGCCACCGCGTAGAGCGCCGCGGCCCACACCATGTAGCCGGGAATCTGGATCGGCATGCCGCCGAGCGAGATGGTCAACGCGCCGGCGAGCGACCACAGGATCGTGATGAAAGACACCAGCGTGACGACGGTGGAGAGCAGATCGAGTGTCAGCGAGAGCGTGGTGGTGGCGAACGATTGCAGGTCGTCGCTGATCCGCTGGTCGGGGTTGTCGGCGAGGCGGTCGCGTTCGATCCGGTAGAAGGCGCTGTCGTGCAGCCACTCGTTGAGGTAGCGCGTGGTCAGCCACTGGCGCCAGCGGAATCCGAGCATCTGGCGTAGATAGCGCCCGTACACCGCGAGAATGATGAAGCCGAACGCGAGGGCCGAGAAGACCATCAGCAGGTGCGGGAAATCGTGCACGTTCTTGGTTTGCAGCGCGTTGTAGAAGTCGGCGCTCCAGCGGTTCAGGCGCACGTTGATCCACACCACGAGCAGATTCATCACGATGATCGCGATGAGCAGCACCCATGCGATTTTTCGTTCCTCGGAGATCCAGTAAGGTTTGATGAGGCTCCAGGCGGAGACTTTTTCGTCCGGCGGCAGCACAGGGCTGGCAGAGGTATTCGATGTCATGAGCATCCTGTGTAGTACTGGCTCAAAGCGGGCCGGCCCTTGTGGAACAGGCCCATGCCGGGCTGTCCATCTGTGGGCCGCCCGCCTCGGGCCGCCTACGGCGGGTTGGTGGCGAAGCTCCGGGCGTGGTGCGCGACGAACGCACGTCCGGGTGAGCGATTCTGGTGCGGAGTCCTTAAGCGGAAATTAAGTTCCGTTTAGGGGGCTCGCCTCGATGCCGCCGTCGCGCGGGCGGCTATGCATGCCGCCGGCACCTCGGTCCTGCGGCATCCGGTCCTGGCATTGTGCCAGAGCGCCGGCTTCGTCCGTCTGGATAAAGCAAAAGATTGGTGCCGGATCAAACCGCGCGTGACGGCGCAAGCCGCTCGTTTGCGGGCGCCGCGGCTTTTATGGTCTAATGACCTTCGACGAAACAGGGGTGCTTTGCCCACAGGCTGCATGATTTCATGCCGCGGCGGCAAGGCTGAGAGAGACCCTTTGCACCCGATCCGGGTAATACCGGCGCGGGAAGTTTCCGGAAGCAGCCAGTCTTCCATTCCCCGCCGGGCGGCGTCCGTCATTCGAACGCGTGTTTGCCCGGCCGGCCTTACCCGCCGGTTTCGTCCTGGGTACGTGCGTTTTTTTGCCGTACGGAAAGGACTCGATGACCGCCTATTCTTCAGACATGTGTTTTACTCTTCGCCACGCGTTCGTCGGCTATGTCGGCGCGTTGCACCGCTTTAGGCTTGCTTGCCGTCGTGACAGGGAGTGCGCGCGATGAACCGTCCCGCACAACCCGATTTCGCGGTGCTCGGCGGCGGACTTTGCGGGCGCCTCGTCGCATGGCGTCTCGCCGGCCAGGGGCATCGCGTTGCGCTCTATGAGCGCGGCGATGCCCTTGGTTCGCAAGCCGCGGCGTGGGTCGCCGCGGCCATGCTGGCGCCGCTCGCGGAAGCCGCCAGCGCCGAGTTGCTGATCACGCGGCTGGGCGCGAGCTCGCTCGACGCCTGGCCGCAAGTGCTCGCCGAATTGCCTGAGCCGGTGTTCTTCCAGCGCAACGGCACGCTCGTCGTCTGGCATCACGCCGACCGTACCGAGGCCCCGCTGTTCGAGCGCCGCGTGCGCTCGAATGCGCCCGCGGAACTGCTCGACGGCGGCTTCGTGACGCTCGCGGGCGACCAGATCGGCGCGGCCGAACCGGCGTTGGCGGGCCGCTTCAAGCAGGGCTGGCTGCTGCCGCGCGAAGGTCAACTGGATAACCGCCAGGTGCTGGCCGCGCTCGCCGCGGGCCTCGCCCGGCGCGGCGTGGAAACACACTGGAATACGCCGGTCGACGACCACGCGCTGCCTGCCGCGCGCATCACGATCGATTGCCGCGGTTTGGGCGCGAAGCCCGTGCTGCCCACGCTGCGCGGCATTCGCGGCGAAGTCGCGCGCGTGCATGCGCCGGGAATCAAGCTGACGCGCCCGGTGCGCCTGCTGCATCCGCGCTATCCGCTCTATATCGCGCCGAAGCAGAACGATCTCTACGTGATCGGCGCAACGGAAGTGGAAGGCGAGGACATGTCGCCCGTCAGCGTGCGCTCGGCGCTCGAACTGCTGAGCGCGGCATTTTCCGTGCATCCCGGCTTCGGCGAGGCACGCATCCTCGAACTGAATTCGCAGTGCCGCCCGACTTTGCCGGACCACCGTCCGGCCTTGCTGTGGGATGGCGCGCAGACGCTGCGCGTGAACGGCCTGTACCGGCACGGCTACATGATCGTGCCCGAAGTCGCCGACGAAGCCGTGCGCTTCGCCGCCGCGCTGCTCGAAGGCCGCATCGGCGATGCCGACGCCTTCGCCGCCTGGCGGCAGGCGGCGCGCTGGAGCGAGCTGTTTCAGCTGGATTGCGCGCGGGAGCCGGCATGAGCGTGGTGCGCCGGCTCGACGTGGGCCAGGCGCGCGTTACGCAGTTTTCGTCATCGATTGAACCGTATTCGAACACCATGGACATTCATATCAATCAGAAGCCGTTGTCGCTGCCCGAAGGCGCGACTGTCGCCGATGCGCTCGCCGCGTACGGCGCGCGTCCGCCGTTCGCGGTCGCGCTGAATGGCGATTTCGTCGCGCGCACCCAGCATGCGGCGCGTGCGCTGCAGCCGGGCGACAAGCTCGATGTCGTGCAACCCGTGGCCGGCGGTTAAGCCCCGCGCCACGCATTGCCGGAGACCAGGATGATGCAAATGACTTCCCAAAAGACCGCGGACGCGCTCACGCTCTACGGTCAAACTTTCGCGAGCCGCGTGCTGCTCGGCACGTCGCGCTATCCGTCGCTGCAATCGCTGTCCGATTCGATCGACGCGGCGCGGCCCGGCATGGTGACCGTCGCGCTGCGCCGGCAGATGAACGAGGGCGGCGCGGAAGCCGGCTTCTTCGATCTGCTCAAACGGCACGGCGTGCCGCTGTTGCCGAACACGGCCGGCTGCCTGACCGTCGGCGAAGCGGTGACGACCGCGCACATGGCGCGTGAAATCTTCGAAACCGAGTGGATCAAGCTCGAACTGATCGGCGACGACTACACGCTGCAGCCCGACCCCGTCGGTCTGATCGAAGCAGCCGCGCAACTGGTCAAGGACGGCTTCAAGGTGCTGCCGTATTGCACCGAGGATCTGGTGATCGGCCGCCGTCTGCTGGACGCGGGCTGTGAGGCGCTGATGCCGTGGGGCGCGCCGATCGGCACCGGCAAGGGCGTGATCAATCCGTACGGCCTGCGCGTGTTGCGCGAGCGGCTGCCGGACGTGCCGCTGATCGTCGACGCCGGTCTCGGCGTGCCGTCGCACGCGGCGCAGGTGATGGAGTGGGGCTTCGACGGCGTGCTGCTGAACACCGCCGTTTCGCAGGCCACGCACCCCGACGCGATGGCGCGGGCCTTCGCGCTCGGCGTCGAGGCGGGCCGTCAGGCCTTTCTGGCGGGACCGATGGCCGAGCGCGAAAGCGCGCACGCGAGCACGCCGGTGGTCGGCATGCCGTTCTGGCATCAAGACGGGAGCGCCGCATGACGCAGACTTTGGCTTTGAAAGATCGCGACCTGTTCTGGCCGCCCGCCGACGAACTCACCGAAGCCACCGAGCGCATCCGCGCGCGCCTCGGCGACTGGCCGCCGACGCACGCGCCGTGGCGGATTTGCCTGACCGCGCCGGACGAGCCGAACGGCGGCGATCTGATCGTGGTCGCGGACGCACAGCAGCACGGCGAGCAGGTGGCGCGCTGGCTGGTGCGGGGCGCGGGCGTGATCGAAGCCGCGGAGAACCGCGCGG
>DASPZL010000178.1:0-11212 GCA_035636295.1 Paraburkholderia sp.
AGCACGCGGCTCCAGTAGTCCATCGCGGCCTCGATATCGCGCACCACGTACCCCGCCTGACGAATCTCGCCAAAGAAACGACTCATGAAACTCTCCCGATGCTGCCAGTTTTTGAAGGACGAGCGACGCCCCGGCGCGGCGGTAACGCAGCGCCCGAGTATCGAACCTGTGAAGAAACCTTAGAGAAACCCGATCGAAATCCAGGGAATCGCCGCGACCAGAATCAGGCCGACGATCAACGCGCCCATGTAGCCGACGATCGGACGAATGCCCGCATCGGGATTGACCTTGCTGATCGCGCACGCCGAGTAGTAGCCGACGCCGAACGGCGGCGAGAAGAGGCCGACGCCCATCGACAGGATCACGACGATCGCGTAGTGCACTTCATGGACACCCGCGAGCCGCGCGATCGGAAACAGCAGCGGCCCGAACAGCACGATGGCGGGAATCCCTTCGAGTACGCTGCCGAGCATCACGAACACGACGATCGACATCGCGAGGAAACCATACGCGCCGCCGGGCATCGCACCCATTAATTGCGCGAGGTCCTGCGAGAAGCCGGATTGGGTGAGCGCCCACGCCATCGCGGTCGCGCAACCGATGATGAAGAGGATCGCGCCCGATAAGGTCGCCGCATCCACCAGCATGCGGCCGAGCCGCCGCCATTCGAAACGGCGATAGACCAGCAGGCCGATCAGCATCGAATAGGCGATGCCGATGGTCGACACTTCGGTCGCCGTCGCCACGCCTTCGACCACCGCCATGCGGATCACGAAGGGTAGCGCCAGCGCGGGCAGCGACACGATGAAGAGCCGCCCGATCTGCTGCTTGCTGAAACGCTGCGCGCCGCTCAGGTCTTCCTTGCGATAGCGCCACCACACCACCACGCACAGAATCAGCGCGAGCACGGCGCCCGGCAGCATGCCCGCGGTAAAGAGCGCGGAGATCGACACACCCGTGACCGAACCGATCGTGATCAGCACGATGCTCGGCGGAATGGTTTCGCTTTGCGCGCCGGTGGTGGCGAGCAGCGCGACGAGATCGCCTTCCGACGCGCCGCGTTTTTTCATCTCGGGGAACAGCACCGGCGCGATCGCCGCCATGTCCGCCACTTTCGAACCGGAGATGCCCGACACCAGATACATCGCGCCGATCAGCACGAACGACAAACCGCCATGCACGTGACCCACGAGGCTCGCGAGAAACTCGATCATCGCGCGGGCCATGCCCGTCATTTCGATCAGCAAGCCGAGGAACACAAAGAGCGGCACGGCCAGCAGCACCAGATGCGACATGCCCTCGTCCATGCGGCCGACCACCACTTCGAGCGGCGTGAAAGTTGAAAGGCCGAGATAGCCGAACGTGGCCAGTGCGAAAGAAAACCCGATCGGCACGCCCGAAAAAATCCCGATCGCCACCACGCCGACAAAAAAGATCACGAGGTTGGTCTTGCCGAGTGTCTGGAACCACGGCCCGGCGAATACGGCTACGACACCCAATAGCGCGGCGATCACGAGCACGATCACGACGTCGCGCATGCGGCTCATTTGCGCGAGACGAATCAAGCCGACCAGCAACATGAGCGCCGCGCCGATCGGCAACGCGAGCGCACGCCACGCGTTACTGATCTGCAAGGCGGGCGTGACGATCGCCGCCTCACCGGACGCATAGTTGTATGCCGGCGTGATCAACAGCGCGAGCAACGCAATCGACGCCGCAATCGCCAGCGTATCGACGAATGCGCGCCGCTCCGGCGACAAACGGCTGACCAGCGCCGTCATCCGCATATGTTCGCCGCGACGCAATGCGAGCACCGCGCCGAGCATGGCGAGCCACAGGAACAGAATCCCCGCCAGTTCATCCGACCACACCAGCGGCTGATGCAGCGCGTAACGGCTCACCACACCCGCGAGCATGACGACCATCTCCACCGCGAGCAGCGCCGCCGCGCACACTTCCACAAGCGCGATCAAACCGCGATCGAAGGTTCTCAGCCAGCGGCGCGGCGTGCTCGCCGCATGCAGCGCAACCGCTGCGTCCACCGGATTCCATGCGTGATTCGACATCCTGAAGTCTCCTGGCGGCACATCGCCGCGCTTCGTCTCATGCTCACCGCTTGTGCTCACTGGCGTACCGCGTACTCAAGCGAGCTTGCCGACCGATTGTTCGAGCAGGTCCCACGCCTGATTGCCGAACTTGCCTTTCCATTCGGCGTAAAAGCCCGCCTGACGCAACGCCGCGCGGAATGTGTCCGGGGCCGGACGGTTGATCGTGAGGCCCTTGCTTTGCAGATCGGCGACAGCCGCGTCGTTGAGCTTGCGAACATCCTCACGCTGTTTCAAGGCGCTTTGATTGAACGCGTCGCTGGCGATGCCTTGCAGGTCTTTCGGCAAGCGTTGCCACGCGCGCGGGTTCAGCACGAACCAGTAGCCGTCCCACATGTGATTGGTCAGCGAGCAGTACTTCTGCACTTCGTAGAGCTTCGCGACCTGCACGATCGGCAGCGGGTTTTCCTGCGCATCGACAATATGCGTTTGCAGCGACGAATACACCTCGCTGAATTGCAAGCTGGTCGGCGCGGCGCCGAGACCCTTGAACATGTCGATGCTGAGCGGGCTCACCGGCACGCGAATCTTCAGGCCGCGCATGTTCTGCGCGCTCGTGATCGGACCATTGCTGGTAGTGGTCTGACGAAAGCCGTTGTCCCACATCTTCTCGAACGATTCGAGACCGGCCTTCTGCATCGCGGCGCGCACGTAGGCGCCGAGCTTGCCGTCCATCGCGCTCCACACCTGGTTGTAGTCGCTGAACGCGAAGCCGACCGCGTTGATCGCGACGGATGGCGCGAGTGTGGACACCACCAGCGCCGACGGCGTGAACATCTCAATGCCGCCGCTGCGCACTTGCGCGAGCATGTCGGTATCGCCGCCCAGCTGGTTGTTGGGGAATATCCGGATCTCCATGCGCCCCTTCGACGCTTCTTTAATCTGATTCGCCGCTTCCTGCGAGCGCACGTTCAACGGATGCGTGAGCGGCAAGTTGTTGCCGTACTTGAACACGAACTCCGGGCCGGACGCAGCGCGCACGATCGCCGGAAAGCCCAGCGCGCCCGCCACCGGTACGGCGGCTGCGGCACGCAGCAGCGTGCGTCTCGCGAGGTTGGTCATTTGAGTGTCTCCTTGCTTATAATTGATGTGACTGTCGAATCCATCAAAAACCATCATCGCTCGTATACAACGCCTTGATTTCCTGTCGCCGGTGTTGAGTCGTCGCGTGATAGCTGCAAGACTAGGCGTGCGCGGCAACCGCTGTCAAACCGCGAACTTGATGTTTTTTGATGGACTTCCTCTCTGCGAAGAACTGCCATGTCCGAAACGCTTCACCTCACAGCCGCCGCGCGCGCCCGTATTCCCGACATTGCGCGCGCCGCCGGTGTGTCGACCGCCACGGTGGATCGTGTGCTCAATGGCCGCGAAGGCGTGCGCGCCGTCACCGCGCAACGCGTGTTGCAAGCGGCCGCGCAACTCGGCTATCTGCTCACGCCGAATGGGCCTGCCGCGCCGGCTTCCAAACCGATGCGTATAGCGTTCCTGCTGCCGGCCGGCACCAATCGCTACTTGCACATGCTCGGCGACTATATCGACTTCGCGCACGATCAGTGGACTGCGTTGGACATGAAGTGCCGCGTGCATTACGTCGAGAGTTTCAACCCGAAGGAACTGGCCGACCGTCTGCTGCACTACGGACAACGCGCGGATGGCGTGGTGTTCATGGCGCTCGAGCATCCCGTGGTGCGCGACGCGGTGAATGCGCTCGCGGATCAAGGCGTGCCGGCGATCACGTTGATTTCGGATCTATCGAATGCGCGGCGGCTCGCCTATGTCGGCATCGACAATCGTTCCGCCGGCCGCACTGCCGCACTGCTGCTGGGGCGTTTCATGGGGCCGCGGCCGAGCGGCAAGATCGCGATGCTCGCGGGCAGCCTCAACTATCGCGGACATGAGGAACGCGAGATCGGCTTTCTGCATTTGATCGAATCGACGTTTCCGCAAGTACGCGTGATCGGACTGCGCGAAGGGCATGACGACAGCGAGCGCAACTATATGCAGACGCGCAAGCTATTGGAGCAGCATCCCGATCTCGCCGGCATTTACAACAGCGGCGGCGGGTCGGATGGCGTCGCTCGCGCGATTGTCGAAGCGCGCTCGGAGCAGAAGATTCTATTCGTCGGTCATGGCTTGACGCCCGATACCCGAGCGCTATTGATCGACGGAACGATGGACGCGTTGATCACGCAAACGCCGCAAGCCATGGTGGGGAATTGTCTGCGGATTTTCCGCAACGTGCGGAACAAGCGTGATGCGATGAGCGATGTGAAGCCTGTGCAATTCAGTATCGTTCTACGGGAGAACTTGCCTTAAGGTCTGGGCG
The DNA here is from genome assembly GCA_035636295.1 of Paraburkholderia sp. Taxonomy (GTDB): domain Bacteria; phylum Pseudomonadota; class Gammaproteobacteria; order Burkholderiales; family Burkholderiaceae; genus Paraburkholderia. The sequence continues at coordinate 4,432 of DASPZL010000178.1, forward strand.
TTTCGCTTCTCGTATGAGGTCGCGGCAGTAGGCCGCGGATACGTCAGGTACGGTAGATGCTGGATCACCAGCGCATTCAAACTTCGATACGAAAGGAGATCACACCATGCCTTATCTTCTCGGCTGGCTTCTTGGCGTTCCCCTGATCGTACTGGTCATCCTGTACCTCATTTTTCATTAACCCATTTCGACATACGCAGTTCACCTGAAGATTGTCCCGGCGCGGCGCGACCTCCTAACGCAGCCGCGCATTCCTTTCCTGGGCGTCCGCATGCGGGCGTGTTTTTTCGTGTGTCTGTATATAGCGCGTTGTGTCAGCGCGGGTTGCTTCGCGCTTGCTTCGTGAAGAACGGTGCACTTGACGTGCAGCCGTCGAACGCCGGCGAGTTGCGGTGGGAACATGCGTCCATGCCCGGCGAGCGTCGTCTTCGAGCGCGGGTAACGCCGGAATTCGCCCGCGTGCCGCCTTTTGTAAAAGCAGCGAGAACACCGGAGGGCAGCTTGTGGCCGCAACGCCGCGGGAGATTGCCCCGCGGACCGGTTGGTTGTCCCGAGCACGAATGCACCTTGAAAATATACCTGGAGGTGCGCTGGATAGGCTTCTTAAAGCAATCGACACGGCGCCCGATGTCAGAACGATCTTCCGCTAGAATGGCATTTATCTGAATAAACTTCCGAGAATGCCATGACCACCCGAAATCGTCCACTGGATAACCAGGATCGGAAGATCATGCGCGAGTTGCAGAAGAACGCGCGCCTCAGCAATGCCGAACTCGCCGAACTGGTCGGCATGTCGACCACTGCGTGCTGGAATCGCACGCGTCAATTGGAAACCGAAGGGTATATCCGCGGCTACGTCGCGTTGCTCGATCAGCAGAAGCTCGGTTTCGCGGACGTGGTGCTGCTCGAGGTCACGCTCAACCGTCACGACGATGACGCCCTCGCCCGCTTCGGCGCCGAACTGGCGACGCTGACCGAAGTGCTCGAAGCGTATCTCGTCTCGGGCGACTACGACTATCTGGTGAAGGTGGCGGTCGACGGTACAGCGGGCTATGAGCGGTTTCTGCGCGAGAAGCTCTACAAGATCGCCGGCATCCGTCACAGTCGCTCGATGTTCGCGCTGCGCTGCATGAAGAGCATTCCTTCCGTGCAGGTTTGATCCGCCGGCTCAGACTTCGCGCAACGGCTTTTGACACGCGGCAAGCACCGCGCCCGCCACGAGCAGCAACGCGGAATAAATCAAACCGCGCGCGAGGCCGGCGCCGTCCGAGATCCAGCCGATCACCATCGGCCCGACGATCTGTCCGAACGCGAATACGATCGTGAATGCGCTGATGCCCTTGGCCCAGTGACTCGCGGGCAGATTGTGGCGCACGAAAGCCGTGGTCGATGCAACAGCCGAGAGAAACGTCGCGCCGAACAGCACACCGGAGACGAACGCCACCCACGGCTGCGTGAACAGCGCGGGCAGCAGCGTCGCGATGGCAAGCAATGCGTTGAGCACCGCGAGCGCCTGGCCGCCGCGCATGCGGTCCAGCAGACTCGACCACACACGTGCCGAGACCACCGTCGCCACGCCGAGCAGCAGGTAGAAGCCGGTCACGACCACCGCGCTCATGCCCGCATTGCGCAGGAGCGCAACGATGAAGGTCATGTAGCCGATATAGCCGACGCCGAACAACGTGTAGCCCGCCAGTGCCGCACTGAAGCGCGGCCAACGCGGCGCGTCCACGGCTTTCGTTGCCTGCGCCGATGAAGACACCGTCGCGTGCACGCTTTCGATTTTTCTGGCCGCCCCTATAGCCACGACGGAAAACGCGACGCACGCGGCCGCCAGCGCGAACCACGCGAACTGCCAGCCATGCGCGACGTTGAAGATAGTCAGCGGCACGAGCAATGACGAGGCCACGATGCCCCATCCCGTGCCGCCGTAATACAAGCCGAGGACGAGCCCCGCGTCGTGTGGTCTCGCCGATGCGAGCCGCGCCGCCAACACGCCGCCGCTGATGAAAATCGCCGCACTGGTTGCTCCCGTGATCACTCGCAAGATGAGCAGCGAATGCGTATCGGCGAGCAGCCCGCTGCAGGCCATCAACAGCGCCGTGGCAACGCAACCCGCGCCGAACAATGCGCCGGCCGACCAGCGGCGCGCAAGACGTGGAAAAGCGAGCGCGCCAAGCAGATAGCCGAGCGCATTGGCGGTATTCATCGCGCCGGCCTCAGCGAAGCTCCAACCGAGATCGAGTTTCATCGACGGCAACAACAGCGCGTACGCGAAGCGGGCGAACCCGAGCGCGATCGCGCTGCCGAGCGACAGCGCGGCGGCGAGCGCCAGGGTGGGCAGACGTTGGGCCGTTTCGGTGGCGGTGGAGATCGATGCGGGGTCGATTGATTTGGTCGGCATTAGCTGGCAGGGGTAGACAAGGATGTCTGCAGACCGATTGTGGCAGACGCGTGGAACGGCCACTTCGTCATCATATCCGTGGATGCCGGGCGAGGCTGACCGTTAGTTGCGTTAATTGCTAGTCGGCGCGTCCGCATGCGCTATGGGGCCGCTCCCGGCATGTATCCGGATGAGCAAAGAACAGAGCCTATGCACATCTTTCAAATGAGAATGATTTGCATTTACCAAGAAATTACGCCATCATGAAGCCCATGCCGCAAACCGAACACACGAATTCACGATCACGCCAAACGTCAGCCGCGCCGAAGCCGAACGCCACCGCCGCGCGATTGCAGCTGTGACCGCAAGCACCTGACGCAGACGCTGCGTCATCGCCTATCCGTCGCACGCGACAAGCGCTGGTCTGCTACGCGGCACTCATCCGATCAGGCCGGCGCGACTCATTGGACCGTGTCCATTCAGGAGCATCGATGAACTTCCGCTCTCACTACAGCAGCCGTCCCGAACTGATCGACGATCATCCGGCCGACACCGCCGACGCCCCGGACCGCACCGTCCTCAGCGCCGTACGCACGTGGCTGCGGCCGGCTTGCGAAACCGCGCGCGGCGGCGTGCACTGGCGCGACATTCTGAGCGGCGTGGGTTTGCGACAGGACGGCATCGAACACTTCGATCTGCTGATGCGTTCGCTGATGCACGTGTCGTATCGTCCGCTCGACATGCGCTGCCGCTGCGCGAGCGATCTCGGCAAAGACGAAGCCGTGATCCTGCAAACCATCGCGCTACTGCAAAAAACGCATAGCGGAGCCGCGTTGCGCATGCTGAGCGAATGGCTGCCAGGGCCTGCTGTCAGCGGCGTGTTGAAACTGATCCGCTGGTTCGCCATCGATCTGCTCGACGCCGGTGTGGAACTCGACGTGCAAGCGCGCCGCGTCACGTATATGCATTGAGGAGCGGAGCGTATGCCGTTGGAACTGGAATCGGAATTGATTTTCCCTGCGTCCCCGGTGTCCTCTCATGCACGGGACAGCGACAGCGGCAACTCGCGCACAGCCGGCGTGGACCACGCGTCCGAACACGCAAGCGTCGAACGCGTCGTGCAGCCCGCTCGAATCGCTCACGCTATCGCCACTGCGGCCGCGCCCGAATTCCTGTCCCATCCGCTGACGCGCCACCATCCGCGCAGCGTCGCCTCGCCGCGCGCGGGCGAGCTGCACCTATGGCGGTTCCGTTGTGAATGGCTGCCCGTGCCGGTGCAGGAAGGCGACACCTGGCTCTCGAAGACGGAACGCGAGCGCGCCCGGCTGCATCCGAACGCCGCGCTGCGCAAACGGTTTATCAGCGCGCGCGTGGTGGTGCGCTGGATCGTCGCGAATCTGTTCGACTGCGAGCCGCGCAGCGTCGATCTGCGAGACGACGGCAACGAGAAACTGCGCGCGCGTCATCCGCATGATGGTCGCGGCATTACCATCGATATTGCGTATGGCGGTATCTGGATCGTGATCGGCATTGCTTCGGCGGCGCTTGGGCTGAGTGTTGTCGTGCCGTCGCCGAGCACCGCGGTTGGCGAGACGCCGGAAGCATCACGCCGACACGCGCGTTACAGCAGCCTGTGCAACGCGTTGCGCTATGCGCCCGTCGATATCGATGTGGACTTGCTGTTGAGCGACGCCACAACGCGCGCGTTCGATCTCGCGGAGCATGGCTGCTGGCATGTGCTCGATCTGCCGATGGCCGGCCAGATTCGCGCGGCGGTCGCGCTCGCGCAACCGGTCACGCGGGTGCATACGTTTGGGTGGCCGAAGGCTTTGGCGTTTGATCTGGCGAACGCTTAGCCACGCGTTTTCATCGACCACGCCACGCACGCGGCATATCCCTTCGGCGCCGCGACCCAGCACGCGGCAATCTCGTGCATGTCGTCCGGAATCTGATTGCGCAGCGTCACTTGATTGCTCTCGCGCGGCAGCACCGTCAAATGCTGCAATCCGCGCGTGATGCCCACGCCGGTCGTTTTGACGAGCGCTTCTTTCGCGACCCATGCGTCGTAAAACGCGTCGATCTGCTGGGCAACGTCGAGGCGCTCGATCCACATGGCCTCATCTGGATCTAGCGTCAATGACGCAATCGAACGCCAATCGAATTTATCGCTGCGCTGTTCGATATCGACGCCGACGCGCCGAACAGGCGACATCGCGATAAGCCCATGCGAGCCCGCATGCGATACGTTGAAATCGTGCGCATTGGAATCCGCGAGCTCGGGACGGCGGTTTGCATCGAGCGTAAAACGGACGGCGCGGGCCGCGATGCCAAGCCTCTGCGCGAGTTGCTCACGCAGCGCGACGCGCACGGTCGCAAAACGCAACGCGTCCTCGTGGCGGCGGAAGTTGCCGGCACGTATGCGCTCGTCGTCGCTGAGCGCCGCGAAGGCGGCGCCATCCAGCGACGCATCGAAAGCGAAATCGACCCGCCACAACGAAATGTCGGACGGGCCGTCATGCGGCAATGAAACAGGTTCGATCGAATACATCGCAAAGGTTCTGACGTGATACACGCGGTCGCAAGGCAATAATCGCGACTCTACCCGATATGACGCCCGAAGCCACTCGATCTTTAGATGCGCTTCATTTCCTTCGGCACGCCGAGCAGCAACGCGACACCGCTGACAAACAGCAACGCGGTCAACACATATAGCGCGTTATCCATGCTGCCGGTGTGCGTCTTGATGAGACCGATCACCCAGGGGCTCACGATACCGCTCGTAATGCCGATGCTGCTGATCAACGCAATGCCGGCCGCAGCCGCGGTGCCGGACAGATAGCCCGACGGCACGGTCCAGAAGATCGGCAGCGCGGCGAAGATCAACACGGCGGCCAGCGACAGAATCGCGAGCATCGCCGGAAAGCTGCTCAGATGCAGTGTCAGCAGCGAGAGCGCGATGCCCCCGCCGATCGTGCACACGGCAAAATGCCGGCGACGTTCGCCACGGCGGTCCGAGTGACGCGCGATCAGAATCAGGCCCACCGCGCCGACCGCATTTGGAATCACGCTGTACAGGCTGATCGCCAATACGTCACGAATGCCGAAATCGCGAATCATCAGCGGCATCCAGAAGTTGAGCGTCAACGACGCGCAGGTCAGCGAGAAATAGATGAACGCGAACAGATAAACCCGCGGATTACGCAGCGCCTGCATGAGTGCACGCGACGAATGCGCGTCCGACATGGGACGGCGATCTTCGTCGCGCTGGGCGATCAGTTGCGCTTTTTCGTCGGCATTGAGCCAGTTCGCGTGCTGCGGGCCGTCCACCAGATAGAACGCCGCGATCAGACCCAGCACGATAGCGGGCGCACCTTCAATGACGAACATCCACTGCCAGCCGAACATTCCCCACACGCCACCCATGTCGCGCATGATCCAGCCGGATACGAGTCCGCCGAGCACACCGGCCACCGCGACGCCAGCGAAGAAGATCGACAGCATGGCTGCGCGCCGACGCGCCGGATACCAGTAAGTCAGATACAGCACGATGCCGGGAAAGAAGCCCGCTTCGAACACGCCCAGCATGAAGCGCAGCAAATAGAAGTGCGTGGGCTTCGACACCAGCATCATGCCGACCGACGCCACGCCCCACAGCAGCATGATCCGCGTGAACGTGCGGCGCGCGCCGAAACGTGCGAGCAGCAAGTTACTCGGCACTTCACACAGCACGTAGCCGATGTAGAACACTGCCGCGCCAAGACCGTACATCGCGTCGCTAAAACCGAGGTCGTGCTTCATCTGCAATTGCGCGAAGCCGATATTGATGCGGTCGAGAAACGACACCACATAGCAGACGAATAGAAACGGAATGATCCGCAGCGAGACCTTGCGATACAGCTGATCGTCGTGCGCAGCAACGGATGCGCCCGGCTTGAGCGCGGGGGCGAGGGATTGGCTCATCGGTTATCTCCAAACGTGAGGGTCCAACGGACCCGCTGGGTCCGGCGTCTTGTTGCGCCGCGTTGTGTCTTCTATAGGAACGGCATGCGGTGGTGTGGATGCGCCGCGCTGCCGTGGTGGGTTGCGCGCGGCTTCGGAACGGCCGCGCGCATGCTTGCTCTTTTGGTGTTGCGCGCTTAAGCCGCCAGAGGATGCACTTCGCCGCCGCGCGGCGAAGTGTCGGCCGCGCCTTCATGTGCATAGCGCATTGCTTCGAGCAGCGTTGCGTGATCGCCGATATGGTTGGCGAGCAGCAGGATCAGTTGCGCATTAGCCGATTGGCTCTGCGCGTCGTCCAGATCGCGATGCATCTCGATCAGCGCCTCGTAGAAATCGTCGGGGCGCTCGAGGTGGGGTTGCGTGTTCAGTGCCATGTCTGTCTCCTGCTATTTTTTGCTC
>DASPZL010000179.1:0-9469 GCA_035636295.1 Paraburkholderia sp.
GCAGGCTCGGCGGAATCGCCGCGCAATTGATCGCGACGAACGGGCGGCCCGCGCGCGGCGAGCGGTCATGAATTGCCCGCGCGGTCAGTTCCTTGCCGGTGCCCGACTCGCCGGCGACGAACACCGGCGCATCGGTCACCGCGCATTTGTCGATGCGCCGGTACAGCTGCTGCATCGCCTCGCATTGCCCGACCATGCCGTGCCGGCCGAGTGACGGCTCCGGCGCGACCTGCGCATGCCGCAGGTTCGACAACCCATGCGCATGGCCGAGCGCGAACACGAGCCGCTCGTTCAGCCAGGGCCGCGTGACGAAATCGAAGCAATAGTCGAGGATGAAGCGGCTGACCATCTCGTTCTCGGCCTGCCCCGGCGCGATCTGGGCGACCCAGTTGGTTTCGACGCGCCGCATGCATGACGCGAGCGCGGACAGTTGCTGCGACGTGCAGTCGCCGGGCAATTCGACGAGGCCGACCTTGATGTTGCCGCGCTCGATCATGCGTTCGGCGGCCGCCGCTGTTTTGGCGTGCACGGCATGCCAGCCGGACGCAGCGAGGAAGTCCGCGAGTTTCTGATCGGGCAAATTCGACACGTAGAGAACGGAGCGTTCGGTGTCGACAGGCGTGCCAGTCGTGTTCATGTTACTCCCCGGTTCGGTGCTGCTCTCAGGACTGCTGTTCGTCTTACTGGACAGACCGGCAAGCGGCGCCGACCCTCGGCCAACCAAGCCGGCCGGTCCGCGTGAACGGACTCGGGCATGGATTTTCGTCACGGCAGTTCGGGCTCTCTGCGGGCAGCCCGGCGGTGACGGATTCACGGTAGCGGCAATGGCGGGGGCATGGAGCGTGCGGCATGAGCCGCGAGGTGCTACGCGTCGGGCGGATAGCGGAACAGCGGTCAATGCCGGCCCCTGCCTGACGTTTTCATCCCCGAATTACAAAAACCGTCTCGTAACCTCGTTGGCCTGATACAGGCGCTCTATGTGGCGCATGGCTTAACCATAAGCGAAAGATCATTCGAATGCCATACAAACAAATAGGGATTCAGAAACGATTTCTCGCGCCGGGGGCCGTGTGTGGCACCGCTCAACGATAGCAGGCCAAGCTCGTTATGAGCGGTATCCCACACATCGTGACAAGTCGCCATGCGGCATCGTGAAACCGATCCGGCGCTTAACGGTGGGTTGTGTCTCAAGCGTGCGACACATTGGGCCGCCTGCCTCGCGAATGCCGGATGCCCCGAAAGCACCGGCATATTTGACCGGAGCTTGCCGGCAAGCGCTGCCGGCAAGCGGGCTTGCGCGCCGTCACCGAAAATCCCGGCCCGCGCATTTATGCGCAATGCTTTGGGGGACGAACCAATCGTGTGTCGAATACGAATCAATGGTTGCCGAAACGGGCGGGCCGGCCGCGTGCGTTGCAGTCACGATCGCGGTGCGACAAGGGTTTGGACGCGCATGGCATGGCCGTTGCAACAAGCGATTCACAGCGAAAGCATTGCCGCCCGGATCTGACGCACGGGGAAGCAGCGGTTGGAACAGGCCGGCGGCAAACAAAGACTTCGTAAGCGCGGCCGGGGAAGCCAATGCGTTTTTGCGAGGGTGCGGCGGGGCCATTGAAAAACGGATGTCAATAAAGCGGGGCGAACTGCCGATATACAAGTATCGATCGTTCGCCACCGGACGACGTGAAGCGCGGCCTCGCCACTTTTTCCATCCGATTGGACGGACGCGTAGTTGGAGCAAACGACAGACATCGCGCTCGAGCGGTTCGCGAGCGACGCGTGGAACAGGGAAGGGGCAGCGCACGGCCAGGACCAGCCGGCGCGAAGAAGCGGGGAGAAACGGCCTTGAGCCTTCATAGAGAGGCGCGTGTTACGAGGTGAACCGGGCGCCGTGCCGCGCATTCGCGCGAGCACGGTCCACCCGGAAACGGCCCTGAAAGGGGCATCAATTGGGGGTTGTGATGAACAAACTGACCAGCAAGCCGACCGCCGCATCGCCGTTGGACCGTCAAACCCCAGCGCGTGCCGCCAGTGTCCGGTATCAACGGCACCTGACGCCGCCACGTGCGCTGTTCGCCACGCCTTCGGTCGATCTGCAGACGCTCGTGATCGCCGACGCGCTCAAGCGCAAGGCTCAGGCGGAGATTCAGCGCGAGGCGCTGCGCGACGCGGTGTTCGAAATGCCGGCGTCGCCCGAATGGACGCGCGAGCGTGAGGCGGGCATTCAGCCGTCCGATTTCGACGACTGAAGGTATAGCGCGTCGATCATTATCGGCGTGGCCTCGTCAACTGAACGGCGTTAGACCGGAGGGGACCCCACATGATCGACGTCTTTCTGGTTTCCTCCAGCACGGAACGCGCGCCGCATATCATCGCGCGCCTGGACGAAAGCGGCGTGCCGTACCGGCTGCGCACGGCTCACGGCACGGCGCGGCAACTGCGCGCGCACGCCCGTGCGATCAGAAGTGCCGATCTGCTGATCGTCGACGACGTGCATCTGAGCGCGCGTGAGCTGGACGGCGTCGAGGAGGCGCTGGCCTGCACGCCGACACTGCATTGCATGCTGGTGACGCCGGCGCCTTCCACCGCATTGCTCGCCGCGGCGATGCGCGTCGGCGTGCGGCATGTGCTGTCGTGGCCGCTCGACGCCCGTCAGATCGTCACCGCGCTCGCGCGGATCGCCGCGAACAAGAACGTGGACCTGCGCCGCGCCGGACGCGTCGTCTCGCTTGCATCGTGCAAGGGCGGCAGCGGCACGACGCTGATCGCCGTGAATCTCGCTTACTCGCTCGCCGCGCTGCGCAACCGGCGCGTGCTGCTGATCGACCTCAGCCAGCAGTTCGCCGATGCGAGCCTGCTCGTGGCCGACAAACCGCCGCCCATCACGCTCGCCGATCTATGCTCGCAGGTCGAGCGCCTCGACGCCGCCTTATTCGAATCTTGCGTGATGCACGTGCACGCCAACCTCGACGTGCTCGCGGGCGCCGGCGATCCGCTGAAGGCCGCCGAGCTGTTGCCCGCGCAACTGGAGCGCATTCTCGCGCTGGTGCGCGAGCGTTACGACGCGGTGCTGATCGACGTCGGGCAAAGCCTCAATCCGCTGACGATCCGTGCGCTCGACGCCAGCGACGCGATCTGCATGGTGGTGCGGCAAAACCTGCTCTACCTGCACGGCGGGCGCCGCATGCTCGATATCTTCAGGGAACTGGGTTACCCGGCCAGCAAGGTGCGGGTGGTGGTGAATCAATACGACAAGAACGCGCAAATCAACCTGCCGACACTCGAACAAACGCTCGGCGCCAAGGTCGCGCATCAGCTTCCGCGTGATGACAAGCAGGCCAACGAGGCGCTCAACCGCGGCGTGCCCCTCGTGACCTCGGCGAGAGACAGCGCGCTGGCGCGTGGCATCAGCCTGCTTGCCGACATGCTGTGGCCGGCCGCCGTCGCCGAGCGCCGCAAGGGCATGTTCGGCCGTCTGCTTCCCGCGCCGCCGAGCGTCCCGCCGCAGTTCAAGCCGGGGCATTGAGCGCATTGCGTTATGTGGAATGCCGCGTCGCGCGCCCGCCGCGCGGGGTGCGCGAACCGGCGGTCGCAAAAAGGTACGTCATTTCGTTTTTCCGCTGTTTCATCAAGCGGAACAGGCACGCGTGGGATGGCTTCGAACGGATAGCGAGGCAATCGCGCGGTACCGCCATGCGCTTACAATAGAATCGCTGTTGTCTTCACAAGCGCCAACCCACAACACAAAAAATGAGCCATCCCAACACCGAACTGATCGAGCGTTTCTACACCGCATTCCAGCAGCGCGACGCCGAAACCATGGTTGCCTGCTATGCCGACGACGCGGTCTTCAGCGATCCCGCATTCGGCGAGTTGCATGGCGAGGAGGTGCGCGACATGTGGCGCTTGCTGGTTGCGCGCGCACAAGACTTCTCGCTGACGTTCGACGGCGTCGACGCCGATGAGATGAACGGTCGTGCCCACTGGACAGCCAGTTACGTATTCAGTCAGACGGGCCGCGCGGTGGTCAACCGGATCGACGCGCGTTTCGTGTTTCGTGACGGACGCATCGTCGAGCATCGCGACACTTTCGATCTGTGGCATTGGATGCGCCAGGCGTTGGGCGTCAAAGGCACGCTGCTTGGCTGGTCGCCGTTGGTCCAACGGGCGATCAGGGCGCAGGCGCGCCGAGGCCTCGACCTGTATCGGCGCAGGCAGCGCAGCACTTGATATGACGGCCAGGCTTCCCGCACCCGGCCTTCCCCTTGCCACGACCCAGCCGGTTGATGCAGTATTTCGTCATACAGACGAATGGGAGTTCCAATGCCAGTAGTCGATGCCGCATGGGAAGAGTGGCTGGTCAGCAACGTCACACGCGGCTGCAGCATGGACTCGATGATCGACGCAATGGTGCAAGCCGGTTTTGCCACCGGGGCCGCGCATACCGCGGTGCACGATGCGTTCGGCCGGAAACCGGCAAACGCGGCGGCCGGCGCGACCGAGGCCGTCCTCGCGAAAGCCGCGCCGCACACTTACCAGTACGACGAATCGCCCGTCACGCGCGGCAACGTGATTCGCGCGCACGATCGCGACGTCCGCGTGCTGATGCGCTGCGAGCGGCCGGAGCTGATCGTGTTCGCGGATGTCCTCTCGCCCGAGGAGTGCGGCGAGATGATCGAACGCTCGCGGCATCGGTTGAAACGTTCCACCATCGTCGACCCGGCCACCGGCAAGGAAGACGTGATCCGCAACCGCACCAGCGAAGGTATCTGGTATCAGCGCGGCGAAGACGCGTTCATCGAGCAGATGGAGCGGCGCATTTCGAGTCTGATGAACTGGCCGGTTGAAAACGGCGAAGGGCTGCAGATTCTGCGCTACGGCACCACCGGCGAATACCGTCCGCATTTCGACTACTTCCCGCCCGATCAGCCGGGCAGCGTGGTGCATACCGCCCAGGGCGGCCAGCGCGTGGCGACGCTGGTGATCTATCTGAACGACGTGCTTGACGGCGGCGAAACGATTTTTCCCGAAGCGGGTATATCGGTCGCGGCAAAGCAGGGCGGCGCGGTGTATTTCCGCTATATGAACGGCTCGCGTCAACTCGATCCGCTGACTTTGCACGGCGGCGCGCCGGTGCTCGGCGGCGAAAAATGGATCATGACGAAGTGGATGCGCGAGCGCGCTTATGGTTGAGCTTTTCGCCACCCTGCGCGGCGCTGTACGTTTATGTCGTCTGGTACACGTTGGGGTTGTGCAACTCCATATAACGCTCGGGGTTCGCCAGTTCCTTGAAGCCGTCAACGGACGCGGCAGCGCCGCCGCCCGCATCGCCTTTCACATTTGCCGCATCATCAGCCCTTCGCGGGGTCTTCGGCGCCGCGCGAACCGCCGCCGATGCTCTGGCCGGCGTCGTGTGCAAGGCCCATATAGCCGATCACGGAGACCAGCGTCAGCATGCCCGCGAACAGAAACGCAAGACGGAAATCGTCGAGCGTGAAGACGCGGCCCGTCGTCTCGCCGTTGAAGAACGCCGCCGCGCGCAGCGATACCGCGCCGAACGCGATGCCGAGACCAATCGTCATCTGCGCCGCCGCGCTCCAAAGCGTGCTTGCCGCGCTCATCTGCGGTTGCGCGACGTCGGCGTAGGCCAGCGTGGCAAGCGTGGAGAATTGCATCGAGCGCGCCACGCCGTAAATGAACACGACGAACAGCACCAGCGCGAGCGGCACGTTCGGCGTCAACAGCCCGCATGCAATGATGAACACGCCGGCCACCGCGACGTCGACGATCGACACCATGCGGAAACCGTAACGCTGCAAGATGCGCGTGGTCAGCGCCTTCATGCCGAGGTTGCCGAGCGCGCTCGCGAGCAGCAGCAATCCCGACTTGAACGCGGATAAGCCGAAGCCCACCTGGAACAGTAGCGGCATCAGATAAGGCACCGCGCCGATGCCGATGCGCGTGAACGAGCCCGTCACGACCGTCACCGAAAAGGTGGGAATCTTGAGCGTTGAAACCTCGATCAGCGGATACGGGTGACGCTTCGCATGCTGGAAGGCGAGCACGCCCATCAGCAACCCGCCGGCGATGACCGCACCGGCCACCCACGGATTTTCACCAGGCTGGCTCGCCAGTTCGGCGCCGTACAGGATGGCTGTGAGCGTCGTGCCGCTCAGCAGCAGGCCGACCACGTCGAGCGGCTTGCGTTCGCTGCCGCGCAGGTTCGGCACCAGTGCGAGCGCGACGGCCATCGCCGCCAGGCCGAACGGCACGTTCAGCAGAAAGATCCAGCGCCACGACGCATAGGTCGTGATGAAGCCGCCCACAGGCGGTCCGATGACCGGCGCGGCGATCGCGGGCCACGTGATGGTCGAGATCGCCTGCATCATCCGGCTCTTCTCGGTGCTGCGGACCACGATCAGGCGGCCCACCGGCACCATCATCGCGCCGCCCATGCCTTGCAGCAATCGCGCGGCGGTGAACTCGACGACGTTCTGCGACAGTCCGCACAACACCGAGGCCACCGTGAACACCCCGATCGCGCTGACGAACACCGTACGAGAGCCGCAGCGGTCGGCGACCCAGCCGCTCGCCGGAATGAAGATCGCCAGCGCCAGCATGTAAGCGGTCATGCCGAGACTGAGGCTGTTCGGGCCGACGCCGAACGACTGCGCCATCTGCGGCAATGCGGTGGCGATCACCGTGGTGTCGAGGTACTCCATGAAGAAGGTGGCCGCGACGATATACGGCAGCCAGCCGACATGCGCGTTGCGTGTGCCGCCGACGGTCATTGCGCTGTCTCCGTCGCACGGCGTGCGTGTTCATGGATGATGTGAGCGCGCCGGCAGGTTCGGCGCGATGGTCTGGACTTCATGTTTTTGCGACTACCTTTCGAAGACGTGTTTCCGGCATCCGGGCGAGGTGGATGCGCGGCAGGATCGCGGCCGCGGGTGGCGCCCCAGTGAAGGGGCGCGCCTGGCGGCCAGCCCTGAATCCTAACGCAAGAAACGGTCTCGCATCGCCGCGGAGGGCGTAACCTGGCGCGTGAGGCAACCGGCGCGCCATGCGTGCCGGTCGCCGGAAACACGATCGCGCGCGTCTCTCAATCTTTCGCTGCGTACTCGCGGTCCAGCTTGTCGTACAGCGGCTTGTTGACGAGCCGCTGGCGTTCGCTGAACGGCGCGACGAGCGTGGCGTCTTCGTCGAGGCGGCCGTTGGTTTTCAACGTGCCGAGCGCGCGCTGCATGCCGAGCACCGCGCCTTGCAGCGCCGCGTTCGCGTACAGCACGACGCCGTAGCCGAGCTTGGCGAGCGCCTCACGCGATTGCACCGGCGTCTTGCCGCCGATCACGATGTTGATCAGCTGCGGCTTGTCGAACAGCGACGGCAGACGTTCGATGTCGGCGAGCGATTCGGTCGCCTCGATAAACAGAATGTCGGCGCCCGCTTCGATGAAACGATGGCCGCGTTCGATCGCGTCCTCGATGCCGTGGACCGCCGCCGAGTCGGTGCGCGCCATGATCTGCAGATTGCCGTCTTCGCGGGCGTCCACGGCTGCGCGGATCTTGCCGACCATCTCGCTCGTGCTGACCACTTCCTTGCCGGAAAAGTGGCCGCATTTCTTCGGCATGATCTGATCTTCGAACTGGATCACGTCGGCGCCGCTGCGTTCGAGCACGCGCACGGTCTGGCGCACGTTCAGCGCGTTGCCGAAGCCGGTGTCGGCATCGACGATCAGCGGCAGCGCGACCGCGTCGCGAATCCGCGCGGTGTGTTCGGCGACTTCGGCCAAGCCAATGAAGCCGAGGTCGGGCAGGCCGAGCGACATGTTGGTGACGCCCGCGCCGGTGATGTAGAGCGCTTCGAAACCGGCGTCTTCAATGACGCGCGCGCTCATCGCATTGAAGGCGCCGGGTACGAGCAGGCCCTGGCGTTGGTTGACCTTGGCGCGGAAGGCGGCGCGACGCGTGGCGGAAGTGGTCATGACGGTGTGTCTCCGAAAAGGAAATCAGGTTTAGGACGCGGGCGTCATTTTGCAGGAAGCATGCCATCGGGCGGGGCTTCGAATTTACGCCGGTCAATCAGGAGCTTAGGCGCGAAGCGGCTGCGCGCCGGTTCATGGCAGAATGGATGCGGTGTTCCGTGAAACGTTTCATGGAACGTTTCAACCGCTGGCGGAGTCACCGCGATGTCCACTTTCACGTCGTCCCTTGCGAATGCCAATAACGCGTTGCCTGGCGTTGCACTGGTCAGTATCAGCCGGTTGCAGTCGCTTTGCGAGGCCGTCGCGCCGCGTTACGCCGGGCGCGCCAGGTTCTTTTCGGTTCGCGAAGGCTACGGCGCGGCCGTCACCGCATTGCAGGCCTACGTGGATGCGGGCTCGGTCGACGTCGTGCTGGCTGCCGGCTCGAACGGCGCTTACCTGCGCGACAACCTGAACGTGCCGGTCGTGATGGTCAAGGTGAACGGCTTCGACGTGCTCAGCGCGATCACCCGCGCCACCACCACGTGGCCCGGCGCGCGGATCGGCCTCGTGCTGCACGAAACGATCTCGCACGAACTCGCGGATCTCGGCGCGTGGCTCAAGGTCGGGCTGAAGCAGCGCGCCTACCGTTCGATCGACGAAGTGCGGCTCGCGGTCGAGAACCTTGCCGCCGAAGGCTGCGGCGTCGTCATCGGGCCCGGCATGGCCTGCGATTTTGCGCAGCAAGCCGGGCTGGAGAGCGTTTTCCTGTACTCGCTCGGAGCGGTCGAGGAATCGTTCGAGCGCTCGGTCGAACTGGCGCAAGTGAGCCGTCAGAAGGAATCGAAGCGCGTGCGGCTGAACACGATCGTCGCCCATCTGCGCGACGGCGTCGCCGCTTTCGACGAAGCCGGTCTGCTTGAAGCCGTCAACCCGGCGATGCTCGATTTGCTCGGCCTCGGCGCCCCGAAGGAAGTCCCCTTGGGGGGCGCCCCGAAGGAAGTCCCCTTGGGGGACCGCGAACAGGACATGGCGGCGCAAGTCGTGCGCGCCGTCGGTCCGCTGCTGCGCGAGATGCTGAAGCACGACGCGCCGATCGAAGAGCGTATCGAGCAGATCGGCGGCCGGGCGCTGATCGTCAACTGCGTGCCGATCGTGGAGCACGGCGTGCGCTCCGGCTCCGTGGTGACGGTGCAGGACACGCTGGTCGCGCAGCGGATCGACCGCTCGCTGCGCACCAGTCAGCGGCCGAAGCATCTGGTCGCGCGGCATTATCTGGACGACCTGATCGGCGAATCGGCGGCACTCGAGCGGGTGCGGCGGCTCGCGCGCGCGGGCGCCGCTCATGACGCCACCGTGCTGCTAACCGGCGAAAGCGGCACCGGCAAGGAACTGGTTGCGCAGGGCATCCACAATGCCGGCCGGCGGCGGGGCAATCCGTTCGTCGCGTTCAATTGCGCGGCGTTGCCCGAGGGATTGATCGAAAGCGAACTGTTCGGTCACGAG
>DASPZL010000180.1:0-2280 GCA_035636295.1 Paraburkholderia sp.
GCAGTTCTTCCCGATTCCGGCCAACTACCCGAAGGGCGAATACCTGCTGGTGTTCGAACCGCTCGACGGCTCATCGAACATCGACGTCAACGTGTCGATCGGCACGATCTTCTCGGTGCTGCGCTGCCCGGACGGCCAGCAGCCCACCGAACAATCATTCCTGCAGCCGGGCACGCAACAGGTCGCCGCGGGCTATGCGGTGTACGGCCCGCAAACCGTGCTCGTGCTCACCACCGGCAACGGCGTGAACTGCTTCACGCTCGACCGTGAACTCGGCTCGTGGGTGCTCACGCAAAGCGATATGCGCATTCCGGTCGAAACGCGTGAGTATGCGATCAATGCATCCAACGAGCGCCATTGGTATCCGCCGGTTCAGCAGTACATCGGTGAATTGAAGGCGGGCAAGGAAGGCTCGCGTCAGAGCGACTTCAACATGCGCTGGATCGCGTCGATGGTGTCGGACGTGCATCGTATCCTGAACCGCGGCGGCATCTTCATGTATCCGGCCGACAAGCGCACGCCCGACAAGCCGGGCAAGCTGCGCTTGATGTACGAGGCCAACCCGATGGCGTTCATCGTCGAGCAGGCGGGCGGCGCCGCGACCAACGGCGAGAAACGCATTCTCGACATTCAGCCGAAAAGTCTGCATGAGCGCGTGGCCGTGTTCCTCGGTTCGAAGAACGAAGTCGACCGCGTCACCCGCTACCATCTCGAAGCAAAAAAGTAAGTTCAGGGGCTTGCCAAGCTCATAAAGAAGTCCCTATAATCTCGTTTCTCCTGATGCCGGAATAGCTCAGACGGTAGAGCAGCGCATTCGTAATGCGAAGGTCGGGGGTTCGATTCCTCTTTCCGGCACCAACAGATTCAAGCAAAAAGCCCAGTCCTCGTGACTGGGCTTTTTGCTTTTCTGCTTCTGCGTTCTGCACGTTCTGCAATCCCAGCAGATGTTCACTGCCAAGGCAAACTAAGCCGCATTGCACTTATTCGCCGACGCGCAGCCTGTCGTATTGTCCGGTCATCGAGAGGTTGCGGGCCACGACAGAATCTTCAACGATCGCCGTCTCGGTCCGCCGAGTCCCGTACGCAACGACAGCTTCCTGCGGCGCTGACGAAAACCACAAGATCCGGCCGGCACACTCGATTCCAACCTGGCGTCCATTCCAGTAGACAGCGTTTTCCATGACGAACTCTCTGAAGGGCGAAGACAGCTATCTTCCGCGCCAATCCTGGCGTTTCCGTTATCCACCGCACTCAGAGCCGCGGATAGTTGCTTCAATGATAGGCGGCGATGGCGGCGCGAACCGGCTTGTCATTCTGTGACGATGTTTTGGCGCAAGACGATGATTGCATGGGTCGGCGGCAAAGCTTCAGAGCGCTTTTAGCGAGCGTTCGGCCGTCCGGCGTTTCGGCGTCGACCCGCTGCGCCGCCAACGCTTGCGGCATGGTCGCGGCAAGCGGCATGTTGATTGGAGTCGCGCACGCGAAAGATCGCGCCATCGACTTGAAATTTCCCGCGTCGCACTTAAGGAGACTGACATGACGATGAACCGCTACAACCTGCTCGGCCGCTCAGGTCTGCGCGTGAGCCCGATCGCCCTCGGCACGATGACCTTCGGCACCGAATGGGGCTGGGGCGCCGACGAAAAATCTGCGCAACGTCTGTTCGATCTGTACGTGGATGCGGGCGGCAACTTCATCGATACCGCCGACCTGTACACGGAAGGCACCAGCGAAAAATGGCTGGGTAAATTCGTCGCGGCGCGCAGCGCGCGCGAGCGGCTCGTGATCGCGACCAAGTACGGCTACAACGCCGAACCCGGCAACCCGAACGCGGGCGGCAACCACCGCAAGAATCTGCTGCGCGCGCTCGACGGTTCGCTCAAGCGGCTCGGCACCGACTACATCGACCTCTATTACCTGCATACGTGGGATCGCGTCACCCCGGTGGACGAAGTGATGCGCGCGATGGACGACGCGGTGCGCGCCGGCAAGATCCGCTACGTCGGCCTGTCGGATACGCCCGCGTGGTTCGCCGGGCGCGCGCAGACACTTGCCGAGTGGCGCGGCTTCGAACCGGTTGCGGCCATGCAGCTCGAATACTCGATGATCGAACGCAATGCGGAAAACGAATTCGCCGATCTCGCCGCCAACCTGGGCATGGGGCTCGTGCCGTGGAGTCCGCTCGGCATGGGTGTGCTGTCGGGCAAATACCGGCCTTCACAAGACGGAGCGGCGAGCGGTGTTTCCGGGGATGGGCGTCTTGCGGCCATGGCCAGCGCG
>DASPZL010000181.1:0-15873 GCA_035636295.1 Paraburkholderia sp.
GTTGTCGTCATTGAGGATGGTTTCCATATTAGGGAAATTATCTCGAATATGAGATTAAGTCAACGAGACAAAAAACCGCCGGTGCCGCCGCGTTCGGTTGGCGCGGTCCGCGCGTTTGTGATTCGTCCACCGCGAACGGCCGGGCCGTTTATCATGATGCCCACAAACCAGAAATCGCCGCCCGGCTGTGCAACTGTCAGGCACATCATCCACGAGACCCGGCGACTCATGCCGCAACATCCATTATGAACACCACTCCCGACGCTCCTTCCCGTCCCCCCATCCGCACGTTGACCTTGCTTGAAGGGCGCGTGCTCGGCGTACTCGTCGAAAAGCAGCACACCGTGCCGGACAGCTATCCGCTTTCACTGAATGCGTTGACCTTGGGCTGCAACCAGAAGACCGGCCGCGCGCCGGTGATGAACGCAACGGAAGCCGAGGTGCTGACCGCCGTCGACGGATTGAAGCGGCTAAGTCTCGTGATGGAAGGCAGCAGCAGCCGCGTGCCGCGCTTCGAGCACAACATGAATCGTGTGCTGGGACTGCCGAGTCAATCGGCTGCGTTGCTAACCACTTTGCTTCTGCGCGGCCCGCAGACCGCGGCTGAACTGCGCCTGAACAGCGCGCGTTTGCATGGGTTCGCCGACATCTCGTCGGTCGAGGCGTTTCTCGATGAACTCGCCGCGAACGATCCGCCGCGCGTGGTGAAGCTCGCCCGCACGCCCGGCGAGCGCGAGAACCGCTGGACGCATCTGCTGTGCGGAGAAGTGAGCGCGAGCGAGCTCGCGCAGCCGGGCGATGACGATGACGTGGTGCCGTTGTCGGCATTCGAGGCCGTGAAGGCCGAGCAGAAGCGGCTTGCGGATGAGGTGAGCCGGCTTCAGGTGGTGGTGCGGCGCATGGCGGCGGAGTTGGGGATCAACGTGGATGATCTCGGCGGGAGCGCCTGAGAAGGAAAATTTCACGCATCGCGGCTTCGTTGCGAGTCCGTGGCGAGCGTTCGCTGCGTGCGATAAAACACGCGCGGCGGCACGTTCGGTGAATCTTCGGCGAGCCGGTCGAGTTCCTCGCGAATCGCCGCGAGATAGTGGCCGTTGCGCGCGTCGGCGTCGCCTGCAAAGACGGCTTCCAGTTTGCGCCGCACCGCGCCATAACGCGCACCGGCGGCGCGGTGCTTTTCCGCGCGCTCGGCGTATTTGAGGAAAGTTTGCAGCGCGGCCGAGACCGCGGCCGTGACGCTCATGAGGCCCACGAAGATTCTGAGCGCCGGCGACACGGCCGTCGAATTCAGCGATGCAAACACCGCCGTACCCACGAAAGCGGTCAATGCGGTCACCAGCCAGCCCATCTGGCGGTCACGCGCGGAGAGCAGATCGGCCATGTCGTAATGGCTCATCTGCGATTCGCGCGCGCGCCGGATCCACTTCAGCAAAAGCTGCTCTTCGTCGAGCGGAGGCTCATAGGCAGGCAGGGTCTTCATGTCGCTCGTCAGGGCTGTTGGACTTCGCAAGCTTAGCGCATACGCTTGACGATACTGTGCCACATGAACGGAACGAACTGAACGCAGCGGTTTCTGCGTGAATCAACTGAGAAGACGGCGCACGCGCGGAATCACCTGGTCGGCAAAGCTGCGCATGTCGCGCTCGAACGGCTGAAATTGCAGCATGAACAGTTCGATGCCGGCGCGATGAAACGCGGCAATGCGCTGCGCAACCGTGTCATAGCTGCCGACGAGTCCCGCTGCCGTGCCGCCGTTCGATCCCACGCGTGGCGTTTGCGCGAAGGTCTGGAACATCACCGCCTTCGGATCGATGTTCGATTTCTGTTGCTCACGCAATGGCGCGTCTTTCGCGGCCAGCGCGAACAGATGGTCGAGATGGCGATTGGCTTCGTCATCGGTGTCACGCGCGATCACGAATGCCGACAGGCCAAAACGCAGCGGCTCATGCGCCGCGGGGCGCGTGCGGGCCGAGACGTCGGCGATCAACGCTTTCACGTTATCGAGCGGCTGGCCGTTGATGAACCACACGTCGCCTTTGTCGGCGACCAGTTCACGCGCCGGTTCGGACTCGCCGCCGACGTAAATGCGCGGGCGGTTGCGAAACGGGTCGGCGGGACGCAATAGGTAGTCATCCACCTTAAAGTGTTCGCCGTGAAAACGCGTGCGCTCGCCGCGCAGCAACGAATCGACCACCGTGATCCACTCGCGCCCATACGCGTAGCGCGCGTCGTGTTCCGCGAAGCCGATGCCGGCGCGCTCCAGTTCCGGCCGATTCCACGCGTTCACGAGATTGATCGCAAAACGCCCGCCGCTGATGTGCTCGATCTGCTGCGCCATCTTCGCGAGCACCACCGGATGGTACAGATACGGCTTGATCGCGGCGATGATCTCGATGCGTTCGGTCAGCGCCGCGAGCGCCGCCGACGCGGTCCATGCCTCGAGCTGATCGAAGTCCGGATTGTGCGGATTGATCGTGTGTTGCGCGACCAGCACCGAGTCGTAACCGAGGCGCTCGGCTTCGAGTACGAGGGCTTTGTTGCGCGCCCACGAGGCGTCGTACGGTTCGTCAGGATCCTGCAGCGCGGCGCGGCTGCCGTGAACCAGCGCCCAGACGCCGAAGCGGGGAGGCAGTATCGACATAAAGCGGAAATCTCCACGGGAAAGCGTGCTCTTCAACTCGCACCAAACCTCGAATGATGAGCGATGCCGCCGCCGCGCGTTCCAACTTCTACCCATATCGATCGATGAAATCGGTCTTTGGGCGCGCGTCGTTCTTTTATATATTCAGCGATTCCGCCTACCCTCATGGATCTTCATCGATGCGCCTCGCTTTTTCCGGCTTCCGCAGCCTGCGGCACTTTTGCGTATGCCTGACGTTGATTGGCGGCGTACTATCCGCCGGCGCGGCCTATGCCAACGAAACGGTGTCGATCAGTTACCAGCGTTCGTCGACGCTGTTCATTCTGTTAAAGCGCACTGGTGCATTGGAGAAGAAACTCAACGCGCTCGGCTATGACGTGAGCTGGCACGAGTTTTCGACGGGCCTGTTGCAATCGTTGAACGCCGGCAGCGTCGATCTGCATGCGGATGTCGCGGACGCGTTCGCGCTGTTCACACAGGCGGCCAATGCGCCGCTGACGTACTACGCAGAAGAAACCTCGGCGCCGACCGCGCAGGCGATCATCGTGCCGCCGGATTCGCCGATTCGTTCGGTGGCGGATTTGAAGGGAAAACGCGTCGCGGTGTCCAAAGGATCGGGCTGCAATTTTCTGTTGCTGAGCGCGTTGGCGAAAGCGGGGTTGACGATCAACGATATTCAGGTGCGTTATCTGGAAGCGCCCGACGCGCTCGCCGCATTCCGTGGCGGCAACATCGATGCGTGGGCGATCTGGGACCCGTTCCTCGCCGCGCAGCAGCGTGACGCGCATGTGCGCGTGATCGCGGACGGCACGGGCGGCGTCGCTCAATACAACCGCTTCTATACGGCGACCACCGCATTCGCCGACAAGCATCCCGACGTGCTGCGCGCGGTATTCGATGAACTGAACAGCACCGGCAGGTGGGTCAAGGCGCATCCGCAGGAAGCCGCGCGGATTCTCGGTCCGGTGTGGGGCAACATTCCCGCGCCGACCGTCGAGCTGGCCAATAGCCGCCGCAGCTACGACATCGTGCCGGTGAAGCGCGATCAACTCGCGGAACAGCAGCGTATCGCCGACACGTATCGCGCGGCGGGGCTGATTCCCGCCGCCTTGAAAGCGACCGATATCCGCATCTGGACGCCGCCTGCGAAGTGATGCCGCGATCCGCGCGGTTCGCATGCACACGGTTGCGCACGGTTGCACGCGCTCAATTACCGGGACTGACTGCCCATGACTTCTGTTGAGACCCGTTCGCCGCCTCGTCAATTGCATCTGAACGTCAATATCCTGCATTCGGGCTTTCTGCCGTCGGCGTGGCGTGTAGCCGAGGCCAGGACCGATGCGTTCATCGACATCGCGCATTACGTGCGAGTCGCGCAAATCGCGGAAGCGGCGAAGTTCGACGCGGTGTTCCTCGCGGACAACGCGTCGATCGCCGATCAGATCGGCTTCCGGCCGATCACCGCGCTGGAGCCCACCGTGCTGCTCGCGTGCATCGCGACGGCCACGACACATATTGGTTTGATCGGCACGGCATCGACGAGCTATAACGAGCCGTACAACATTGCAAGGCGCTTTACGACGCTCGACCATGTCAGCGCGGGAAGAGCCGGCTGGAATGTCGTGACGACCGCCGACCTGGGTTCGGCGCGCAACTTCGGCCATGCCGCCGTCCCCGATCATGGCGAGCGCTATGCGCGTGCTGCTGAATTTACCGAGGTGGTCAAGGCGCTATGGGATAGTTGGGATGACGATGCATTCATCGGCGACAAACGCGACGGACGCTTTGTCGATACCGAACGGGTTCACCCCATCGCGCATCGCGGCAAGTACTTCGACGTGGAAGGGCCGCTGAACCTGCCGCGCTCGCCGCAGGGGCATCCGGTGCTGGTGCAGGCCGGCGGTTCGGCGGACGGCCGCGATCTCGCCGCGCGGCATGCGGAGGCGGTGTTCTCCGCGTCGCAATCGTTCGACGAGTCGCGCGAGTATGCACGCGACCTGAAGGCACGTGCTGTGGCCTACGGGCGTCAACCGGTCAAGGTGTTGCCGGGTCTGACGACGATCGTCGGCGCGACCGAAGCCGAGGCATTGCGCCGACGCGACGAACTTGTCGATCTGATCCCTTGGACGTACAGCCTGAACCGGCTGGCCGGCACGCTCGGCATCAGCGCGGACCGGCTTCAGCTCGACGCGCCCTTACCGCCGGATCTCGCATTGCCCGGCGGCGGCAACGGCAATCACACGTTCTTTCAGGCGACGCTCGCGCAGGCCCGGCGCCACGGCTACACCGTGCGCGAGCTGATTCGCTCGATGGCGGGCGGCACGGGGCATCGCGTGATCGTCGGCACGCCGGAGCAGATCGCGGACGATATCGAGTACTGGTTCAGGGAAGGCGCCGCCGATGGCTTCAATCTGATGCCCGATGTGCTGCCGGGCGGGTTGCAGGATTTTGCCGAGGGCGTGGTGCCGATTCTGCGCCGGCGCGGGATCTTTCGTAGCGAATATGAAGGGCGTACGCTGCGGGAGCATCTTGGGCTGGCGCGACCGGATGACAGAAGCGCATCGCGAAAGAGGGCGTAGGCGGGCAAACTTCGATGGGCTGACGCCGTTGCCGGCGTCAGCGTTGACACGTTGTTGCGTTGACGCTATTGCCCCGAAGCCGTCTGCCGCGCCACTCCAAATCTTTCGTTATGCGCCTTCCCATTCAGATAGAAGTCACCAATGGCGGCCTCGCGGATGATCGCGGGATTGTGCGATGCCAGCACCCGCGCGTTGCGCCAGTACCGGTCGAAGCGGCGCGTCTCGCTGGTGGCCGATGCGCCGCCCACCTCAAACAGCAGCGTAGCCGCCTGCAGCGTCTGCTCGATCACGATCTGCTGCGCCTGGAAGGTCTGAATGTCGAGGCGAATGTAGGTCTGTTCATCGGTGCGGCCTTCCTGCCGCGCGACTGAGACTTCGTCGATCGCGCGCGCGAGCGACGTGCTGATGCTCTGCGTCGAATAAGCCAGGCTCGCGAGCCTCCCCACCACACGATGCACCAGCGGGTTGTCGCGCGGATTCGACTCACCTGGGATACCGAAGGTCCGCGTTTTACCTTGCGTGAACGCCACGGCATCGCGCAGCGCCGCACGGCTGATACCCACAAGGTTCGCGACGTGCAGCGCCTGGTAATACGCGGTGAGCAGACTATTGCGGCGCGGCTCGGACGCATTGAAGCGGCGGTAAAGGTTGTCCTGCGAGACCGGCACATGGTCGAAACGCGCGGTGCCGCTGCCGGTGAGACGCTGGCCGAAACCGTCCCAATCGTCGATGCGGGCGAGACCCGGCGCGTCCGACTTGACGAGTATGCGCACGTCGCTTTGTCCGTCGTGCGCGGTGACGTCCACCCAATCGGCGTACAGCGTGCCCGTGGTGTAGTACTTCTCTCCATCGAGATGCCACGCGCCGTCGGCTTGCGTGAGGCGCACGCTGTTGTTGGTGACGCCGGTGCGCTCGGACACGGCGCCGCCGACGATCTGGCCTTGCGCGATACGCGAGAGCCATCGGTCGCGCAGCGGTTCGTCGCCGTTTTCCAGCAGTGATTCGATAAAGCCGCCGTGCACGCGCAGAATCTGCGGCAGATTCGAATCGGCTTCGCCGAGGCGCGTGACCAGCGCGAAGAATTCGGTGAGCGAGACGCCTTCGCCGCCGTATTTTTTGGGCACGCGCAGTTTGGTATATCCGGCTTCACGCAACCATTCCACGGGCGCGTAGGCGAGTTCGCGCTTCTGCTCGCGTTCCACTGCGCCTTGCGCAATGCGCTCGAATACGGGCGCGAAACGCCGTGTTAAATGATCTTCGCCGAAGAGTTGAGCGGCGTCGGCGATGGTGTGGCTCGGACCGTTGTGCGTCTCGGATGCTGACATGGGTTCTCCAATGCGGGGCGCGCGCCAGGCGCAATCAGAGAACGGTACGGGACGAGGCGGTTTCCTTGCAACGAAGTATTTGGCCGATTCTTAGAAGAAGTAGTGAAATGGTTTTTGCATTCGCGGACATGCGGGCTATTTCATTCCCGCGACCGCACGCCGGCGCGCCAACAGTCTCACCGAAATCAAACAGACCGCCATGACTGTCAGCGAGAGAACCGTGGTCATCGTGCCTAGCGCGTAAATAACCGGCGTAGTCACTGAAGTAGTGAGACCTTGAAGTTCGAGCGGCAAGGTGTTTTGATCGCCGATTGCTTGCGAGGTGCGGGCAATCTCATCCCAGGAGAGCGTGAATCCGAACATCGCCACGCCCACCACCGAAGGTCCGATGATAGGCAGAACGACATGCCGGAAACTTTGCCACGGCGTCGCGCCCAGATCACGCGACGCCTCTTCGTAAGCGGGATTGAAACGGTTGAAAACGGCAAACATCACGAGCAAGCCGAACGGCAGTGTCCACGTCAAATGCGCGCCGAGCGCGGAAGTAAACAAGCCCATAGATGTGGTGTAGCTATCGGCAAAGGACGGATAGCCCCACGCGGCGGCGAGATACTTCGCACCGTTATCGAGCAGACGGAACGTCAAGCCGATCCCCAGCGAAACGATAATGGACGGCATGATCAAACTGGCGACGGACACATAGAACACGGCGGTATCGCCGCGAAACCGCCGGCGAAACGCCAATCCCGCAGCAACGGAAAACACCACGGTCAGAATCGTGACGGCCAAGGCGAGCCGCACGGATCGCCCGAACGCGGCCCAGATGTCGATATCGCCGACACCGTCGCGCAGCACGGCGAACCAATGCAGCGAAACGCCGCGCATCGGAAACGTGAGTCCGCCCTCGGGGCCCTGAAACGACAGAATGAAAATCGTGATCACAGGTCCGTACAAGAACAGAACGAACAAGCCGAACAGCAGCGCGAGCCAATAGAAACTGGCCGGACGATGTTCCCGATGTTTGACGCGAACGGCCTGCATCTTCACAGCTCCTTGCGGATGTCGACCACCCGCGTTAAAGCCCACACGATCATCAGCACCACCGCCAGCAGAATGATCGCGTTGGCCGCCGCGGCGGGAAATTGCAGGTAGCCCGTCTGCACCTGAATGATCTTGCCCACCGACGCGATCTGCTGGCCGCCCATCACGCCGACGGTCAGGAAGTCGCCCATCACGATCGTGATCACGAAGATGGAGCCGATCACAATGCCGGTCTTCGAAAGCGGCAGCACCACGTCGCGCACCACCTGCCAGCCGCTCGCGCCGGCATCGCGCGCGGCTTCGAGCAGGGAGCGGTCGATGCGCATCATCGCGTTGAAGATCGGCACGATCATGAAGAACGTGTAGAGATGCACGAACGCGAGCACCACCGAGAAGTTCGAATACAGCAGCCATTCGAGCGGCTGATCGATCACATGCGCGCCCAGCAGCGCCTGATTGATGAGGCCGTTGCGGCCAAGCAGCGGCATCCACGAGATCATCCGGATCACGTTCGAGGTCCAGAACGGAATCGTGCAGACAAGGAACAGCACGGTCTGCATGCTCGTCGTGCGGACATGAAACGCGAGGAACCAGGCGATCGAGAAGCCCAGCAGCAAGGTCACCGCCCACACGATCGCGCAGAACTTGAGCGTCGACCAGTAGGTCTTGAAGGTCACGCACAGGTCCGTCATCGACGAACAGCCGTTGAAGATCGCCGCGTAGTTTTTCAGCGTGAACGCGGGGATGATCTGATATTCGTTGAAGTCCCAGAAGCTGACGATCAGCGTGATGACGAGCGGCACGATGAAAAACAGCAGGAAGGTCAGCGAAAGCGGCGTCGCCTGGAGCCACGCCGGCGCGCGCCGGTGTTTGAGTGGCTCGTCCTGCGCGCGCGAGGGAAGGTCGATCGTTGCCATGGGCGGATATGTCTATTGAAATACTGCTCGGCGCACCTGAGCGCGCCGTTGGAAAATTTGCGGCTGCCGGCGCATGATGCGACGGCAGCCTGTCACACCACTTCGCCGATCAAGCCGCGATGAACTCGTTCCACTTCTGAACCATGTAGATGTTCTCGTCCATCACCGCGTTCCAGCACGCAATCGCGCCCATGCGCTGGTTGTACGAGCCGCCGTCGCGCACGGCGCCGGCCTTTTCGAGCAACTGGCCGTCCGGCGCCTTGATGTCCTGGGCCGCCGCCTTGCCTTCGATCCAGTAGTCCCACTCATACGGCTGCATGTGCGTTTTCGCGGTCTCGAGCACGCCCGAGTAATAGCCTTGGCGCATCAGGTAAGCGCCCGCCCAGCCATTCTGGAACCAGTTGACGAACTCGTACGCGGCGTCGAGCTTCTTGCCTTGCAGCGAGCGCGGAAAGCCGAAGCCCGAGGCCCACGAGCGATAGCCTTCCTTGAGCGGCTGGAATTTGCAGGCCACACCCATCGTGCGCACCTTCGTCACGGCCGGCGACCACATCGACTGAATCACCACTTCGCCGGACGCCATCAGGTTCACGCTTTCGTTGAAGTCTTTCCAGAACGCGCGGAACTGGCCGGCGCGCTTGGCTTCGATCAGGATCTTGATGGTCTGGTCGATCTCGGCCTTGGTCATGTTGCCTTTGTCACCGTATTTCATGTGACCCATCGCCTCGATCGCCATCGCCGAATCCATGATGCCGATCGCGGGAATGTTCAAAAGCGCGGCCTTGCCCTTGAACTGCGGATTGAGCAGTTCCGCCCAACTGTCGATCGGGCGCTTGATGAGGTCGGGGCGAATGCCGAGCGTGTCCGCGTTATACGTGGTGGGGATCAGCGTCATCCATTCGGTGGGCGTGGCGGAGAATTCGGTGGAGCGCGGGCCGGTCAGGAACATTACCTTCTTCGGCGCGGTGCCCTGGTCGCCGATCTTCTTGCCGTTGACTTCGCCACGCGTCAGCACCGGCGTGATCTTGTCGGCAAGCTTGATGCGCTTCGCGTCCATGCCCGCGAGCGTGCCGGCCGGAATCAGCTTCTTGAGTGCGAAATATTCGGTGTCGACGATATCGAAAGAGTTGGGCTGCGTGATGATGCGCTTGGCGACGTCGTCAGTGGTAACGGGCACGTATTGAATCTCGATGCCGGTGTCTTCCTTGAATTTCCTCGCGATGTCGGCGCTCTGATTGACCGCCGTGCCGAGATAGCGCAGCGTGATCTTTTCCTGCGCATGCACATACGGAAAGCCGGCAATGCCGGCCGCCGCCACCGCGCCCTTGATGAACGTGCGGCGCGACAGGCCCTTGTCCTTTACATCCACTGCGGCCGCTGCCGGGCTCTCGTTCGCTTCACTCATTGCTTTCTCCTCAGTTGACGTTCGGTTGACGCTCATTTGTCGTTCTCAATCACACGTTCTTCGCTATCCGGTAGCGCGATGCCGCTGAATGCTCACGCCGCCAGCGGATGCGCGTCCTGTTCGTTCCACCACACCACCACGCGTGCCTCGGGTCCGAGCCGCGCCGGGTCGTAGTCGCCGTCGCTCACGAACGAGATCAGTTCGGGCGAACCGTCGAGCGGATCGAGCGTCATGCGCAAATGCGTGCCCTGGTACTCGGCTTCGCGCACCGTGCAGGGCACGCCGCCGATGCGGGTCAGCCCGCCGTCGCCGCTCGCCGTCTGCACCGGCGTCACCCCATGCGGCACGAGCCGCAGATGATCGGCCCGCACGGTAAACAAGCGGCCGTTCGTGTTGAAGACGTTATGGCCGCCGAGAAAGCGCGCGACGAACTCGGTGCGCGGACGGTTGAATACTTCGTGCGGCGTGCCGCTCTGTTCGATCCGGCCATGGCTCATCACGACGACGAGATCGGCCAGCGCCATCGCTTCCTCCTGCGAATGGGTGACGTGAACGAACGTGATGCCAAGCTCTTTCTGCCAGCGCTTGAGTTCGGCGCGCATCTGCACGCGCAGGAACGGGTCGAGCGCGGAGAGCGGTTCGTCGAGCAGCAGGCAGCCGGGCTGATTCAGCAACGCACGCGCGAGCGCAACGCGTTGCTGCTGTCCGCCGGACAGTTGCGCCGGTTTGCGTTCGGCATACGCGGACATCGCGACCAGTTCGAGCAATTCGCCGGCGCGTTTGCGGCGCACGTCCTTCGCGATGCCGCGCATCTTCAGGCTAAACGCGACGTTGTCGAGCGCGCTCAGATGCGGGAACAGCGCATAGTTTTGAAACACCATCGCGGTGCCGCGGGCCGCGGGTTCCTCGCGCGTGACGTTGCGGCCCGCGATCAGAATGTCGCCTTCCGTAACGGATTCATGGCCGGCGATCATGCGCAAGGTCGAGGTCTTGCCGCATCCCGACGGCCCGAGCAGGCAGCAGTATTGGCCGCCGGCAATGCGCAGATCGATCGCGTCGACGGCGAGCGCGTCGCCGTATTGCTTCGACACGTGCACGAGTTCGATGTCGGCGGCTTCGGTTTCGAGCACGGTTAAAGCAGGCTGACTCATGAAGGCGATGTCCTCATAAACGGCGATGAGCAGGCAAGCGCCGACGAGATGCGGCGCCTATGCGAAACCATGCAAATGCAAGACATGTGCCATCCACTGCTTCGGCGCATTCGTCGATTGCAAACGCGCTGGTATGCTTAACGTCTACGACTTGGCTCACATATTGCAAACGATCTGCGGCGTCGATCGTTAGCGATCGGCGAGATTGTTTTGCGCGATCACGGTGCGTCTTCGGTCCGTCGCGGGGCATGAACCGGCCAACCCGGTTCATGCATGGCGCGCCCCGTCGCTTTTCGTCACCCCTCGGCTTCTTTAAATGAACGACACACGGAACATGCCCGCAGCGGCGGGCCGCGCGCGTCAATTGCTTGCCGCGCATGGCCGCTTTGCATACCGGCCGATCACCGACAGCGACCCGTTCCGCTGGCCCGGCGGCAGCGGCCTCGCGGTTTATCTGGGCTTCAACATCGAGCACTTTGCTTTCGGCGAAGGGCTCGGCGCCGCGCTCGGGCCCGTCTCGCCGCAACCGGACGTGCTCAACCATAGCTGGCGCGAGTACGGCAATCGCGTGGGCGCCTGGCGCTGCATCGAGCTGTTCGATCAACTCGATCTGCCCGTAGGCACGCTCATCAACACCGCGCTCTACGATCACTGCCCCGAACTGATCGCGGCCTGCGTGGCGCGCGGCGACGAGTTGATCGGCCACGGCCACACGAACGCGCACCGGCAGAGCGATCTCGACGAAAACGGCGAACGTGAGCTGCTTTTGCATTGCCGCGAACGCACCGCTGAAGAATCCGGCACGCCGCCCGACGGCTGGCTCTCGCCATGGATCTCGGAGTCGCATTTGACGCCCGATCTGCTGGCCGAAACCGGCTACCGCTACACGCTGAACTGGTGTCACGACGACCGCCCGGTGCGCATGAGCACGCGCGGCGCGCCGCTCTGGTCGATTCCGTATCCGCAGGAACTCAACGATTTGCCGATGATGGTGGGCCGTCACATGGATGGCCGCGCGTTCGCCGACATGATCGTCGATCAGTTCGACGAGATGCTCGAGCAGGCCAATCGTGGCGCGCAACCCCAGGCGCTGGTGATGGGCATCGCGCTTCATCCTTATCTGGTGGGGCAGCCGTATCGCTTGCGGCATTTGCGCCGCGCGCTTCAGCATATCGCCGCTGCACGAGCCAGAGGCGATGTGTGGATCACCACACCAGGCGCCATCGCGCGACATATGGACGAGTTGGAGCGGGATGGCGTGCTGCGCCCTCCGGTCGCATGAGCGCGAAAGCCGGCGCGGCCACCGCAAGGAAAACGCCGATAGAAGAAGCGGACGTCGACGCGCGCATTTATCAATCGATCTTCGACGGCGTGCTGAATCATCGTCTGACGCCGGGCACGAAGCTGCCGGAGCCCGAGTTGTGTCAGCTGTTCGGCGTGGGCCGCGCAGTGGTGCGGCGCGTGCTCGAAAAGCTTGCGTACGACGGCATTGTCGTGCTGCGCCCGAACAAGGGCGCGGTGATCGCCGAGCCCACGCCGGAGGAAACGCGCGAGATTTTCGAAGCGCGGCGTTCCGTCGAGCGGATGCTGGTCGAGCTTTCCGTGCAGCGCGCGAGCGAAAAAGACATCAAGGCATTGCGTCAACAACTCGCGAGCGAGCATGAGGCGATGCATCGCTTTGATCAGCCTTCATGGGCGACGCTCGCCAGCGGCTTTCACATGCAAATCGCCGCGCTGGCGGGCAATTCGATCCTGCAGAACTACCTGAAGGAGCTGGTCTCGCGCTGCTCGCTGATCGTCGGCGTGTATGAACCGCCGGGCAATGCGCCGTGCGAGCACGCGGAACATGCGGCGATCGTCGATTGCCTGGAAGCGCGCGACGCGGCGGGCGCCATCGCTCATATGGAAGCGCATTTGCGCCACCTCGAAGAACGTATCGAAACATCGAGAATGCGCGGCGAGAAGAGCCTCGGCCAGTTGCTCGGCATCGCCGGACACGCCACTCAAACCTAGGCAACGAACATGGAAATCGATTTCGAAGCGATCACCGAATACCAGCGCTACAAGCTGATGGCGAGCCTGATCGTGCCGCGTCCGATCGCGCTCGTCACCACGCTCGGTGCCGACGGCACGATCAACGCCGCGCCGTTCTCGATGTTCAACATGCTCGGCGAGGAACCGCCGATCGTGATGATCAGCATCAACCGCGTGGCGGACGGCACGCTCAAGGACACGGCCGTCAACATCGTGCGAACCGGCGAATTCGTCGTGCATCTCGCGGACGAAGCGATCGCGGAGAAGATGCATCGCTGCGGCGAACGGCTGCCGCCTGATGTGAGCGAGCTTGCCGAGGTCGGCTTGACGCCGGTGCCGAGCACCCATGTTGCGCCGCCGCGCATCGCCGAAGCGCCGGTGGCCTTTGAATGCACCACGTGGGAGACGCTGGAGACAGCCAGCCGGCAGATTTTTATTGGCCGCGTGCATCGCCTGCATGCACGCGACGAGCTGATCGATACGGAAACGTGGCGCGTGCGCTTGCAGCATTACTTTCCGGTGGGCCGCTTCGGCGCGAGCGACTATGTGACGACGCGCGATCGTTTTACGCTGGAATAATGCCGGCTCGCATGGGCCGCGTGCGTTACAGCGGCTTTCGTTTCCGCCCATTCCTGTCAGGTCGCGAGCGCGGGCGGCGCCAGCCGGCTCGAAGCCAGTCGCGTGGTCTTCTGTTAGACGCCAAGCGCGCGGCCATCGCTGCGCGGATCGTGGGCGCCCGAGGCCGATCCATCCGCCTCGATGCGAATCACGCCCGGGTGCCCCGCCAAAGGACTCTGCGCCGGAATCGCGCTCACCTCGTGACCGCGCGCGGCGAGGGCCGCGAACACGTCGACGCCGGCATCTTCCTCGAGCTTCAACGCGTCGCGCGTGTCGGAAAACGTCTTGCCGAGCAGAAAGCGCGGACGGGCGAGTGCCGTGAGCGGGTCCATGCCGTAATCGATCAGGCGCGTGAGAATCGCGGCCAGCGTTTGCGGCTGGCCGTCAGCGCCTTGCGTGCCGAACAGCAACCGCGGGCGGCCGTCTTTCAGATACATGCCGGGATTGAGCGTATGGAAGGGCCGCTTGCCCGGCTCAATCGCGTTGTGATGCGCAGGGTGCGTGCTGAACGACGCGCCGCGGTTATGCCACAGAATCCCGGTATCGCCCGCCACCACGCCGCTGCCCCAGTCGAAATAGACCGTTTGCAGCACGCTGACGCTGCGGCCCTGGCTGTCCGTCGCGCCGATGAACACCGTGTCGCCCGGACGGAAAACGTGCGGCCATGAACGTGCCGCGCGCATGTCGATCGATCGCGCGTGCGCATCGAGCGTGGCCGGCGACAGCATGTCTTCAACCGGCACGCTGTTGAACTCCGGGTCGGACACGAAACGGTCGCGATCCACGAATGCGCATTTCACCGCTTCAACCAGCAGATGGTAGTAATCGGCGCTGCCTTCGGGAATGGCGTCGAGGTTGAAGCGATCGAGCGTGCCCATGATTTGCAATGTCGTCACGCCTTGCGTGGGCGGGCGCATGCTCACCAGTTCGCCGCCACGATACGGGACGCGTAACGGTGCTTCGTCGCGTGCGCGTGTTCTGGCGAGGTCGCTCGCGCTTAGTGGCGAACCGGCCTGCCGCAAGCCGCGTGCAATCCGTTGCGCGAGTTCACCGTCATAGAATTCGCGAGCGCCGAAACGGGCAATGCGTTCGATGCTTTTTGCGAGCGCCGGCTGCGTGAAGCGCTCGCCGATCGCGGGAATCGCGCCGTCCGGGGCGAACGTCGCGGCAAAGCCTGGCAGCGCATGCAACTCGTCGGCGCGCATGCTGTGCCAGAAATGCTGCGAGGGCGTAACCGGAAAGCCGTTGCTCGCATAGTCGAGCGCGTAATCGAACAGCGACGACCACGATTGCTCGCCACCCCATGCGGTTTTGCTGATCTCGTAAGCCTGCGCCCACGTATCGACCGTCGCCGCCGTGGTGAGCGCCGATGCGGCGCCGCGCAAGGGAATCGCGCCGTGCAATGCCGGCAACTGCGTCGGCAACTGCGCGGCGGCCTGGCCGATGCCCGACACCGTACGCAGCATGCCGTCGCGATTGCCGATCACCCAGAACGCGTCGCCGCCCAGGCCGGTGAAATGCGGATAGGTCACGCACAGCGCCGCGCCGATCGCAATCGCGGCTTCTATCGCATTGCCGCCCGCGCGCAATACGTCGCGGCCGGCCTCGCTCGCCAACGCATGAGGGCTGGTGACCATGCCGCCGTTCGAGTGGGCGAGTCTTGTGTCGGGCATTGCTCTCACCGATTTCACTCGTAAGAAACCGCCCCGCCGAACTTGTCGATGCGTTCGAGCGCCATGCCCGAGCCGCGCACCACGCAAGTAAGCGGCCCTTCGGCGACGAACACCGGCAAGCCGGTTTCCTCGGCGAGCAGCCGGTCGAGATCGCGCAGCAGCGCGCCGCCGCCCGCCAGCATGATGCCGCGCTCGGCGATATCGGCGCCGAGTTCCGGCGGCGTCTGTTCGAGCGCGATCTTCACGGCCGAGACGATCTGATTGAGCGGATCGGTCAGCGCTTCGAGAATCTCGTTGCTCGACACCGTGAAACTGCGCGGAATCCCCTCGGACATGTTGCGACCCTTGACCTCCATCTCCTTGACTTCGGAGCCCGGAAACGCGGAGCCGATCTGTTTCTTGATCGACTCGGCCGTCTGTTCGCCGATCAGCATCCCGTAGTTGCGGCGAATATAGTTGACGATCGCATCGTCGAACTTGTCGCCGCCC
>DASPZL010000182.1:0-2215 GCA_035636295.1 Paraburkholderia sp.
CTCCTCGAATTCGCAGGCAGTGGCGATGTCGAGAATGTCGTAGCCGCGGTAATGCAGGTCGTTGCCGGTCTTGCCGACCGTGCACAGCGCCGTATTCCCCGCGGTCACGCCGGACAGCGCCACGGATTTTTTCGGTTTGAACGCGCCCGCGTTCGGCGTGCTGTTGTCTGCTTCGCTCATAACTTCGTCTCCAGATGCATGGGGTAATTTTTGACCGAAGCCTGAAACGCAAAGAACGGGCCAGACGCTATCAAGCGCACTAAGTACCTGATTTGACAAAAGACAGCAGTCCACCATGGCGCGCCTCGTATTTCATAAATGAAATTTAAATTTCAAATCAGAAACCAAAACGCGCATAATAGCTGGACCCCGAAAGCCTGCTATGAGCTGCCCCTTGAGCACGCCACATTTCGAATCCCCCCAGCGCCCCCGCATCTGGGCGGTCAGCATCAGCCGCTTGCGCGATCTGTTTTTCGACATCGCCGGCGAATACGTCGAAACCGCGGACCTGCGCATCGTCTCGTATGGCTTCGAAGATGCGGTGCGCGAAATCGACGCCGCAAGCGCGGGCCGTCCCGATGTCGTGATTGCCGGCGGCTCCAACGGCGCGTATCTGAAAACGCGCGTGGCGGTTCCCGTCGTGCTGATCAACCCGACCGGTTTCGACGTGATGCATGCGCTCGCGCGAGCCCGCCGCGACGGCGCGAAGGTCGCGCTCGTCACGCATGGCAACACGCCAGACGAAGTGCGCCGCTTCACGGCCGCTTACGAACTCGACGTGACGTTCGCTTCGTATCAGTCGGCGCAGGACGCGGAGAGCGTCGTGCTCGACCTGCGCGACCGCGGAATCGATGTGGTGGTCGGCCCCGGACTCGTGACCGATCTCGCCGCGAATGCCGGCATGGGCGCGGTGTTTCTCTATTCGCGCGCGGCGGTGCGCGCCGCGTTCGATACCGCGCTCGAAGTCGCGCAGGCCACCCGCCGCGAAACGGTGCGCCGTCAGCGGCTCGACAATCTGCTGCAACATCTGCGTGACGGCGTCGTCGCGCTCGACGCGCAAGGCCGGGTCGAAGCGATGAATCAACGCCTCGCCGGCGTGCTGGGCATCGACGCGGCGAATGCCGTGGGCCGCCCGCTGCTCGAGCTTGCGTCCGATCTCGCGGGCAGCTTGCCGGACTCGGACGGCGACACGTTCTGCACCGTGCGGGGCGCGAGCTACGTCGTGCATCGCGGACCGCTTGCGAGCAGCGGCGCGGCCGCGGGCACCGTGCTGACGTTTCAGGAATCGCGCGCGGTCGAGAAACTCGACCGTACCTTGCGCTCGCGGCAGCGTGTGCAGCAGTTCTCCGCGCGTTACCGGCTCGACGACATCGTCGGCGCATCCGAATCGATCGAACGGGTGCGCTCGCTCGTGCGGCGCTATGCGCGATCGGACGCCACCGTGCTGATTCTCGGCGAAAGCGGCACGGGCAAGGAAATGGTCGCGCAGAGCATGCATCAACTGAGCGCGCGGCGCGACTTCGCATTCGTCGCGATCAATTGCGGCGCGTTTCCGGAGGCGTTGCTGGAAAGCGAGTTGTTCGGCTATGAGGAAGGCGCGTTCACCGGCGCGCGCAAGGGCGGCAAGGCGGGGCTGATCGAAGTCGCGCATCGCGGCACGCTATTTCTCGATGAAATCGGCGAGATGCCGTTGTCGTTGCAAAGCCGGCTGTTACGCGTGCTGCAGGAGCGCGAAGTCGTGCGGCTCGGTTCGACGGAGCCCACGCGGGTCGACATTCGCGTGGTCGCGGCGACGCATCGCGCGTTGACCGAAGGCATCGAAGCGGGCAGTTTTCGCGCCGACCTCTACTACCGGCTCAACATTCTGAGTATCGCGCTGCCGCCGCTGCGCGAGCGGCCGACCGACCTGCTGCCGCTCGCCGTCGAATTGCTGCTGCAAGCCGCGACGCGTGAACCGAGGCTCGCGGCGCGCCTCCCCGATGCGAATGCCGCTCAACGTATTCTTGCGGATCTCGCCGAGCCATTGCGTCGTTACGCGTGGCCGGGCAACGTGCGCGAATTGCAGAACGTGATCGAACGGATCGCGGTTGAGCTAGCGGACGCGGATTCTTCTGATGGCGCCGCGCTGGAAACCGTGCTCACACGCGACGTACTGCGCACGGTCGCGCCTGAAATTTTCGAGCAGCCCCACGCACGCACGAAAAAAACCGCGCTG
>DASPZL010000183.1:0-8670 GCA_035636295.1 Paraburkholderia sp.
CCGGTGCGCCGGTGCATGTCGTCATTCGACACCTGCCGCGCCGTTTCGCCCGCTGCCCTTGTTCCCTGGACGACAAGCCCATGCGCTTTCACGCTTCGCTCGACAGCCTCGCCCGCACCACCACGCCGCCTCAAGCTCGCGCCAATCCGCGCATTTCCCGCCTCGCGCTGCGGTTTTCGTTCGTCGCCATCGCCATGGTCGCAGCCATCCCGCGCGACGCTCGGGCGACGGTCGCCATGCTCCAGCCGGCGCGCGTCGTCGCCGCCAACGAGCCGCTGCAGATCACGCTGCTCTATTCCGCCGACGACGCCAAGCCGCTCACCGTCACGGTCCCGCCGACGATCCGCGTGGGCCTGAACGGTGCCGAACAGTCGCCCCAGCCGCTCGATCTGCAGCGCGAAGCGGACGTGCCCGATACGTTGAGTCTCGCGCCCGGCCAGTTCCGCAAAGTGCGCTTCTCGGCGCCGTGGCCGGAGTGGGTGCGCGGCGAAGTGCGGATCGACCCGGTGGGCTTCGACGCGTCGTCGGCGCTCGTCGCGATCAACCGCGGGCCGCAGCAGGACGCGATCGCCCAGGCGGAACGCGCGGAGAGCCAGGCGAGCACCCCGGCACAGGCCGCGGCAACAGCGGCGGCGGTCGAGGGCCCGAGCGGCGACGCAATGTCGCCGCCCGGCGACTCGCTCTCCACCACCGGACGCGGCGTGCTCTCGCACGTCTCCTACTACGAGCCGATGTACATCGCCGCCGGCCACAATGGCGACACGAACGCGCGGCTGCAGTTCAGCTTCAAATACCGCCTCCTGATGCCGGACGATCTGCGCTCGAAGGCGTTTCTCGACAACATCTACTTCGCCTATACGCAGACTTCGATCTGGGACCTGTCCGCCGACTCGCGGCCGTTCCGCGACACGACTTATAGTCCGCAGCTCTTCTACTACGTGCCGGACACGGGCTGGCGCAGTTCCTGGTTCACACGAATGGGGCTCGCCGCGGGGATCAGCCACGAATCGAACGGCAAAGGCGGCACGGACTCGCGCAGCATCAACATGCCTTTTATCCGGCCGACGTGGGAATTCGGCGATCTGACGGGCAATCACCTGACCGTCTCGCCGAAAATCTATTACTACCTCGGCAAGAGCAGCAACCCCGATATCGCCGACTATCGCGGCTACGTCGACCTGCTGGTCAAATACGGCAGCCCGGACGGCTGGCAACTCGCGACCACGCTGCGCAAAGGCACCAGGCATTGGTACGGCAGCATCGACACGCAATTCACCTATCCGCTCGCCAAACTGCTGGGCAGCGCGTGGGGCGGCTATCTGTGGGTGGGCTATTTCAACGGTTATGGCGAGGACCTGCTGGACTACAACAATCGCCAGCACTGGATGGCGCGAATCGGCTACAGCATTGCGCGCTGAGCGAAGGGCAAGGCGCACGCGCCGCATCGTTTAACATAGCGGAACTCCGCTTCTTTGCTCCAAGGTTTCCGATGGCTTCGAATCTCCACGATCTTCCCGACAGCCCGTGCATCGGCGTCTGCTCCACGCTCTTCGACGAAATTTGCAAAGGCTGCGGCCGCACGGCCACCGAGGTATCCAACTGGGTTTTTCTGAGCGATGAGGAAAAGCGCGCCGTGTGGGTGCGTATCGAGCAGGACGGCACCGCCATGCGCTTTCAGAACGACAAGCTGTAGTCTTCGTCGCTAGAGGCTTCCTGCAGCGCGCATGAGCGTTGAGGCTTGAGCTTTTGAACCGCCAAACAAAAAACGCCGGGACATTGAACCGCCCCGGCGTTTTTGCATGGCGAGCGCTGCTTCTGAAGCGCGGCGATCAGAACCGCATACCGACACCCAAGCCGACCACCACCGGATCGATGCTGAGCCGGCCAAGCGCCTGACCGCCGAGCGACGCATCCGTATGCATCCAGATCTTCTTGATGTCCGCGTTGACGAACAGCGACTTGGTCACCTGCACGTCCACGCCTGCCTGCAACGCGGGGCCGAAGCTGTGATTGGTGATCGAGATCGGCTGACCGCCCGCGCTCAGGCCATTGTTATAAAACAACGTGTAGTTGATACCCGCGCCGACGTACGGACGAACACGCCCCGCGTGGTTGAAGTGATATTGCAGCAGCAGCGTGGGCGGCAACACGTTCACGCCGCCGAGATTGCCGAGGCTCGACGTGAGCTGATGGCGCGACGTGCCGAGAATCAGCTCCACGCCGAGATAATCGCGGATCATGTAGGTCAGATCCAGCTCCGGCACGATGGCGTTGTTCACGCCCACGTTGAGCGCCGACAACGATTGGGTGGTCCCCACGTTCGGCATGATGCTGATTGCGCGCAGACGCACCAGCACGTCGCCGGCGTGGATGCCGCTTATCGGATCGTCGCCGGCGGCATGCGCCTGCGGCGCCAGAACACCCGCGCATAACAGGCTCGCCGCGACGGCGGCGGCCTTGATCTTGTTCCTGAGAATATTCCTGAACGCGTGCTTCATGTGCTTCCCCGAGTGTTTGTGTGCGTGCGGGGATTGTCGAAGTTCTCGTCAAGCCATGCGTTGACCCGTATCAACCAAGCGAAAACGCCCAGCGCCCTGCGACAGCCGGTCGCGTCGCGCCGGTCAGCAGCAGTTCGATCAGATCGTGGACGCTGCGAATGGCCGAGCCGAACGGCAAGGCTTCGCGGCCGCGAAAGAACAGGCCGTTGGCCACGTCGCCGCGCAATGCCGCGGCGAGCCGCGTGTCGATGCAGAAGTGGCCGAACTTCTCGATACCGTCGCGCCAGCCGCACACGCTCAGGCATTCGAGTGCGGTCGGACAGGCATGCTTGAGCGCGCCGACCTTCTCGCGAATTTTCGTTTCGTGGCGCAGATAGCGCACCAGCCACGGCGTTTTCACGGCGCGCGCGGGCAGCCCCGTCACGCTGACGAATTCGACGATGTCCTCGGGCGCGGCTTCGGCCAGTACGCGCTTGAAGTTCGGATGCGCGTCGCCCTCTTCGGTGACGGCGAACGGCGTGCCGAGCTGCACGCCGCTCGCCCCGGCGTCGAGCAGCCCGCGCACCGCCTCATGACTATTGATGCCGCCCGCGACAATCAGCGGCACGTCGTGACGATTCAGGCCGAGCGAGGTGAAAACCGTCTCGAGTTCCTCGAGAACGCGGAAGAAATTGAAGCGTTGATCGTGCATATCGGCGAGGTTGGTGACGCCGAGATGGCCGCCGGCGTGGGCCGGATGTTCGATCACCACGGCGTCGGGCAAACGGCCTTTTTTCATCCACTTCTTCAGCACGAGCGCGACGCCGCGGCTATCCGACAGGATGGGAATCAGTGCGAGGTCGTGGCCTTGGGTCATATCCGGCAAATCGAGCGGCAGACCCGCGCCCATCACGATCGCATCGGCGCCGCTCTCGCACGCGACGCGCACGTAGTCCGCCTGCGCGCTGACCGCCTTCATTACGTTGACGGCGATCATGCCGCGGCCTTCGCTAAGTGCCTTGGCGGCGTGGATTTCGCGGGCCAGCGCGGTGAGGTTGGCCTGTTCCAGAGTCGCCCCGTCGGGCGACCGGCGGCAGCGTTCGAGCAAATCCGGATGATGATGGCGCAAATCGATGCTGGCGATGGTGCCGAGCGCGCCCTCGCGGGCGACGCTGCCGGCGAGGCGATGCGCCGAGATACCGACGCCCATGCCGCCTTGCACGATAGGCAGTAACGAGCGGCCGCGGATGACTAGCGGGGGAAAGGAATGAGAAGTGAGCATGCTGCCCCGAGCGGTGGACTATCGAAACGCTGATAATCGACCGTCGGGCACGGCTTGCGTTGCGCTGGATCAACGAGCTTGCGTGTACGCCGAACGCTTTTAGCGATTAGTTGACGCCGGTCATCTGAATCAAACCTTGAATTGCATCGACTTGAACTCGAGGTATTCCTCCAGCCCGTAAATTCCGTTCTCGCGCCCGAACCCCGACTGCTTGAACCCGCCGAACGGCGCGGCCATATTCCACGCTCCGCCGTTGATATCGACCTGCCCTGTTCGAATTCGCCGCGCGACGCTTGCAGCGCGCTCGTCGCTGCCGGCCCATACCGCGCCGCCGAGTCCATAGGGCGAATCATTGGCAATCCGAACCGCTTCTTCCTCGTCCTTATAGGTGAGAATCGACAGCACCGGGCCGAAAATTTCCTCTTGCGCGATCGTCGCCTTGGGATGCACGCGGCCGAATATCGTGGGCTTCACGAAGAAGCCCTTGGACAAACCATCCGGCAGGCCCATCCCGCCGGTCACCAGTTCAGCGCCCTCCTCGACTCCCTTCGCGATGTACTGCTGCACACGCGACTGCTGGACCGCTGACGCCAACGGTCCAAGCCGGGTCGTCTCGTTGCGCGGATCACCGGCGACGTACGCCTCGGCGGCCTGCTTCGCGAGCGCGCGCGCTTCGTCGTAACGCGCTTCGGGCACCAGCATGCGTGTGTGCGCCGAGCAGGTTTGTCCGGAGTTCAGAAAGCACGCGCCGACCGTGCCCTTCACCGCTGCCGCAAAATCCGCGTCGTCGAGGATCACCGAGGCCGATTTGCCGCCGAGTTCGAGCGCGACGCGCTTGACCGTCGCGGACGCCAGCTCGGACACCCGCTTGCCGGCGCGC
The DNA here is from genome assembly GCA_035636295.1 of Paraburkholderia sp. Classification (GTDB taxonomy): domain Bacteria; phylum Pseudomonadota; class Gammaproteobacteria; order Burkholderiales; family Burkholderiaceae; genus Paraburkholderia. The sequence goes on from DASPZL010000183.1 coordinate 4,640, forward strand.
GTCGAGCCGGTGAACGACACCATGTCGACCGACGGATGGCTCACGAGCATCTCGCCCACCACCGGTCCGTAACCGCTCACGAGATTGAACACGCCGGCCGGCAAGCCGGCTTCGTGGATCGCCTCGGCGAGCACGAACGCATTCAGGGGCGCGATCTCCGACGGCTTGAGCACCACCGTGCAGCCCGCGGCGAGCGCCGCCGCGACCTTCAGCGTGATCTGGTTGAGCGGATAGTTCCACGGCGTGATCGCCGCCACCACGCCGACCGGCTCGCGCACCACCAGCGAATTGCCGACGCGCTCTTCGAACTTGAACCCGGTCGCGAGCTTCGCGTATGCGCCCCAGTTGTACACCGGGCTGCCCACCTGGATCGCACGCGCGAGCTTCAGCGGCATGCCGACTTCGCCGGCGATCAGACCGGCCAGTTCGTCGGTGCGCGCCTTCAGGTTCGCCGCGATCTTGCGCAGATAGTCGCCGCGCCCGGCGGGCGGCGTCGCGGCCCAACCGTCGAAGGCCGCGCGCGCGGCGGCAATCGCGTTTTCCGCGTCGGCTTCGATGCCCTCAGGGATGCGGCCCATGATGTCCTCGGTGCCCGAGTCGATCACGTCGATCGTGCCGGTGCCGCACGGCGTGATCCATTTACCGTCGATATAGAGCTTGTCGTAGGTCTTCATGGTGGTCCGTCCCTGTCTCCGGAATGATCTTCCTATTCTAATCAGTGCTGCAACGCCTACTGGTGCGCAAACTTTGGACCATGAAAAAAGCCCGCTTCGAGGAAGCGGGCTTTGCGGTGCAACGTGACGCCTACGCGACAGGCTTGAAAAGCTTACTGCACGCCCTGGCTCAACAAGAAGTCTTCATAATTGCCGCCGAAGTCGTTCAGTGTGCCGTTGGTCTTCACTTCGATGACCCGATTCGCCAGACCGCTCACGAATTCGCGGTCGTGCGACACGAAAATCAGCGTGCCTTCGAACTTGTCGAGCGCGATCTGCAGCGATTCGATCGACTCCATGTCCATATGGTTGGTCGGCTCGTCCATCAGCAGCACATTGTGGCGGCCCAGCATCAGCTTGCCCCAGATCATGCGGCCCTTCTCGCCACCGGAGAGCACCTTCACCGACTTGCGGATGTCGTCGGCATTGAACAGCAGCCGGCCTAGCGTGCCGCGCACCATCTGCTCGTCGTCGCCTTCCTTGCGGTAGCCGTCGATCCAGTCCATCAGCGTAACGTCGTCAGGAAATTCCTCGTACGTATCCTGCGGCATGTAGCCGATATTCGCGTTTTCGGCCCACTTCACCGTGCCGTGATCGAGCTGCAGTTTGCCGAGCAGCGAGCGCAGCAGCGTGGTCTTGCCCGCGCCGTTCTCGCCGATGATGGCGATCCGCTCGCCCGGCTGCACGCTGACGCTGAAGTCGTTGAAGATCGTGCGCTCGTACTTCTTCGTGATCCGGTCCGCCACCACCGCGATGTTGTGCAGTTTCTTCTCGTACTCGAAGCGGATGAACGGATTCTGCCGCGACGACGGCTTGAATTCCTCGATCTTGATCTTGTCGATCATCTTCAGACGGCTGGTGGCCTGACGCGCCTTGGACTTGTTGGCCGAGAAGCGGCGCACGAAGTCCTGCAGGTCGGCCACGCGCTCCTTCGCCTTTGCGTTGGCGTTCTGCTGGCGCTCGCGCGCCTGCGTGCTCGCCAGCATGTAGTCGTCGTAGTTGCCCGGATAGACCTTCAGCGTGCCGTAGTCCATGTCCGCCATGTGCGTGCAGACCTGGTTCAGGAAGTGCCGATCGTGCGAGATGATGATCATCGTCGAGTTGTACTGGTTGAGCACGTCTTCCAGCCAACGGATCGAGTTAATGTCCAGGTTGTTGGTCGGCTCATCCAGCAGCAGCACGTCCGGCTTCGAGAACAGCGCCTGCGCGAGCAGCACGCGCAGTTTCCAGCCCGGCGCCACGTTGCTCATCGGGCCGTTGTGGTCTTCGATCGCGATGCCGATGCCGAGCAGCAGTTCGCCCGCGCGTGCCTCGGCGGTATAGCCGTCGTATTCGGCGAACTTCGCTTCGAGTTCGGCGGCGTGCATGTAGTCGTCGTCGGTGGCGTCCGGGTTCGCGTAGATCGCGTCGCGCTCGGTCATCGCGGCCCACATTTCGGTGTGGCCCATCATCACGACGTCGAGCACGCGCACGTCTTCGTAAGCGAACTGGTCCTGGCGCAATTTACCGAGGCGCACGTTCGGCTCGAGCATGACGTTGCCCGAACTCGGCTCCAGATCGCCACCTAGAATCTTCATGAAGGTGGATTTACCGCAGCCGTTCGCACCGATCAGGCCATAGCGGTTCCCTTCCCCGAATTTGACCGAGATGTTCTCGAAGAGGGGCTTTGGCCCGAATTGCATAGTGATATTGGCGGTAGACAGCACGGCGCGTCCCTTTGAATGTGATATCGGCGAAAAACCTAATATTTTAGCAGGTTATCGTGAATTCAACCGGCGTGTGTGCCCTGCAACCGGCTTTGGGGCACCGCGCCGCGTGGACGAAACCTCGACGAGTGCTGAGAAATGGGCCTCTCGGAGCCCCCTTCGCCGCGCCCTGCTTATCAGGTATGCGATATGCGGCACGGCTCGTTCGAACGGCGGACGGCGCGTGCGATCCGTTGCCTATACTTTTTGAACACCAACGAAGAGGAAAGGAGGAAGTTCATGTCAGACCATGTCTACAAGCAGATCGAACTCACGGGTTCGTCGACCAAATCGATCGATGACGCCATCAGCACCGCGATCGCCAAAGCGTCGAAAACCTTGCGCAATCTGCACTGGTTCGAAGTGACGGAAACGCGGGGCCAGATCGAAGACGACAAAGTCGCTTACTGGCAGGTGACCATCAAGGTCGGCTTGCGTATCGAGTAACGCGGCGTTGCGCAGATATTCAACGCAAAACTCGAAGCTCCGAAACGAAAAAAGCTGCGTCCGTACTGGACGCAGCTCCTGACGCAGTTCCTCGAAGCAGCGGTTGGCTGAATGAAGCCGCCGGATCCGCCATGACCCTGTTGATCCGCCGATCGCAACGCGTCTCAGGTGAAAGCGCTCAGCTTATTTCGGCAGCGACCCGTCCACCCCTTCCACATACCAGTTCAGGCGTTGCAGTTCGGGATCGGTCAGCGCCTTGCCGGCCGGCACCTTCACCGCGCCCGCCTGGTCCTTGATCGGGCCCGCGAACACGTCCCACTTGCCGCCCGCCAGTTCGTCGCGCCTCGCGGCAACCTTCTTCTGCGCATCGGCCGGCAGCGCCGAGGTGTTCAGGTCTTCCAGATCGACGGCCTTGTGCGGAATCCCCCACCACACCGGATCGTTCTTCCACTTGCCGTCCAGCACCTGCTGGATCGCCGCGTTGTAATACACGCCCCAGTGCGCGACCACCGAACCGAGGTGCGCGTCGGGACCGAACTTTTTCATGTTCGAATCCCAGCCGAACGCGTGCACGTGCTTGGCCGATGCGGTCGCGAGCGTGGCGCTCGAATCGGTGTTTTGCAGCAGCACGTCGGCGCCCTGGCCGATCAGCGTTTCAGCGGCCTGCTTCTCCTTGCCCGGATCGAACCAGCTGTTAATCCAGATGACCTTGGTGTGCACCTTCGGATTCACCGAACGCGCGCCGAGCGTATACGCATTGATGTTGCGGATCACCTCGGGAATCGGCACCGATGCGACGAAACCGAGCGTGTTGGTCTTCGTCACGTAGCCCGCGGCCACGCCGGCCAGATACGCGCCCTGATACATGCGCACGTCGTAGGTGCCGAAGTTCGGCGCCTTCTTGTAGCCGGTTGCGTGCAGGAACACGGTGTCGGGAAAGTCCTTCGCGACCTTCAACTCGAAGTCCTGATAGCCGAAGCTCGAACCGATGATGATCTTGTTGCCCTTGTTCGCCAGATCGCGGAACACGCGCTCGGAGTCGGCCGATTCGGGCACGTTCTCGATGCGGGTGATCTTGATCTTGCTGCCGAACTTCGCTTCGGCTTCCTTCGAGCCCTGGTCGTGC
>DASPZL010000184.1:0-9650 GCA_035636295.1 Paraburkholderia sp.
CTCGCAGTTTCGCTCCGCGCTTCCTCCCCACACCCGGTCACCCTCGTGCAGTTGCGCTTCGCTTCGTTCGCTGTGATCAACTCACGGTGGGACTTGCACCCACAAGAGTGCGCCCATGCTGGGCGCACAACAAAAACGGCGTTGTGATTTCTCACAACGCCGTTCGCAAAACTTTTACTGCTGAATTCTTTGGGGTGGCTGATGGGGCTCGAACCCACGACAACAGGAATCACAATCCTGGACTCTACCAACTGAGCTACAGCCACCACTGACATCTGCTTGGCTTGCCTGAAAAACATGGCTCGCCGACGAAGAAACGAGATTATACGAACAAGAACCCCATTTGCCTAGTCCTTTATTCAAAAATTTCGACGGGCTCGCGCAGATGCTGTCTTGCTTCGTCGAAAATGGACAGATCGCGCGCGGCCAGCCGTTTGCTGTCGGACAAAACGCGACGCCATCCACGTGCGCCCGCCTCGCCGCGATAGAGGCCGAGCGCGTGGCGCGTGATCGCACCGAGATACGTGCCGCGCGCCATTTCCTCCGCGCAATATTCGATCAGTTTCGCTTCGACCTGCTCGCGGGTGAGCGGCGTTTGTGTCGAGCCATAGAAGCGTGCATCTACGTCGGCCAGCACATAGGGGTTGTGATAAGCCTCGCGCCCAAGCATCACGCCGTCGACGTGTTGAAGATGCGTTTCCACTTCATCAAGCGTCTTGATGCCGCCGTTGATGATGATCTCCAGATGCGGGAAATCGCGCTTCAGTTGATACGCGTAGTCGTACTTGAGCGGCGGAATCTCGCGGTTCTCCTTGGGACTCAAGCCCTTGAGAATCGCGTTGCGCGCATGCACGACAAAGACGTTGCAGCCGGCGTCCGCGATCGTGCCGACGAAATCGCGCACGAACCCATACTCCTCGACCGCGTCGACGCCGATCCGGTGCTTGACCGTCACCGGCACCGACACCGTATCGCGCATTGCCTTCACGCAGTCGGCGACGAGCTGTGGCTCATTCATCAAACACGCACCGAATGCGCCGCGCTGCACGCGCTCGGACGGACAGCCGCAGTTCAGATTGATCTCGTCATAGCCCCATTGCTCGCCAAGCTTTGCCGAACGCGCGAGGTCATCAGGCTCGCTGCCGCCGAGTTGCAAGGCGACGGGTGCTTCTTTGGGCGTAAACGCCAGATGCCGCGGCACGTCGCCGTGCAGCAGCGCACCGGTCGTGACCATTTCCGTGTAAAGCCACGTATGGCGCGAAATCACGCGATGCAGCGAGCGGCAGTGACGGTCGGTCCAGTCCATCATAGGCGCCACCGAAACGCGGCGCGGACTGGGAGTTTGAACTGAAGACATGGAAGGCCAGACGGCTTGGATCAAACCGCAATTTTACCGCAAGTGGCCGAACGGCCCGGAACGCAGCTGTCACGCGCTGAACTGCGCCAACCCTCGCCCGTAAACCGCCCTTCGAACCAGGTTTTCAAACCCGAAAACGCTTTGCCAACAGGGTCGAAACGCCGCTCAGGCTTGCCGCCTATACCTCTGACAGATTATTCCAGTATCGAGAATAGTAATTTCAGATTATCGACACAAATTTTCGATAGTAGGGGTATACACTCCTTCACATCGACGTTGCAGACACACCTCACGGCCCCTGTCGCGACGCCTTCCTGAACTGAAGTCGAAACGTTATCGGAGTCATACCATGAAGACCAAGCTTATCGCCGCCCTGTTGGTTGCTGCTTCCGCCTCGATCGCCGCCCCCGCTTTCGCAAGCGGCTACGGCCCCGCACCGTTCTACCGTCCGTCGGTTGGCGCACCGGCTTCGCAACAAGGCCAGAACGCGCAAACCGTCGCGGCGGAACGCGCTAACGCTGAATCCAACGCTTACGGCGGCGTGCAAAACGTGTCGTCGCAATCGGGTGCGCGTGAACCGGCTTCGGGCCCGCAATCGGTTTTCTTCGGCCACTAAGCACTCGCCGTCGAGCTCGCTGCCCGCCACGGGCAGCGGCTGAACCGGGCGCCGCGCATGACGAATGCCGGCGCCCGGTTCCGTTTACGCGGTGTTGCACCAGCACCATCGAGTTGAGGCCGATCTTTACTGCGCCGCCCGGTTCCCCTGGTGGCTATTCACAAAACCTGATCCGGTTACCGAACGGATCGATCTTCTCCGGCACCCTTCCCCACGGCAACGCCTCGACGCCGGGTTTCCCATACTTATAGTCCTTGCGCTGAAGTTCGGCGTGCAATGCGTCGATGTCCTGCACGGGAACGAAAATCGTCGAACCCGGCGTCGCGTCGCCATGATGCTCGCTCAGATGTAGAACCAGGTCGGAGCGGCGCACCTGGGCATAGAGCGGAAAATTGTCTTCGAAACGGTGTTCCCATTCGACGGTGCAGCCGAGAAAGTCCACATAGAACTCCCTCGCTTTTGCTTCGGAGAAGATACGAATGATCGGGATGGCACGCGCGAGATGCACAGCGCTCTCCTGCAAATAACGACGAGACGCCCAGCTTAATCGAATGCGTTCGCGATTTCTGGCGCCTGTGGCTAGCTCGCGAGACCCGCGTCAATCACTTCGCGCGCCGCCTGGAAGCCCGCCTCGGCCGCGGCATGTTCGGTGGACCATAAGCTGTCGATGTGCACGAGTCGCCAGTCAACCACCACCGCGTCGCCCCGCAGCACCCGAAAATGCGCCTTGACGCCCGTCAGCACCTGTTCGACCGCGACCTCGATGTCGTAGTCCTGATAGCGCTCCTGGTAATCGCCCATGTCGATGCCTTTCGGCTCCACGTCCGCCTCCTTTTTATCGCGGGTGACCTGAGGCGTGAGGCGGCCAGGTCCGTCCAGCGAGCGTGCGTACGGCTCGCCACATGCGCCGGCCCTCTCTCTGCTCTCGCCAGCAGATCAATCGCAATCGCCTGAAAGATACTGCCGGCCGTTGCAGGTGATCTCCACCTCGTCGTCGCCCGCGTCGGCAACCAGGCCGCTTGCCAGCAATTCCGCCTTGACCGACTGCGCGAACTTCGGCGCGTGCTGTCCGACGCCAACGTCGTTCAGGCGCCGCAGTGCTTCGATCGCTTCAGGACTCAATGACTTCGACATGGCCGTCTCCGTCGAGTTGTTCAATTCATCGTAGCAAGTTTCGAGGGCGTATGCAGGTGCGTATGCGTCAAAGCACGGCTATAGGCATACGCATTGCGTGCTCGCTATTGCCTGCCGGCATCCGGCAGGCGGCATTGCAATGGAGGACAAAATGGAGCGAAGCAGATTGACGGCGCTGACCGCGGGCATCGCGCTCGCGGTGTTCGGCGCGAGCGGCACGGTGGCGTTCGCACAAACGACGCAACCGGCGCCATCGGCCCGACCCGCCCAACCGGCGCAGCAGACACAGAAGAAGACACAAACGGCGCAGCAAAATGACAGCGCCTCGATGGTAAAGCCGCCCCAGGCGGCCTCGGGGTCAGGCGGTTCGAGCAATCCTGACAATATGCCGATCAAGCGCCCGCGCCATCCGATCAACGACAAAATGATGCACGAGCCGCCCGCCAGCGGCGCAAACGCGAAATAGGCGTCGGCGCGCGCGAACGGACCCGTGACCGGCCTTATAGGCGCGCGATCGACACCTCCGTCGACTTCACCAGCGCGACCACTTCCGAGCCGACCTTCAGCTCGAGTTCGTCGACCGAACGCGTGGTGATCACCGAGGTGACGATGCCGAACGGCGTATCCACGTCGACTTCGGACACTACCGGTCCGCGGATGATTTCCTTGACCTTGCCTTTGAACTGATTGCGTACGTTGATTGCGGAAATGCTCATATCGAGTGACTCCAGGGAAGCGATTGAAAACAGTCAGTCAAGGAATGTCAGACGGCCCAACGGACGTCTGTCGGCCGCGTAAGACGGCCTTCGTTACCTGCGTCGTACGCGCGATAAGACAGCGCGTCATCGTTCGGCGCAGTCTTTAGCACCCGTTGCAACACATGATCTTCGAGCGCGGCGAAGCCCGCTGATGCGGTCGCCCGCGGACGCGCGAGCGGCACCGGCTGATCGAGCGCGATGCGCCCGTCTTCGATCAGCAGAATCCGGTCGCCCAGCGCCACGGCTTCGTGCACGTCGTGCGTCACCAGCAGCGCGGTGAATCGGTGCTCACGCCACAAGCGTTCGATCAGCGCGTGCATCTCGATGCGCGTCAACGCGTCGAGCGCGCCGAGCGGCTCGTCGAGCAGCAGCAATTGCGGCCGATGCACGAGCGCGCGCGCCAACGCCACGCGCTGACGCTGGCCGCCCGACAGCCGCGCGGGCCAATCGTTGGCGCGCTCGAGCAAGCCGACTTCGGCGAGCACGGCGCGCGCGTCCTCACGTGCGCCGCGGCCGAGGCCGAGCATCACGTTTTGCAGCACGCTCTTCCAGGGCAACAGGCGCGCGTCCTGGAACATGATGCGGGTGTCGAGCGGACCGCCGTCTTCGGCGCGCTTTTCCAGCACGCCCGAGGTGGTCTTTTCCAGACCGGCGACAAGCCGCAGCAAGGTCGATTTTCCGCAGCCGCTGCGGCCGACGATCGCGACGAAACTGCCGCGCTCGATCGACAGATCCAAATCGGACAACACCTTGCGTTCGCCATACTGCTTGCCGACGCCGCGCAATTGCACCGAATAATCGGCGGAGCGGCGCGCGTCGTTGCGCGCGAGCGCGCCGGCCGACGGCACCAGGTCCGCGTGCTTTTGACCATGCTCATGACCGTGCTTACGACCGTGCGCCGGATCCGTGCGCTCGAAGCCCGAGGCTTCGTCGGCGTCGTGATCGACGGTGCGCGGTTGCGCCAGTTCGGCTTCGAGATCGCTGCCCGCGATGCCGCCGAACGACGCCGACAATGTCGTTGCGCTCATGCTTTCGCTCCTCGTTGGTAAGCCGGATGCCAACGCAGCGAGACGCGCTCGAGGCTCTTCGCCAGCACGTCGGCGAGTTTGCCGAGCGCCGCGTACAGCAGAATGCCGACCACCACCACGTCGGTTTGCAGGAATTCGCGCGCGTTCATCGTCATGTAGCCGATACCCGACTGCGCGGAAATGGTTTCCGCGACGATCAGCGTGACCCACATGAGCCCGAACGCGAAGCGCACGCCGACCAGAATCGACGGCAACGCGCCCGGCAGGATTACGTGCCGGTACAGCGCGAAACCCTTCACGCCATAACTGCGGGCCATTTCGATCAGATTGGCATCCACCGAACGGATGCCGTGAAACGTGTTCACGTAGATCGGAAAAAACACGCCGAGCGCGACGAGGAACACCTTCGCTTCTTCCTCGATGCCGAACCACAGAATCACGAGCGGAATCATCGCGAGCGCCGGGATGTTGCGCACCATCTGCACGGTCGAGTCGAGCGCGATTTCAGCGGGCTTGAAGAGCCCCGTCGCGAGGCCGAGCACGAGACCGATCCCGCCGCCGACCGCGAAACCCGACACCGCGCGCCACGTGCTGACCTTCACGTCCGCCCACATTTCACCGGACTGGATCAGCGACCACGCGGCTTTCACGACCGCGAGCGGTTCGGGCAGCACGCGCGTCGACAGAATGCCGCTGCGCGCGGCGAATTCCCACGCCAGCAGAATCGCGAGCGGCGCGAGCCAGGGCGCTAGATGCGCGCCGGCGCGGCGCAAGACGTCGAGAATCGCGCCCGCGTTGGCAGCGGGTTTCACAGCAGCGTCCGAGCCCGGATTCGCGGCTGCATTCACAGCTGAATTTGCGCTCGCACTCGCGCCCGCTTTTGCGCCTGGATTTGCGCTTGCATTCGCGGCCGCATTTGGACCCGCATTCGCACCCGCATTTGCCCCAACACCCACGCCCGCATTCCCGCGAGCGCCGGCGCCTGCATCCCGATCCGCATTCACAGTGGATTGAGCCATGATCACTTTCCTCATTGCTTATCGATGAATGTCGCCGCCGTCGGCAGCACGCGCACTCAGCTGGAGCTCGCCGCCTTCGGCAGATAGTTGTTGCCGACGATCTCGCCGAACGGTCCCGACAGCGGTCCATTCGAAGTCTTGCTCTGCCGGTTCGGCAGCAGCGGGAACACCAGTTCGGCGAAGCGATACGACTCTTCCAGATGCGGATAGCCGGACAGGATGAACGTATCGATGCCGAGATCCGCGTATTCCTTCATGCGCGCGGCCACCTGCTCGGGATTGCCGACCAGCGCCGTGCCCGCGCCGCCGCGCACCAGCCCCACGCCCGCCCACAGATTTGGATAGACCTCGAGCTCGGCGCGCCCGCCGCGCTTGCCGCCATGCAACGCGGCCATGCGGCGCTGCCCTTCGGAATCCATCTTCGAGAACGAAGCCTGCGCGCGCGAGATGGTGTCGTCGTCGAGCTTGCTGATCAGCTTGTCGGCGGCGGCCCATGCTTCTTCCTCGGTCTCGCGCACGATCACGTGCAGGCGAATGCCGAACTTGATCTGGCGGCCGCGCGCTTCAGCGCGGGCGCGAATGTCGGTGATCTTCTTCGCGACGGCCGCAGGCGGCTCGCCCCAGGTCAGATACGTGTCGATATGATCACCCGCGATGTCGTGCGCCGCCGCCGACGAACCGCCGAACCACAGCGGCGGATGCGGGTTCTGTACGGGCGGATACAACGCCTTGCCGCCTTTCGAGGTCAGATGCTTGCCGTTGAACTCGATCGCGTCGTTGGTATGCGAAGCGGCGAGCAGCTTGCGCCAGATGTGCAGGAATTCGTCGGTGATTTCATAGCGCGTGTCGTGATCGACGAACACGCCGTCGCCTTCCAGTTCCGCCGCATCGCCGCCGGTCACGACGTTGATCAACAGACGCCCGTTCGACAGCCGGTCGAAGGTCGCCGCCATGCGCGCGGCCAGACCCGGCGACGAAATGCCCGGACGGATCGCCACCAGGAACTTCAGGCGTTTGGTCGCGGCGATCAGGCTCGACGCGACGACCCATGCGTCCTCGCACGAGCGACCCGTCGGCAGCAGCACGCCTTCGTAGCCGAGCGTATCGGCGGCCACCGCGATCTGCTGGAAGTAGTCGTAATCGGCTGCGCGTGCGCCTTGGGACGTGCCGAGATAGCGGCTGTCGCCGTGAGTCGGAATGAACCAGAACACATTCATTTGCTGCTCCTGCTTGTTCGAAACTGGATTGAATGGAGACGGTGCATGAAGCGCCCGCGCACACGCCGGCCGCGCGCATTCCGCCGGCACACGGCCAGGCGATGCAAGCGCAAAAGGGACGGAGGTGCCGCGGTTCGGCGCGGCTTAGTACCGGCAGCGCGACCGCGAACGCGCGCGCGCCGTGGAGCAGGTGAAGATCGGCATCAGGCAGGACATCGCGACGGCTTCCCTCGACCAAACGTGCGCGTCATGCGCTCGACTAAATGGGCGACGGCGGCAAACACCGTCTGCATGGAGAAACAGTCTATGGATCGGGCCGCGGCTTTTGAACGATTTTTTTTAGCTTAGGTTTTCCACTTTCGTGATTAGCCCGACGCTAAAGCATACGGATGTTGCGCTTTGTGCACGCGGGAAACGGGGTGCCCCTATATATAATGGCGCACGTTTCCAATAATCCGGTACAGGCCATGCGAACCACGCCGCCTGTACCTTGGCGGTGCAATGCATGCAAAAACTCATCCTGCCGTTCGTCGCCGGTTTTCTGGCATCCCTCTTCTTTCATGAATCGACGCTGGCGCTGCTGCACGCAGCCGGTCTGATCGATCAGACCGGTTTTTCGACTGCGCCGTTTTTGCCGCCTGGTTTGCCCGAGTTCATCGCGAACGCGATCTGGAGCGCGTTCTGGGCGGTGCTGATGGCGTGGCTCTTGCGCATCGCGCCGGAGCGGCGCGCGCCGTGGGTGCCGGCCTTCGTGTTCGGCGGCATCGCGCTGACGGCGGCGAGCGTGTTCGTGGTCGATCCGCTGCGCGGCATCTGGCCGAGCGGCAACATGCTGCCGCGCCTTGCGGTGGGTTTCGCGGCGAACGCGATGTGGGGCTGGGGGGCGCTCGTGTTCATGCGCGCGTTCATGGCGAGCGAGTATGAAGACTGAGCGGCTTGATGCCGGCTCATGATTGCCATGCCGGGGCGGGAATCGGCATGGTTTCTTTAACGCTCCTAATGCTTTAACGCCGCGGCTTAACCACGCAGATCGCGCAGCGGATGTTCGCTCGCCGGCCACGGGCTTTCGAACATCTTCGCCACCTCGGCGGCGCTCACGTCTTCAATGCGCGCGAAACGCCAGCGCGGCGCATTGTCCTTGTCGATAATGCGCGCGCGAATCCCTTCGATCGTGTCGCCGCGCAAAAAGCACGAGCGCGTCAGATCGAGATCGCCGCGCAGCACCTCGGCCATCGAACCCTCGGCGCGCGTCACCACTTCCAGCGACACCGCCATCGACAACGGCGAGCGCTCGCGCAACACGGCGATCGTCTGTTCGGCCCATTCGGCGGTGTCGGGATCAGCGTCGCCATCGCGCGCCCGCTCGAGCGAAGCGAGAATCCGCGCGAGCTCGGGCAACGCGAAATGCCGGTCGATCAATGCGCGCGCGTTCGCCAGCGGCGAAGCGTCCGGTTGCGGCACGACCTGGTGCGCGGCCGTCTCGCGCTCGACGCACGCCACCACGTCCGTGCCTCGCTCGAACAGTTCGCTGCGCAACGTGTCGACCAGCGCGGGCAATGCCGCGTCGTCGATGTAGATGTCGGCGAGCCCGGCGTAGAGCGCGTCGGCGGCGCCGATCGCCTCGCCGGTCACCGCCAGATAGCGTCCGATCGCGCCTGGCGTGCGGGCCAGAAACCAGCTCGCGCCGACGTCGGGAAAGAGCCCGATGCGGGTTTCGGGCATCGCCATCTTCGTCGAGTCGGTGACGACGCGCAGGCCGCCGGTGCGATGCGCACCCTGCGAAATGCCCATGCCGCCGCCCATCACGACGCCGTTCATCAACGCGATATACGGCTTCGGATAGGTGAAAATCGTGTGATTGAGGCGATATTCCTCGATGAAAAACGTGTCGCGCGCGTCGTGCTCGCCACGCTGCGCCGACTCGTACAGAAAGCGCACGTCGCCGCCCGCGCAGAACGCGCGCGGATGCTGGCTGCGCACCACCACGGCGAGCACGTCGGGATCTTCGCGCCATTGATCCAGCGCCGCGTGCATCGCGCGGATCATGCCGGTGGACAGCGCGTTGAGCGCCTTCGGCCTTTCCAGTTCGATGAAGCCGATGCGGTTGGCTACGTAAGTCGCGATTTCGTCGCTGACGGCGGGCGAGGTGGAAATGGACATGGAGAGCTATGCGGGCTGGCGCGAAGTGAATTGGTATTGAACGTTATCACGCGCTCGAGGCTTTGGACCTGGCGGCGGGTTTGGCGGCCGGCTTCGTGTCCGGCTCAGGGTCGGTTTTTGCCGGCGTTTTGGCGGACTTTTTGATCGACGGCTGGGTCGGGGGGGTGTTGCCCGGCTCGCTGCCCGGCTCGCTGCCCTGTTCGTCGCCCCGTTTGTGGTCCAACTCATTGCCCGATTTACCGCCTGACTCGTCAAGCGCTTCCACCCGCGCCTGGGGCGACTTTCTCTTGCGGGTCTGAACGGCGCCCTCAACGCTCGTTGCGCTTTGCGGCTGCGCGGCATGTTGCGGGCTCAGCCACAC
>DASPZL010000185.1:0-2330 GCA_035636295.1 Paraburkholderia sp.
CAAAATGCAACTCAGAGTAATATCACGATGGCGTCAACATTGAAAATCTTGCCCTCACCTCACAAGATCCATGCGTTTCGCGACAGAAACTAGCTAGTTTCTGTCGCGAAACGCAAGATATCGCGTAAAATAGGGGATTTCTACGATTTTCTCGCAGATTTTTCTTGACACTAATGTGTGAATAATATCACACATTAGCATGAACAAATCCGAATCACCTTCCGATGTCGTGCGCTGGCTCGAGCGACGAACGGCTGGCGCTTGGCCCGCCATTCTCGGCTCGCTCAGCTTGCGCCGCAGTCCGTGCATCCGCGCGAACTGCCCAGCTTGTCTGTCGGGCGAACAGCATCCGAGTTACGTCCTGTACGGTCGCCTGCGGGGGCGTCGCTTTGCGGTTTACGTTCCCGAAGAACTGGTGCCGGAGGTGCGCCGCTGTTTGGATAACGGGCGTGCCCTGCAAGAACTGCTGTACGAGGCCGCAGCGCGATATATCAAAGCTCTGAAGCGCGAGAGGACCGCGGCGTCGAGAACAGACGAGAGCTGAGAAGTGTCGAGAGCCGCCAATCCACAGATCAGTTTTGCCGATTTGGAGTTGCTGCAGCAGGGGCTGGTTCTGGAGCCGCTGCTGCAGGCCATCTCCGATTTTATTGCCGACCACGAAGAGATGATCGAGACGATACGCCACGATCTGCGACGGGGTCTGAAGCGGCCCGACACCGGCCGCAACGGGTTGACGGCGCAACAAGTGTTGCGCTCGCTGGTCCTCATGCGTGTCAAGAACTGGGATTATCGCGAACTGCGCGAACGGATCGCCGACGGATACACGCTGCGCCGGTTCACCGATTTCTATTGCCAGCCGGTGCCCAAGCACGATGCGTTCCATCGCTCCTTTATCCGGCTGACTCCGGAGACGCTCGCGGCCGTCAATGAACTGGTGGTGCAGGCGGCGGTTGCTCGCGGGCTGGAAGATGGCAAGAAGCTGCGTGTCGACACCACGGTCGTGCAGACCGACATTCATCATCCCACCGATAACACGTTGTTATGGGATGTCGTGCGCGTGGTCACGCGCTTGGTCGGCCAGCTGGCGGAAGCGATTGCGCGGCCTATCAAGGGTTTTCGCAATCGCACGCGTGCGGCACGACGGCGGATGCAAGCCCTCCAGCGCATGACCACGACGCAACGGCACGAGCGGCAAACCAGCAAATACCGCGAACTCATCGGCATTGCCGAGGAAGTGGTGGAACGCGCACGAGCGGCGCTTAGACATACCCGGGTGGTGCGCGGCAAAGACCTGCTTTCCGAGCTGGCTATCGCGGAACTGCGAAAGGAGATCGACCGCTATTGTGGACTGGGGGACCGCGTTATCGATCAGGCACGCCGTCGGGTGCTCGCGGGAGAACAAGTTCCCAACGCGGAGAAGATCTATTCCATTTTCGAGCCGCACACGGATCTGATCAAGCGCGGCAAGGTGCGAACGCCGCTGGAGTTCGGCCACAAAGTCTTTCTCGCCGAGAGCGCGCATGGTCTGATCACGCAATATCAAGTGCTGAAAGGAAATCCTTCCGACGAGGGCCATGTAGAGCCCTCGCTGAAACGCCACCAAGATGCCTTCGGCAGCGCTCCGGAATTGTATGGTTCGGATCGCGGCTTCTTCAATGAGAAAAATGTGACCTCGTGCAAGCAAGGCGGCGTCAAGGTGGTGTGTATCCCGCAGCGCGGAGGCAAGAAGACGCCCGAGCGCGAAGCCTACGAGAAGAGTCCAGTCTTCAAGCAAGGACAGCGCTTCCGCGCCGGCATCGAAGGGCGTATCTCGGTGCTGTTCCGCGGTCGCGGCATGAAGCGCTGTCTCGCCGAGGGCAACGAGCGCTTCGAGCTATTGGTAGGTGCTGCCGTGCTCGCCAACAATTTGATGACCATTGCTTCCTTGCTGGCGAAACGATCGTCGCGCAAACGAAGCGCCGCTTGACGGCACCGTCGAGCCTGCGCTCTCATAGCGACGACGTGTCCTCTTTCATCACGTCCGCGGCCCCCACTCGATTAGCGCCCGAAAATGCCGCCGCGTATGCCGTCCAAAATGCAACTCAGAGTAATATCACGATGGCGTCAACATTGAAAATCTTGCCCTCACCTCACAAGATCCATGCGTTTCGCGACAGAAACTAGCTAGTGCTTCACCTCCATCAGGTTGCACAGGGGACTTTCACCCCCAAACTGTCGGACATGTCCGACACACAGGGCGCGCCTTCAGGCGCGCGGCCGCAGGCCGACCTCCCTTGCGGCGGCCGGTTCATGGCGCGGTACGCGTTTTGCCTTTCGCTGGTTCTTTGTTG
>DASPZL010000186.1:0-2622 GCA_035636295.1 Paraburkholderia sp.
CATGCCGCCGAGCACGCCGGCGATCATCATGGCCGGCAGAATCCACCAGCCGGTGGCCTGGTCGAAATAGATCGCGACGCCGCTCGCGGCAATGCCGCCGAGCAGCATCTGCCCTTCGGCGCCGATGTTCCAGACGTTGGCGCGATAGCCGATCGCGAGGCCGAGGCCGATCAGGCACAGCGGCGACGCTTTCAGCAGCAGTTCGGACCAGCCGTTCACGCTGGCGAGCGGCTCGATGAAAAACGCGTGCATCGCCTGCAGCGGATCACGGCCGACGAGGCTGAAGATCAGGAAGCCGATCGCGAGCGTGAGCAACGCGGCGATCAGCGGCACGGCAAGCTGCATGGTGCGCGAGGGCGTCGTGCGTGCTTCGAGTCGATACGGAAGAATCATGGGTAGCGTGTCATTGTCGTTATGTTGGGTTCCGGCGTTGCCGGTCCGCGTCAGGCGTGCGCCGGCTGTTCCGCCGAAGGCGCCGCGCCCTCGCGGTCGCCGAACAGGCCCGCCATCCAGCGGCCGATTTCCTCGGCGTTGGTCGCGCCGGTGGCACGCACCGGCGAGAGTTTGCCGCGCGCGAGCACCGCGATGCGATCGCAGATGTCGAACAGTTCCTCCAGTTCTTCGGAGATCACCAGAATCGCCACGCCACGCGCCGACAAATCCAGCAACTGCTGACGAATGAACGCCGCCGCGCCGACGTCGACGCCCCAAGTCGGCTGCGCGACCACCAGTACCTTGGGCGCCTGCAGAATCTCGCGGCCCATGATGTATTTCTGCAGATTGCCGCCGGATAGACTTTGCGCCAACGCTTCGGAGCCGCCGCAGCGCACGTCGAAAGCTTCGATGCAGCGCCTCGCGAACGCGCGCATCGCGCCCGCCTTGATCCAGCCGGAGCTCACCATCTGCTGCCGATGCGCGGTAAGCAGCGCGTTTTCCGACAGCGTCATCGCCGGCACCGCGCCGCGGCCGAGGCGCTCCTCCGGCACGAAGCCGAAGCCGAGCGCGCGCCGTCCGCCTGCACCGAGGCGCCCCGCCGCCTTGCCGCAGATCGTGACCGCGTCGGCCGAATTCCTGTTCGCGCCGCGCTTTTCGCCCGAGAGCGCCGACAGCAATTCGGCCTGCCCGTTGCCCGACACCCCCGCGATGCCGAAGATCTCGCCCGCATGCACGCCGAACGACACGTTATCGAGCGAGGTGCCGAACGGATCGTCGCTTTCCACCGACAACTGCTTCACGTCGAGCAGCACGGCGCCCGGCTTGTGTTCACGGCGCGTGTAATCCGGCAGCGAATGGCCGACCATCAACTGCGCGAGCGACGCATGCGTTTCCTCTTTCGGCTTCACGTGACCGGTCACGCGGCCGCCGCGCATCACCGTGGCGGTGTCGCAGAGTTCCTGGATTTCGTCGAGCTTGTGACTGATATAGAGGATGCTGCAGCCTTCGGCAGCGAGACGCCGCAGCGTCTCGAACAGCTTGCGGACCGCTTGCGGCGTGAGCACCGAAGTCGGTTCGTCCATGATCAGAAGGCGCGGGTTCTGCAGCAGGCAGCGCACGATCTCCACACGTTGCCGCTCGCCCACTGTCAGGCTATGCACGTGACGTTGCGGGTCGATGTCGAGGCCGTAATCGGCGGAGACTTCGCGGATGCGTTTGGAAAGCGTCTTCAGATCGAAGGATTCGTCGAGCGCGAGTGCGATGTTTTCGCCGACGGTGAGCGTCTCGAACAGCGAAAAGTGCTGGAACACCATGCCGATGCCGAGCTTGCGCGCCGCCGCCGGGCTCGCGATCTCGACGGTCTGGCCTTCCCAGCGGATCTCGCCGGCGTCGGGCCGCACCGCGCCGTAGATGATCTTCATCAGCGTGCTTTTGCCGGCGCCGTTTTCGCCGAGCACGGCATGGATTTCACCCGGCGCGACGACCAACGTGACGTCGTCGTTGGCGCGCACGGCCGGGTACTGTTTGGTGATGCCCTCGAGCACCAACCGGGGCGCCGCCTGTTCCGGCCTCGTTGCCGGCTGCGCGGCGGCGCCGTCGCTATAAGAAGAGTCGCTCATGTGATTCCGTAGTACGTCGGTGACTGCCCGTTACAGCGCGTCCGCCCGCCTTGCCGGCAGACGATCCGTCACCACAACCGGATGACAATACCTAATTCGACCCAGTCAGTCGAGCCGCCAAAATTCCCCGCAAACCCGCGCCGCAGCGTGCTTTGCGGGTATCCCACCCTTGACGCCGTTTTTCGTTCATATTAAAAGCCATATACTCACATGCCCGCTCGATCAGCCAGAACATATATTTCGGAGAAGTCATGAGTCAGCAACGCGAGGCGATCGATACGTATTTACTACGCGTCTTGCACACCCTGTTGATGGAGCGCAGCGTGACGCGCGCGGCCGTCAAACTGAATCAATCGCAACCCGCCATCAGCGCGGCGCTGCGCCGTTTGCGCGACATCACCGGCGACCCGCTGCTGGTGCGCGGCAAATCCGGCATGGTGCCGACCGAATACGGCTTGCGCCTGCTCGAACCGGTGCAGAACGCGCTGCGCGAGATCGAACGCATCAAGTTCCAGCAGCACAACTTCGATCCGGCGACCTCGATCCGTTGCTACCGGATCGGCTGCCC
>DASPZL010000187.1:0-3601 GCA_035636295.1 Paraburkholderia sp.
GAGAGCCGAGAGTATCGGTGCGTGCTTGCCCGCCGTGATCTTCGTCAAATTTAGTCCCCTTCAGCGTACACGTGCCAGAAGGCGTCGGATCGCCCCAAATCACAGTAGCCGTGCGCGCGATCGAAGTCATAGCCTGAGGAACGCCACGGGTACCGCATGTTGCGCGGCCCGCTGCGACGCTTTGCGCGACGCCACGCGCGTCGGTCGTATAGAGGGGTGGAGATGTGATGATCGCGCCAAGGACGCCGAGAGACGAGTACGGTTGAGAGCCCCCACCTGCTTCCTGCCAGAATAGATAGCCTTGATTCTTGACGGCGGCAGTGTCTTGCCGGGGCATGGCGAAGAAAGCGCCGGCAACTGTGGTTTGTTGTGACGGAAGGGGCGTCCCCAGGACTGACATGGATACGGTTGTTAGCCCCGTTGTCTGCGCACCATTTGGGCGCAAGCGGTATAGCTCAGCAGGTCCGAGAGGCTGGTTCTTTTCGAACGGGTTGTAACTCGACACCGAGGTCAGCGCTGTGCCATCGCCAGTGACCTGGATATCAGACGCGTCCGGACTGACTGCCGCGAGCTGGCGATTCAAAGGAACGGCATCAGACCAACCGCTCGATGGTCCGTAGAAGTACACGGCGTACGGATATGAACCAGCGCCAGTATTGAATTTCGGGACGACGAGCACGCGCTGCCCTGATGAATTGCTCCGAAGTGCGTACGTTTCGCCGGAGTTGATTGAACCTTTCGTCAGCACACTTGCAGAAGACCAGTGTCCGTTGGCGTCGGCCACTGATGTGATGAGCTCGCTAGAAATGCCTTCAATCCATGATGCGACGACCGTGCCTTTGTCATCGAGCGTGACTTGCGGCTTCATGGGAGCGGTGGGATTCGTTCCTTCCCATAGTTGTTGAGTTCCTGACGCCTGGGTGAAACCCGGTGCTTGGTTCGTTTGTCCATGTCCAGCGGTGTTTGAGGCACTGTCTTGCACGTTGCCTGTGCCGGTGCTGCTGTCAGTGCTACCGCCGCCACAAGCCGAAACGGTCAGCGCGCAACACATCGCGATCAAGGTTCGTTTGCCCTTCGTTCTGATCATGCTGTTTTTTGTAAATAAATGGTGTAGTACTAAGTAAAATACGGGAAATCGGTTGCGCTAAAGATTGCCCGCCTCGATGCATTTATTTTTAACGTGTCAAATGATTCGTTATACAGATTAATATGGATGAAGAAATTTCGACGCTTTTTTGTGATTATGCGCCGCCATTCGATGGCGGGTAACTAATGGCGCGTGCGTATCAGCCGATTCCCCACGTGACTTGTCGAGATCGACCAAGTGCGGCGAATTTTGCCAGCGCTCGGTCATCTTGTGTGCGGGCGATCAAATCAAAATGTAATGGTGTGGTATGGATCGCGTCAGGTATTTTTTGAGATGCCTGATCATGTTAAGTACGGTATGTAGAATTTGCACATAAGTACAAAAAAAGGCGGCGGTTCTAAAAAGAACCGCCGCCCCTGCACTGCACAAAGCCAGATCAGCCCGTATTCCTTAACCCCGCCGCAATCCCATTGATAGTCAAATGAATCCCGCGCCGCACGCGGACATTATCATCCCCAGCGCGATGTCGCTTGAGCAGTTCCACCTGCAGGTGATTCAAAGGATCGAGATACGGAAACCGGTTTTTGATAGACCGCGCGAGCAAAGGATTATCCGCGAGCCGCTCCTTCTTCCCCGTAATCTCGGAAAGCACATTGGACGTGCGCTCCCACTCCGCCACGATCCGCTCGAACACATGCTTGCGCAGCTTCTTGTCAGCCACAAGCGCGGCATAACGCGACGCCACCGCGAGGTCCGTCTTAGCCAGCACCATATCCATATTGGACAGCAGGTTCGCGAAAAACGGCCACGCCTTATGCATCTTGCGCAGCAGATTCACACGACGCTCACGCTCCGTGTTCGTGCCCGCGGCATCGAGCCAACCGGAAACCGCGCTACCAAACCCATACCAACCCGTCAGCAGCAGCCGGCATTGTCCCCATGAGAAACCCCATGGAATCGCCCGCAGATCCTCGATCTTGCGCTGCTTCGGGTCCTGCAGCTTGCGCGACGCCGGCCGGCTGCCGATATTCAACTCGGCGATCTCCGCAATCGGCGTCGACGAGAAGAAGTATTCGGTGAAGCCCGGCGTCTCATAGACGAGCGCACGGTACGACGCCATCGCCGCATCCGACAGCGTCTGCATCACTTCTTCGAAGTCGGGCAGTTGCGACGGCGCATTGCCGTGCGGCAGCAATGACGCTTCGAGCGTCGCAGCAACGACCGTCTCCAGATTGCGCCGGCCGATGTCCGGGTTGCCGAACTTGCTCGCAATCACCTCGCCCTGTTCCGTCAGGCGAATCTGCCCATCGACCGTGCCCGGCGGCTGCGAAAGAATCGCCTGATAGGTCGGGCCGCCGCCGCGTCCAACCGTGCCGCCGCGTCCATGGAACAGCCGCAGCGTGATGCCGCGCTCATTGAACAGCGACACCAGCGCCAGTTCCGCGCGGTACAGCTCCCAGTTCGACGTCAGGAAGCCGCCGTCCTTGTTGCTGTCCGAATAGCCGAGCATCACTTCCTGCTCGTTGCCCTGGTTCTCGATGACGGTATCGATGCCCGGCAGCGCCAGCAGGTCGCGCATGATATGTGACGCGTTGCGCAAGTCGGGAATCGTCTCGAAGAGCGGGATCACCATCAGGCCCGCGCGCGCCGGATCGACCGGGTTGCCGAGCGCGCCTTGCAGCAGCCCCGCTTCCTTTTGCAGCAGCATCACTTCGACCAGATCGCTCACCGTCTCCGTGTGCGAAATGATGTAGTTGCGCACCGCGCGCGCGCCGAACTTCTCGCGCGTCACGCGCGCCTGTTCCAGCACGCCGAGTTCGCTCTTCACCAGATCCGAGTACTCGACATACGGCGAGCGCAGCAGGCGCGGCTGCGCGAGTTCCGCGAGCAGCACGCGCAGCTTGTCGGCTTCCGAAAGCGCCGCGTAGTCGCTTTCGACACCCGCGCGCCGCAGCAGCTCTGCGATCACTGCTTCGTGGATGTCGGAGCTCTGGCGCAGATCGATGCTCGCGAGGTGGAAGCCGAACACTTCGGCGGCACGCGTCAGCGGCGACAGACGAGGCGTTGCCAGCGACGCACCGTGATGCTCGGTGAGCGAATCGATCAGCACGTGCAGATCGCGCACGAACTCGGACGAATCGTCGTAGGGAATCGCGCGAATCTTCGGCGCGCCGGGGCCGGCGCTGCGCAGCGGCACGACGCCTTCGCCGAGCCTCACGCGCGCACTCGCGCCGAGCCGCGTGTAAATGCCGATCAGCGCGCGCCTGTACGGTTCGTCCGTGCGGTGCGGCGAGTGATCGGGCGAGGCTTCCGCGAGCGCCTTCAGTTCGTCGCTCGCGCCCGCCAGCAGGTTCGACACCGACAGTTCCGCGCCGAGCTTGTGCACCTGTTCCAGATAGTGCTCGAAGATGACCGCGGCCTGGCGCGTAATCGCGTTTTCGAGCGTCTCGCCCGTGACGTTCGGGTTGCCGTCGCGGTCGCCGCCAATCCAGCTGCCCATCTGGAAGAAGGGTG
>DASPZL010000188.1:0-25672 GCA_035636295.1 Paraburkholderia sp.
TACACGCCGATCAAGATGGAGAGCCTGTACATCGGCTGCGTGAGCCATAGCCGTGCATTCTTCCCGGCAGGCAATGTCGACGAATACACGATGCGTCAGGCCGAACTCGCCGCGGGCCGTGAAATCCAGATCATTTCCGCCGAGTACAAGAAGACCGGCTGGGAGCAGGCGATCGGCTCGTCGGGCACCGCACGCGCGTTGGCCGAACTGGTCGAGGCAAACGGCTTCAACGATCCGGGCGTCACGCACGGCATTTCGCGCGGCGGGCTCGAGCGGCTCAAGCGGGCGTTGATCAAGGCGGAGAACGTCAATCGCCTGAAGCTTGTCGCGTTGAAGGGCGATCGCGTGCCGGTGCTGGCCGGCGGCTTGTCGATCATGATCGCGGTGTTCGACGAACTCGGCGTCGACTACGTCGACACGACGGACGGCGCGCTGCGTCTCGGCGTGCTGTACGACCTGCTGGGCCGTTCGCAACACGAAGACATGCGCACGGTCACGGTGGAAGGTTTCATGCGCCGCTATGGCGTGGACCGTGCGCAGGCCGGGCGTATCGGCGAACTCGCAGTGCGCTTTTACGACCAGTTCGCGGAGCCTGACGAGGAACGCCGCGTGGAAAATCGCATGTTTCTCGGTTGGGCGGCGGCGCTGCACGAAATCGGGCTATCGATTTCACACAGCGCGTATCACAAGCATTCGGCCTATATCGCCAGCAACGCGGACATGCCGGGCTTTTCACGCACCGACCAGGCGCGGCTTGCCGCGCTCGTGCTGGGTCACGCGGGCAAGCTCGGCAAGCTCTCGCAAACACGCGAAGTGGAATGGCCGCTGTTGTTCTGTCTGCGGCTCGCGGCGCTGCTGTGCCGCCGGCGTGCGGACGTCGGCTTGCCTAATATCGCCGTCGCGCAGGCTAACGGCGGTTATGAGGTGCGTTTGCCGAACGAGTGGGTGGCGAACAATCCGCTGACCGATTACAGCCTGATCCAGGAAGCCGCGGAGTGGGAGAAAGTTGGCATCCCGTATCGTGTGGTTTATACGGACGATTGAAGCGCGTCTCTTGTGAATGAAAGAAGCAAAAAGCCCGGTAGTTGCCGGGCTTTTCTTATAGGCGCCGCCGACGCGGGCTGAGCGCGTGGCTTGACGCCGATGCCGCTCAGCGCGGCATTGCATCGCCGAGGAAATGGCGGGCGTAACGCGCATTGATATCGGACAGACGGAACAGCGTCAGAAAGTCCGCGGTATTGAAGTCGGGATCCCATGCCGGCGCGCCGCAAATCTTCGCGCCAAGACGCAGATAACCCTTCACGAGCGGCGGCGGCGCGACGTCGGCGCCCGTTTGCAATTCGTCCACCGGCAGCGGCGTGTGCGGGAACGCGCGATATTCCGGCGCCGTCATTGCGTTATCGCGCAGCGAGCAATACAGATTCGCCGCATAGTGGCCGCCGTCGACCATCGCGACGCTCGCGCAGCCGAGCATCGTTTCGTAGCCGTTGTGTTTCATGTATCCGGCGAGCCCGGCCCACAGCGACATGATGACCGAGCCGCTGCGATAGTCCGGATGCACGCATGAACGGCCCACTTCGACCATCTTCGCGCGCAGGTGCGTCAGACGCGACACGTCGAACTCGCTTTCCGCATACAGGCGTCCGATACGCGCGGCCTGATGCGGCGGCAACGCGCGATACGTGCCGACCACTTTCAGCGTGTCGAGATCGCGCACCAGCAGATGATCGCAGTAGGCATCGAATGCATCGACGTCGAGACCCGCGGGGCCCGTCAGACGTGCGCCCATTTCATCGGCGAATACGCGGTAGCGCAGACGCTGGGCTTCGCGCAGTTCTTCGTCCGTGCGGGCCCAGGTGACTTGCAGGCGATGCTGGGCGGTGACCGTTTCTTCGGCGCGCGGCAGACGACGCAACTCGAAGATCGAAGCGAGGGGCAGGGTAGGCGTCGGCAGTTCTCGCATGGGGGGTCCTGGTCGAAAAAAGGGAGAATTCTTTTTTCGCCAATGTAGTAACGCCCGGTGACGCTCGCATGGCAAAGCCGTGACGATTGGATGACGGCCCGTAAGCATGCGGACGCGCGGCTCGCCATGTGGCAGGTGTCGCGCGTGGGCTTTACCCTGGCGGCGCGCGTGGTCACGCAGGCTTGAGACGCGTTGCCTAGATCAGATCGGGGCTCATCGCCGCGCGCAGCACGGCTTGTTCACCGCCGTCGCGTTCGCGGCTCGCGATCCACCATACGCCGGCTTTTTTCAGTGGCCAGCTTGCCTCGCTGTCGCCGAGCAGCCGCGCGGCGACGTGGCCGAGCGTGGGTTGGTGGCCGACCACCACCACGGTTTGCGCGATGCCTTTGGGCCAGCCAGCTGCCTCGAGCACGTCATTCGCGCTGGCGTTGGGCGCGAGTTCGCGCACCACGCGATACTGGTCGCTCAAGGTCTCCGCGGTCTGGATGGTGCGCACCGCCGGACTCGAGAGGACCACGGCGTCGTCGGGCAGACGCGTGCGAAGCCACTTGGCGACGCTTTGCGCCTGTTTGCGGCCTCGGGTGGTGAGCGCTCGGGAGAGGTCGTTGGCGGCAAAGTCTTCGGCTTCGGCATGACGCCAGAGGATCAGATCCATGCATGTCTCCTTGACTCCGGTTGCGAGAGGAAAGCAGCGCCGGTTTTTCAAGCACTGTCGCATGCGGCCTTGTGAGTCCGCAAGTCGAGCCCCCAAGTGAAACGCTCAATAGCAAGTGAAACGCTCAAAAGCAAAAACCCGCGAAGCCGGAGGCGACGCGGGTTTCGTATTGCTTTTCGTGGTCGGAGCGATAGGATTCGAACCTACGACCCTCTGATCCCAAATCAGATGCGCTACCAGGCTGCGCTACGCTCCGACGAATCCGAGATTCTATCTGGCATTGGGTGCCAGAGTCAATCATGAATTGCGCCGGAGCGAAAAGGGAGCGCCACGGCGCCATCTATATACGCCCCATCACAAGCAACGCGATCACGATGATCAGGACGACGCCGAGCACGCCGGTCGGCGCATAGCCCCAACCGCCGCTGTACGGCCAACTCGGCAATGCGCCGATCAGCAGCAGGATGAGCACGATAAGCAGTATGGTTCCGATGGTCATTCGAGTTCTCCTGTCCGGCCCTCGGGATCGCTGGGCCACATGGTCGGGTGATCGGCGCATGCACGCCGGGACGATCGGCGCGCGGCATGCGCGCCTTCAGGTGGAATTGAGCAAGGCATGTGCCTATCGGGGAACGACAGCGTGCAAGGTAAGCCGCCGGGCGCGTGGGGCTCGGGCCGTGGCGCAAGCCATGTTTCACGCCGTTTGCCGGCAGGAAAAACTTGCGCGCGGAGTGCGCATATCGGGTGGTGGCGTTGCGCGTTGGCGCGCGTGCGGGGGAATTGAAGCCGGGCCGCGCCAATAGCGCCCTGGCCGGCGCGAAGGCGCGGCGACCGGCGGCAACAGGGTCGTGGTGGTGGTCAAACGAATCGACGGGCGCGAGCGTCGCGCCGTCGATTGTCAGTGATGTGCCGGCTCAGCGATGAACCGCTTGGGCGGCCCGAATCCACGCAAAGCGCGCGGCGCCGCCAGAATCCGTTTCAGTGCCGGCGACGCATCCAGTGCGGCATATGCATGTGCTGGTGAGTGACCCAGTGATGCACCATGCCTTCGCCGTCGTGCTCACGCTTGTACGCCCTCGATTCGAAAATCGACAACGCGAGCAGCACGAGCAGACCTATTGCGAGTCCGACCAGACCCGCGATCGATTCAGCGTCCATGGCAGTCTCCTATGACGTGCGCCTGTGACTTCATAGTAGGTTACGCGTAACGAAACGGGAGGGGAAGACCGCTTGCCGCGACGTCGTGGAATGTGCTTTGCAGGTAGACTCCCGGCGCCTGGTTGCGGGCGCGTCGTGCCGCCTGCTATCAGGCTTGCGCCTGTTGCCGTTATTTCATTCTGTTCCGAGAGAGGCTGGTGTCTATGATTCGCGTCCCATTGATTGCGCTGCTGCTGGTTGCCGGCCTCGCCGGCTGTGCGAACGGTCCCGGCCATCACGGCGGTCCGCCGCCGCAAGATCCCGCCGACTATCACGGCGTGCCCACCGACAATCGTCCGCCGGCGATGGTGCCCGCGCCGGTCTCGCCTTGAACGTCGACTGAAGATGAAAGCGAAGCGCCGACGCGGGCACGCCGGCGCTTCTGACCCGCGCGCACTGTTCGCGCGGAGAGCGCGGGCTGCGGTCATTCTAGGGCGGGCTTCATGCGCGATATGTATGCGCTTGTTTCAAGCCGTAACCGCGTGCTGCGATGCGGATGAATGAGCGTGGCTAGCCGCCCGCACCCGCCATGCCGCGCACGACGCCCGGCAGATAGCGCGCGAGCGTTACACCGCGCGCGGCCATCAGGAGCAGCATCGCGGCCCACAAACCGTGATTGCCATGCAGCGCCAACAATACCCACGACGCCGCCACGAACATCGCAAACGACACCACCATCGACATCATCAGCTCGCGCGTGCGCGTCGCGCCGATGAACACGCCGTCGAGCACAAAGCCCCACACCGAAACCACCGGTGACAACGCGGCCCAAGGCAGATACGTTTCAGCGGCGGCGCGCACCGCGGCCTGATCCGTCAGACGTTCGACGATCCACGCGCCCGCGCCCCAATACACGAGCGAGAAACCCAGCGCGCCGAGCGCGGACCACAGCGCCGTCACGCTAATGGCCTGCGTGAAGGCGTGCCGGTCGCGTGCGCCTATCGCCGCGCCGACGAGCGCTTCGGCGGCGTGCGCGAAGCCGTCGAGTCCGTAAGCCATGAAGGTCTGAAAATTCAGCAGCAGCGCGTTGGCGGCGAGCGTGGCGTCACCTTGGCTCGCGCCGAGATGCGCGAACCAGCCGAACGAGAGAAGCAGGCACAGCGTGCGCACGAAGATGTCGCGATTGAGCACCACCAGACGCTTGAGCGCCGCCGCGTCGAGCAAGGCCGCGCGGTTCAGCGCAGGCAGGCCGCGCGGCCTGCCGTGCCACAGCAGCGCGGCGCCGAGCACGAAGCCGAGCGCGTCGGCCGTGGCGGTGGCGGCGCCGATGCCGGCCACGCCCCAGTCGAATGCGTACACATAGAGCAGCACGGCCACGATGTTCACGCTGTTGATGAACACTTGCGAGAGCAGCGCGAGCCGCACTCGCTGAGTGCCGAGCAGCCAGCCCAGCACGACGTAATTGCCGAGCGCGAGCGGAGCGGCCCAGATGCGCGCATGACAGTAGACCTGCGCTTGACGCTGCACGGCGTCGCTGCCGCCGATCGCGCGCAACGTGTACTCGATCAGCGGCATTTGCAGCATCAGCACCGCCGCGCCGATGACGGCCGCGAGCAATAGCGCGCGCACGACGTTGCTGCGCAGCTCGGCGTCATCGCGCGCGCCATGCGCTTGCGCGACGAGGCCCGTGGTCCCCATGCGCAGAAAGCCGAAGCCCCAGAACACGAAGTTGAAAAAGACTCCGCCGAGCGCCACACCGCCGAGATACGACGCGCCGTCGAGATGGCCGGCGACGGCGGTGTCGACCGCGCCGAGAATCGGCTGCGTCAGATTGGCGACGACAATGGGAAACGCCAGCGTCAGCACTCGGCGATGCCAATGCACCGGTACGGCGGGCGCGGCCGTGCTGGTGCCCGCACCGTCCCCCAAGGAGACTTCCTTCGGGGCGTGCGCGGTTTCGCTCAATTGCGTTCCTGCACGCACACCCATGGAGAGACGACCACCGCCCACAGATCGGGGTCGCGCGCGGCGAAATCCGCGGCGGTTTCCGCCTGCACGCGTTCGACGAGGCCGGCCGACAGCCATTGCGTGACCTGTGTGGTGTCGTTGCTGGCGATGGCTTCGGCGACGCTTACCAGATCGAGGTCGCGCGCGACGCGCAGCAGCATGCCGCGGGCAAAAAAGCGTTCGAGTTCGGGCCAGCCGATTTTGGCGGTTTCGGCGAGCAGTTTCGCGTACAGCGGGCTATGGGTGGCGTCGTTGGAAGTCATCGTAAGCGCGTTTTGACGGGGCCGTCACTATAAACCATTGGCGCGGATCACCAGGGCGGCGCGCGTTCCGGTACGCTTGGGTCTTTCGAAATTTTGATTCTGAGCCCTCATGTCACTGGATTCAACGGCACCGGCTTCGGGCACGCAAGCTCATGAAGTGATCGACGCCACACTTACGCGCGCCGACGTGGAGCGCCTCATCGCGGCGAATGGCGCGGGCGATAGGGAGCTGCCGGGGGCGCCGCTTCGCTTCACCGACTGCGATTTCGAAGGCGCCGATCTGTCGCGACTCGATCTGCGCGGCGCCGAATTTCACCGCTGCACGATTGTGGAGACCTCGTTTTTCGGCGCGGCGCTCTCGCATACCCGCTGGATCCGTTGCCGCGGGCGTGAGGCGGATTTCGCGTCCGCCGATCTGGTCGATGCGGCGTTCCAGTCGAGCGACCTGAACAACACCAGCTGGCGGCGCGCGAAGCTCGCGTCGGCGTCGTTTCATGGCTGCAAGCTGACCGGTGCGAATTTCGAGGCTTGTGCCGCGCTGGGCTTGCGCTTTGTCGAAACCTTGCTGGTTGGCGCGCATTTGCGCGGCCTGTCGTTTCGCAAGGCCACGCTGCAGCAACTGGATTTCTCCGATGCCGATCTTGCCGGAGTCGATTTCCGCGAGGCGCTCTTCGAGGGCGGCAGCCTGAAGGACGCGCATCTGAAGGGCGCGCGCTTCGACGGCGCCGATTTACGCGAAGCGGATTTGAGCGGCGTGCGGCTCGTCGATGCGGCGCTCTTCAAGGGCGCGACGATTTCGCATCAGCAGGCTGCGGTGCTCGTCACCGAACTCGGTTTGCGAGTCGTGTGAGCCGGGGTTTTAGCAGGCCGATCCTAGCCATTCGGCCAGCTTGAATGAATGCGCGCCGTTGCTTATCATTCCATTGGTCGAATGAATAACGCGGGGCTGATTTTAAACTTCGCAATTTGTAGTTATTTCTGGATTTTAATTTATTTCGCCATTCGCGAATTTTTCTTGTGATGAAATTGCCTGGTTTATTCGTACGGTTGAAAGTGGATTAATATGCCGGCATTGGTGTGTTTGCGCACCAAGGCTATACGGCATGGAACGCGTCCGGATTATGCTGGGCGCGGCCGGCGGGAATCAGCCAGCAGTCTTTCTTCAGGTTTTTTGACGCGGTTCGTGTATGCGCCTGCTTGTGCGGCCTGGCGGGCGATTCACGGGTTGCATGCGCGGCGTTAATGGCCTTGCCTGACGAAACGGTGGGCGCATTCGGCCTGTTTCATTCCGACATTTCTGGTTCACGTAATGCGGAATCCGTACGCCGCATCACATTGCCTGTGAAATTAATATATTGCGCTTGTAAAAGCGAGTTGTTAGATTTCGTTCTGGCGCATGGTGAACCGGTCCTTTGCCGATATGCGCCGAACCCCCGTTAGCCCGGCCTCGTGCCGGGCTTTTTTTTCTTCCCGATTCACCGAGTCACTGCCGATTCACACGCGCCGTGGATCATGAAAATTACTTTTCCTTTCCGTCGCTCATGACCTGGTTGATCATTTTTCTCGGCGTCTGGCCGGTCGCGCTCGGCGTGCTGTTTGCCTTCGCTGCGCGCATCGATCCGCGTTCGGGGCGGTGGCGGGGGCGCTAATGCATGCTGGTTCCGCTAGTCCCAGCGGCGCCGCGCGTTGCGCGGCCGTGCCGTCACTGTTTGCAGCGAATCACCATCGACCGGTTCTTCACGTTCGCGCCGAAAATCCCGCCGACCGAGCCGCCGGAAGTGGCGCCATTGTCGACGTCTTTTGAAACGACGTCGTAGCCATAGTTGCCGCAGACTTCGCCCGCGCGCTTGTAGCACTCGCCCCAACTGGAACTGGCGTCGCTGCCGCTGCAGTTGATCGCAAAGCCGGTTTCGCCGCTCGGCAGGTAAGTCATGGTGGTGGTGCTGGAGCAGCCGCCGAGGCTGCCGAGCGTCAGCAGACCAAGACCGATCGCCGCAGCCGTCGCGACGGACGCAAATGCGCTCTTCATTACAGATTCCTCACAGATGACGGGAAAGACGTGGCGCGCGGCCACGTCGTGTGTCGGATGGAGCGTAGCACGCCGGGTTCCCTCGACCGCGGATGCGGGGCGCGTGCCCGGTGTCGGAGATAGCCGGGCGAGTGGGGCGCTAGCGCGGCAGCGCCTGGCGGCCAATCGGACAGGCGATCGAACAGCTTGCAGGGATAACCAACCGATCAACGCGTCAGCCAGCCAGCAGCTCCAATCACGCCTACCTCGGCGGCAGCGCCTTCGACGGATCAATCGAGCGGCCCTGATAGCGCAGTTCAAAGTGCAGCATGACACGGTCGGTATCGGTGTCGCCCATCTCGGCGATCTTTTCGCCGCGCGCGACCGATTGGCCTTCCTTCACCAGCAGTGCGCGGTTGTGCGCATAAGCGGTCAGATAGTCGGCATTGTGTTTGAGAATCAGCAGATTGCCGTAACCGCGCAAACCGTTGCCTGCATACACGACCGTGCCGGCCGCCGCGGCGACCACCGGCGTTCCCGCAGCCGCCGACATATCGATGCCCTTGGAATTGGCGCCGTCAAAGCGCCGGATCACGGTGCCCTCGGCCGGCCAGATCAGCGAGATCGCGGAGGCCGGCGCGGACGACGGCGCGCTGTCCGCCGGCGCGGGCGCCGCGCGCGGCGAGGCCGAAGCGCTCCCGCTACCGTTGCTGCGTACCGCGCCGCTCGTCGATGCTCCACCGCCCGGCGGTGCGACGCGCAGCACCTGCCCGATCTCGATGCTGTCCGGGTTGGTCAGATTGTTCCAGCGCACGATGCTTTGCACCGATTGCCGGTTGCTGCGCGCGATTTTCAAAAGCGTATCGCCCCGTTCGACCCGATAGAAGCCTGGCGCCACCGGCGCCGACCCGCACGCGGCGAGCAGCGCCAGCAACGACGCGCAGGCGAGCCGTTTCATCATTCTTGTTGTTCCCCGCATTGGACCTCGCAAAGCGCTGCCGCGCGCCGATCCCGATCACGCGGCAGGTGGATACAAAGCGTCCGATTCTAACGGTTTTGCGTTGCGACACGCGAAAAACGGGCAGCGAGAAGGCCACACGCGGTATGGAACGCGGCGAAACGCCGCAAAATCTGCCGTACGGCGGCAGGCTGAAAAGCCGCGATCAACGCAGCTTGCTGACGCTGATACGCAGCGTAGCCGACTCGGTTTGTCCCGGTTCGAGCCAGCGCAAACCCATGCCGTTGTGAATCGCGCCCGGCAGGCCCAGCCACGGTTCGACGCAGTAGAAGTCCGACTCCGCGGCTTCCGTCCAGGTGGTGACCGCGTACCAAGGCACCGAATCCGGCCGTCGCAGGTCGATGGTGACAAGCCGGTTCAGACCGGGCGCGACGAGCCGCACAGGCTGATCCGGTTCGCCGACGAGGCAATGGAAACGGTCATGGATGCGCGCCTCGTCGAGCGTGTAGCGTGCTTCGCCCGGTTCGGCGGCGCTGATCGAACCGTCGTCCTGCTGATAGCGGCGTTCGGTGCGCGGCAACTCCAGCGAGGTCTCGCCGCGCTGCGCGTGCGGCAGCGTGAAGTAGAAGTGATGGCCGGCGTAGTAGGGCAGCCGCGCGTCGCCGGTGTTGGCGGTGCGCAGCGTGACTTCCAGCGTGGATGCGTCGACGAGGGTGTAGGCCGCTTCGAAACGGAAGCCGAAAGGATAGCCGCCGTGCGTCGCGGCGCTGTCGGTCAGAACCATGCGCAGGCCGGCGCCATGCACGTCGGCGTGAGCTTCGAAGGGCAGGTCGCGCGCGAAGCCGTGCATCGGCAGCTCGCGCACCGTGCCCGCGGCGTCACGCCAATAACCGATCTTGCCGTCGACGCGATGCCGGCCGAGAAACGGAAACAGCAGCGGATTGCCGCCGCGAATCCGCGCGGGCTGGCTCCAGTCGGCGTGTTCGGGCCAATGGATCACCGCCTCGCCGTCGATCGTCCACGACAACAGACGGCCGCCGGCTTGCGGCGCGAAGCGGAGCACGGAGGCGTCCTGGGGGATTTCGAGAATGTCCTGTTGCGGGGAAAGGGGCATGATCGATGGGCTGGTTAGTCAGGTTGAGTGCGGGTTGAAGATGGATCCGACGCGCACATCATGAACGTGCCGGACGCCGGATAGCGCCGAATGCGCGCCTCCAGACGAAGATTTTGCGCCGCTTTGTGCTACGGGGAAACCCTTCTGGGGAAATTGCGGGTGTCGCGCAATGGCCTTCCTTACCGATAATCCGTCTGACTGCCCGGTAACTTCGAACACCGGGCGAGACCGGCTCAGGAGGCGTAATGGATCTCGCAATGGCAATGGGTGTCGCACTGTTCGGCATGTTCGCGGCAAGCACGGTCTACTTTTTTTACCAGCTCGAGCGCTGATCACACCTTTCGTTTCGCCTGCCGGCCCGTCACTGCGCGCCGGCATGAAGCCGGTCGCTTAAGCCTCACGAATTTCTCATGATCACAGGGTCGCCGTTCAGGCGGCCCGTTTCTTTTTCCGGCGCGTAACAACGGTTTCCAGTTGTGACGCAGCGCATCAATATTTCCCCGATCGCGGTTCAAACGCTTGGCGCTGACATTGCGACCAGGCATAATCGACGCGCTCTTGACGCGCCGGTCTTCCCCGTGCGGCGCGCTGTTCCCCGACATTTTCCTTACAAGGACCGCCGCGTGAACCTATCGTTTCTGATTTTTCTGAGCGTGCTGCAAGGCGTCACCGAACTGTTTCCTGTGAGCAGCCTCGGCCATACGCTGCTGGTGCCCGCATTGTTCGGCATGCATATCGACAAGCATGCGCCACAGTTGCTGCCGTTCCTTGTCGCGTTGCACCTCGGCACCGCGTTCGCGCTGCTGTGGTACTTCCGCAAGCGCTGGTGCGCGCTGGTGCGTGGCTTCTTCGCTTCGTTCGGCGGCCGCCGCAATGACGACGCGCACATGATGTGGGCGCTTATCATCGGCACGATTCCGGCGGGCCTCGTCGGACTGCTGCTCGAGAAGCGGCTCGAGCGGATTTTTCATGACTTGCGCATCGTCGCGATCGCGCTGATCGTCAACGGCGTGCTGCTGTGGTTCGGCGACCGGCTGCAACGCTCGCGCGCGCATCAGGCGCCGGAGAAGATGACGTTCCGTCAGGCGTTTTTTGTCGGTCTCGCGCAGGTCGGCGCGCTGATTCCCGGTTTCTCGCGCAGCGGTCTGACGATGATCGCCGGCAATGCGGCCGGCTTGACCGCGGAGAAGGCGGCCGAGTTCTCGTTTCTGCTCGGCACGCCGATCATTTTCGCGGCGGGCGTGCTCGAATTGCCGAAGCTGTTCCACGCGCCGGGCCAACTCGCGGACGCACTGCTGGGCGGCGTGCTGACCGCGATCGCCGCGTATCTGAGCGTGCGTTTCCTGATGCGCTATTTCGAAGGCCGCGGACGTCTGGCTTCGTTCGGCGTGTACTGCGTGATTGCGGGGATCGTGTTCCTCGGCTGGTTCGCGTTGCATCCGCAACCGGTCTGATCGCGTTCGATGCTTGCGCCCCTTGCGCGCCGCGTGCTGGCGCGCAAGGGGCGATCGGTTATAATCCGGGCCCGGCTCAACCTGCCGGGCCCGTTTGTTTTACAACGTGGCGATCACCGATACGGACGACCTCGCGCGGAGTGAGATTTCCAGTCTCCGCTCCGGTCAGTTAGAATTTCGGTATGCCATGAACCGTGTGGTGCGCGTTTGGTGGAATTCCACACAGGTTCCCATGCCCGATCGCGGGTTCTCATTGCGGGTGATGCACGTTATACGCCGTACGTTGGCGTAGCATCGCCTCTCTTCATTACGGCAGTAGCTCAGCTGGATAGAGCATCGGCCTTCTAAGCCGAGGGTGGTGGGTTCGAGTCCCTCCTGCCGTACTTCAATCTCGCGCCGCGCGTTGCCGCTCAAGCTGCCGGTTGCACGTCGATCGAATCGACCCGCTCCGGATAGAACGCGAGGTGTTGCGCGATCTCCTTCACGGCCGCATAAGGCGATTCATACGTCCACACCGCATTCACCGCGCGCTCGCCGCCGATGGCAATGCTGTAGTAAGCGCAATCACCTTTGTAGGGACAATAAGTCGCGTGATCGGTGCGCTCGAGCAGCGCCATTTCGACGTCGTCGCGCGGAATGTAATACACCGCCGGATACGACGCTTCGCGCAACGCCAGCGCCTTATTCGTATCCGCGATCACGCGGCCGGCGACGGTCACGACCACGCGCGCGTTAGCCGGTTCAATCGTGATCGGATGATCGGGGCCGGGGATCTTGATGGTTTTTTCAGTCATGCTGTCGGGCTCCTGGAAGAGTGGGCCAACCTGCAACACATTGCCGGAGATTTCGAGCCGCGGCCGCTCGCAACGACCACGATGAGCGCGCCTTCGGTCGAAGCATACGCTGTATTGAAAGCCATGTTGTGCCGCTACGCGAGCAGGCCGGGGCGCGGGCGTGACGACCTCTCCCAACCCGCGCACCGAAAGCAAAAAAGGGCAGCCGAAACTGCCCTGCCAAAGTCTCGCCATGAGGCGGACTGTTGCTTACTGTCGGTGGCCGTCCAGCGGATTGCCGAGCGCTTATCAGCGGTAGCTTATCGCTGAACGTCTCGCGCCGGCGCGACGGAGGGGACTCGAACCCCTACACCCGTCACCCGCCGCTCCACTCATTGCCGGATGTTCAATGCCGCGGTGAGGTCGCCCATCGGCTTGCCGCCATTGCTCGCGAGTGCCGCGTCACGCGCGGCGATACCCGGCAGCGTCGGCAGTGAGAAGCGGTGCGTGATGAAGCGCAGGATCGACGTGGTGTCGTACTGCGTATGATCGACATAACCCTTCTTCGCGTACGGCGAGATGATGAGCGCCGGAATCCGCGTGCCCGGGCCCCAGCGGTCGGCCTTCGGCGGTGCGACATGGTCCCAGAAGCCGCCGTTTTCGTCGTACGTGACCACCACCAGCATGTTGTTCCACTGTGGACTCTTCTGCAGATGCGAGATCACGTCGGCAATGTGCTGGTCGCCCGACGCGACGTCCGTGTAGCCCGGGTGCTCGTTCAGGTTGCCTTGCGGCTTGTAGAACGACACTTGCGGCAGCGTCCCGTTATCGATCGCCTTGACGAACTCGGAGCCCGCGAGACCGCCGTCGAGCAAATGCTGCGTGCGGTTCGCGGTGCCCGGCGCGAGGTCGGCGAAGTAATTGAACGGTTGATGATGCGGCTGGAAGTTCGGCGC
This sequence comes from Paraburkholderia sp., assembly GCA_035636295.1. Taxonomy (GTDB): domain Bacteria; phylum Pseudomonadota; class Gammaproteobacteria; order Burkholderiales; family Burkholderiaceae; genus Paraburkholderia. The sequence goes on from DASPZL010000188.1 coordinate 13,289, forward strand.
CGTCAGATTCGCGCCGTAGATCACGTTCGACGTGCCGGTTTGCGCCGCCGACAGCGCGGTGCCCCAGGCGCCGCCGTACCACGCCCACGACACCTTCGCGTTGTTCAGCAGGTCGCCGACGTGCTGCTGCGTCTGCGCCGGCAGCGTGGTGGCCTGAGTCGGATCGGCGAGATTCGCGTCGCCGCCCGCGGCCGCCTTGTTGCCGCTCGGCTGATACGGCGGCTGCATCGTGTTGATCGCGTAGAAGTCGGGCGTCAGGTTGCCCGACAGCACGTATTTCGGCGGCCCGCTCTGCGCCGAAGCCGGCGAGTTGCTCGCGACCTTCAGCGTGACGCCGTCGCTTTCCACCGCCGAAATCGAAGCCGCCGCCGGACTCTTGTCCGCATTCGGATAGGTCGGCGTGCACGCGCACACCAGCCACTGGTGGTTCAGAAACGAGCCGCCGAACGCGCCCATGAAGAAGTTGTCAGCCAGCGTGTATTGCTGCGCGATCTTCCACAGCGGTAGCTTGTCGGCGTCGAGCGTGTAGTGGCCCATCACGAGGCCGCCCGAATCCGCCCACGCGGCGAACTTGTCGTTCTTGCCGCCGTTGATCTGCATCTGGTTCTCGTAGAAGCGGTGATACAGGTCGCGCGTCGTCGCGGTGATCGGCGTGTTGAAACCGCTCGGGTCGTCGATCGCGAACGGGCTGTTCGGCAGATTGGCAGTCATCGCTTGCGTGACCACCGGCGTCACGCCGGTTTGCGTCAGGCCGTTCCATACCTGCGGCAGCGTCGCGAGGGGCGTGCCGTCGCGGTCCGCCTGCGTGGCGCTCGCGGCCGACACGTTCTGCAGACCGTTCGCACCGGGGAAGTTGCCGTACAGATTGTCGAAGCTGCGGTTTTCCGCGTAAATCACCACGACCGTCTTGATCGACGTGATGTCCGGTTGCGTGACTTCGTTGCCGCCGCACGCATACAGGGTCAACGCTGCTGCGATCGCCAGGGGCGTCGCGCAGATCAGTTTCTTGTTCATATGATGTGGGTTCTCTCTCTCGCGTTGGGGACGGGCCGCGTGATTCCTTACATGGATGGCCGCCCAGGAAAGTTTCGCAAGGAAAGTTGACAGAACGATGTGGTTCACCTTACGAATAGCTTGATTCGAGAATGGTTTTCGTCGGCCATATGTCATTTAAACGACATGTCCATGAAATACGCTCGCGGACTTCAATATCGCAAACTCACATCATTCATATGCGGCTTGCTCTGACGGGGATTTGGAACGCTGCGGTTCGGGCGCAGGCGCGGCGGTGCGTCGGATTGACGACGACGAAGGCGCCGCTGGCGGCGTTCATGTTCGCGGGGATGACCATGACGCTGGCTGCATGTGATGCAGGGGCGCCGGCTGCGAGCGCCACGGCGACGGTCGCTGTTGCTGGTAGTGCAGCGACTGCCACCGCTGCCGGCAGCGCCGCTAGCGCCGCTAGTGCTGCTATTGGCGCCAGCGCTGCTGTCAGCGAGCCGCGCGCGGCCGCGCCAATGGCGGCCTCGGCCGTGCCGGTTGCCGCCCATCAAGCCGGTCAAACCCGCGCGCAAGTCTACGAGTCCGTGCGGCAGATGACGGCGCTCGGCAAGCAGCTCTTCTTCGACGCGTCGCTATCCGGCTCGGGCAAGCTCGCATGCGCGTCGTGCCACAGTCCGGACCATGCGTTTTCACCGGCCAATGCGCTGCCCGTGCAACTGGGCGGCAGCGACATGCACCGTACCGGCATGCGCGCCGCGCCGACGCTCAAGTACCTGCAATCGGTGCCGGCGTTCGCCGAGCACTATCACGAGTCGGATGACGAAGGCGACGAAAGCGTGGACGCCGGTCCCACCGGCGGTCTCACATGGGACGGCCGCGTCGACCGCGGCGCTGACCAGGCGCGCATTCCGCTGCTGTCGTCGTTCGAAATGGGCAGCACGCCGGCCAAGGTCACGGCCGCGGTGAAGGCCGCGCCGTATGCCGACGCTTTCCGCGCGGCGTTCGGCGCGCGCATTTTCGATAGCGACGAAGCGACCTTCAAAGCCGTGTTGCAGGCGCTCGAAACGTTCGAGCAGACACCCGAGACCTTTTATCCATACTCCAGCAAGTACGATGCATTTCTGGCAGGCAAGACGCAGCTGACCCAGGCCGAACTTCACGGCCTGCAACTCTTCAACGACGAAAAGAAGGGCAATTGCGCGAGCTGCCACATCAGCCAGCGCACCCTGGACGGCGCGCCGCCGCAGTTCAGCGATTTCGGCCTGATCGCGATCGGCGTGCCGCGCAACCGCGCGCTGCCGGTGAACCGCGATCCGCATTTTTACGACCTCGGCGCTTGTGGGCCGGAGCGTACCGACTTGAAGGGCCGCGCCGAATTTTGCGGCATCTTCCGCACGCCGACGCTGCGCAACGTCGCGTTGAAGAAGCGCTTCTTCCACAACGGCATCTACGATTCGCTGGATCAGGTGGTGCGCTTCTACGCCGAGCGCGACACGAATCCGGAGAAGTTCTATCCGGTCGTCAAGGGCAAGGTGCGGAAGTTCGACGATTTGCCGCGGCGCTACTGGGATAACCTGAATACCGAGCCGCCGTTCGATCGCAAGCCGGGCGACAAGCCGGCGCTCGACGAGGCGGAAATCAAGGACGTGGTGGCGTTTCTGAATACGCTCACGGATGGATATAAGGCGGGCGGCCAGGTGGTCAATGCAGGGGCTAAGGCTGTTGCCGCGAACTGATGAGAGGGGAAGGCGGCCCGCTCGGACTGGCGGCGGCGCGTGCCGCCTTGGCCGCGGTCACCGGCCGGTGCCGGCCAGGATGTAATAGCAGGCGATGAGCAGCAGGACGAAGGATGCGAGGAGGCACACAAGCCCGGCGCGTGTCAGAAGTTTGGGCCAGCGCGTGCCGGGCAGTCTGTCAAGTTGCACGATGCGTCGCGCGAGACCAGGATCGATGCGAATGGAGACCGGCATGAGCGCCACGCAAAGCAGTGCGAGCGCGACGACCAGGGTTTCGAGGGTGAGGTAGACGTTCATATGAGGTGTTTGAAGCTCGATTAGCGCGCTGTGCGCAATAGAACGATCTTAAAAACCTGCTTCATAAGAATATATGAGACATGTCCTAAAACGCTGAGCAGTCGCCGTGCCGGGTTGTTCCCGTGTATTGCGGCGGTGCGTGAATCAGGCGCCGGGGAAATGCGGCAAATTCGCTGCGGCACTGGCACTGCTTCGGTCGATCACTTCGAAGGCGACATGCTATGCTTTTGGGGTCCAGATCACGAGCCGCGGCAAGCGCGTTCGAGACCGCCCAAAACACTTCTCGAGGAGAATCCTTCATGTCGATGCGAACTCGTGTCCTGTTTCACCTGACCGCCGGCGGCCTGTTGCTTGCCACTGCCGTTGGCGCGCAAGCGGCGAATCTCGGTTTTCTGAATGACACGCCGGTCAGCTACATGAAGCAACGCGACGTCGACTCGATCAAGAAGGCCGTCTTCGCCGTGCTGAACGACAAGCACGACGGCGAAAGCGACAACTGGGTCAACGAAGGCACCGGCAATAGCGTGAAGATCGACGCGACCATCACCGTCGCGAGCACCGCGAAGGAAGGTGAGCGCACCTGCCGGGACGTCGGCGTCGTGCTGAATGCGAAGGGGCAATCGATGAGCCTGCGTCCGCAATTCTGCAAGCAGGGCGGCGGCAACTGGCAGTTGCAGAAAAAGCACTAAACATGCGGGCCGGTATGACAACGTGCGCCGGCTTGCCGCCGGTGTGGCTTGGCGCCGTGCGTCTCAAGGCCATGCGTCCCGGCGGCGCGGTGCGCCGATGATGGCCGCGCGCGTCGTCTCGTGCGGCATCGTGCTGCTCGATCCGGACGGGCGGGTGCTGCTTGCGCACGCCACCGAAACGTCGCACTGGGACATTCCGAAAGGACACGGCGAGGAGGGCGAGGCGCCGCACGTCACGGCGCTGCGGGAGATGCTCGAGGAAACCGGCATTGCGATCGAGGCCGGGCGTCTGAAAGATCTTGGCCTGTTCGTCTATCGGCGCGACAAGGATCTGCATCTGTTCGCGGCGCGCGCCAAGGCCTGCGAACTCGATCTGAGTTCGTGCACCTGCACGTCGCTGTTTCCGCGCCGCTCCGACGGCACGCTGATTCCCGAGATGGACGCATACCGCTGGGCCGCGCCGCACGAAGTCGAAAAATATGCGAGCCGCAGCCTCACGCGGCTCTTTCAGACCACGCTATCGCTGGCGGAACTGCACCGGTCGTTATAGGCCGTGATGGCGGCAACGCCGGGGCACCCGCAGTTGCAAGTTCAAACGTAAACGCAATCGCAATCGGGCGCAAACAGGCCTCAGTCCAGTGCGCGATCGTTCGGATGAGCGAACAGCGCGCGGTTCTGCTCCGACAGCGGAAAATTCAGATTGATGCCGTGCGGCGGAATCGGCTGCGTGAACCACTGTTTGTACAGCCGTTCCGCCTCGCCGGAAGTTTGTCCGCGCGAGATCACGGCGTTCACGAGCTTGCGGAACGGCTCGTCCCCCTTGCGGAACATGCACGCGTAGACTTCATAGCCGAGCGGCGTGCCGGTCACCATGAAGTCGCCGGGACGCGCATCGGTCGACTTGAAACCGTACACGATCGGTTCGTCCATCACGAAGGCCACCGCCCGGTCTTCCTTGAGCGCCGCGAATGCGTCCGCATGATCGCGCACGGCGGTAATGCGCATGTTCAGATGCTTGTCGGCATTCAGGCGACGCAGCAGGCGTTCGTCGGAGGTCGTCGCGGTGGTCACGACCGTCTTGCCGGCGAGGTCCGGAAAATCCGTGATGCCGCTGCTCTTGCGCACGACCATGCGCACCGCGTACTGGAAGAAACTGTTCGAGAAAGCGACCGCATTTTCGCGTTCCACCGTGTGCGTGGTCGAGCCGCATTCCAGATCGATCTGGTTGTTCAGCAGCATCGGCGTGCGGTTCGACGAGGTCACGGTGATTTCGTGCACCCGTAGTTGCGGCATGCCGAGCGTCTTTCTGATCTCGTCGACGATCTGCAATGCGATGGTTTGCGAGTAGCCGACCGTCTGCTTGCCGTCGAAGTATGAGAAGGGAATCGACGCTTCACGCACGCCGAGTATGACCACGCCGTCGTCGTGGATCTTTTTCAGCGTGCCGGTGAGTTCTTCCGTGTAGGCGGCGCAGGCGAGCGACGCCGCGCCCAACGTGGCCAACGCCATGAGCGCGCGGCGCGCGCGATGCGCGAAACGTGCGGCATGGGTCAAGCGAGCGACGTGCGCGGCAAGAACCGTACGCATATGGCGATGCGTGCCCCTTGCCGTGTCTCCTGCAGTCGCTTCGCGGCGGGCTGCAACTTTCATCGGATCTCCCGGACCGGCGCGTGAACGTGGCCGCGCCGTCGTTTGCGATAGAACTCGGTGTAACGAAACGGCGTGCATCCCGTTAGCGGGACGCGCGCCGTCGATCAGCTCCAGATATACCGTGAGCGGTATCCGCTTCAGCTTACGCCGGCTTGCCCCAACTGTCGCGCAAGCTCACGATGCGATTGAATACGGGTTTGCCCGGCTTCGAATCGACGCGGTCGGCGACAAAGTAGCCGTGGCGCTCGAACTGATAGCGCTGTTCCGGCAGCGCATGGCGCGCGCCCGGTTCCAGGTACGCGTTGACCACGCGCTTGGAATCCGGATTCAGCGCTTCGAGGAAGTCTCGGCCACCGGCGTCCGGTTGCGGCTCCTTGAACAGACGGTCGTAGATGCGCACTTCGGCAGGGTACGCGGCTGCCGCGCTGACCCAGTGAATGTTGCCCTTCACCTTGTAGCTGTTCGCGCCTTCGGTGCCCGATTTGCTGTCCGGAAAATAGTTGCAGTGGACCGCGACGACGTTGCCGTTCTCGTCCTTGTCCGCGCCGGTGCATTCGATCACGTAGCCGTAGCGCAGGCGCACCTTGTTGCCCGGGAACAGGCGGAAATAGCCCTTCGGCGGCGTTTCCGTGTAGTCCTCGCGCTCGATCCACAACTCGCGCGAGATCGGGAACTCGCGAACGCCCTGTTCCGGATGATGCGGATGGACCGGCGCGCTGCACGGCTCGGTGAGATCCACGGGGAAGTTGTTGATGATCAGCTTGACCGGATTGAGCACGGCCGCAATGCGCGGCGCCTTTTCGTCGAGATCGTCGCGCAACGCGCCTTCGAACACGCTCATGTCGATCCACGAGTCGACCTTCGTGACGCCGATGCGCTCGCAGAACAACTGGATCGCCTCAGGCGTGAAACCGCGCCGGCGCACGCCGACGATGGTCGGCAAGCGCGGGTCGTCCCAGCCGTCGACGTGGCCTTCGGTCACCAGTTGCAGCAGCTTGCGCTTGCTGGTGATCGCGTAGGTCAGGTTCAGGCGCGAAAACTCGATTTGTTGCGGCAGCGGACGCGTGAAAATGCCGGCGTCGGCGAGCTCGTTCAGGATCCAGTCGTACAGCGGACGATGGTCTTCGAACTCGAGCGTGCACAGCGAATGCGTGATGTTTTCCAGCGCGTCCGAGATGCAGTGCGTGTAGTCGTACATCGGGTACACGCACCACGTGTCGCCGGTGCGGTAGTGATGCGCGAAGCGGATCCGGTAGATGACCGGGTCGCGCATGTTGAAGTTCGGCGAGGTCATGTCGATCTTCGCGCGCAGCACGTGCTCGCCTTCCTTGAACTCGCCGGCCTTCATGCGGCGGAACAGGTCGAGGTTGTCCTGCACCGAACGATCGCGGAAACGCGACGGTGTGCCGACTTCGGTCGCCGAGCCGCGGTTCGCGCGCATTTCTTCCGCCGACTGGCTGTCCACATACGCCTTGCCGCGTTCGATCAGCAGTTCGGCGAATTCGTACAGCTTGTCGTAGTAGTCGCTTGCGTAGTAGAGGTGCTCCTTGCGGTCCTTTTCCCATTCGAAGCCGAGCCAGCGCACGGCGTCGATGATCGAGTCGACGTATTCGACGCTTTCCTTTTCCGGATTGGTATCGTCGAAACGCAGATGGCACACGCCGCCGTAGCTGCGCGCCACGCCGAAGTTCAGGCAGATGCTCTTGGCGTGACCGATATGCAGATAGCCGTTCGGCTCGGGCGGAAAGCGCGTTTCGACGCGCTGGCCCCACTTGCCGGTGCGGTTATCGTCGTCGATGATGTTGCGGATGAAATTGGATGCCGCTGGCGCGTCGTTGCGTTCGGTATTCATGCGAGAAGGTGAAAGTCTGTCGGGGTGCGCAATGCGCCCACATATCCGTCAATTCTACCTGACGAGGCCCTTTGCGGCAGGCGAGTGCGGCGTGCAGCCAACGTTCGGGCGGTTTGCGCGGGAATTCAAGGGTCAGGCCGGTGCTGCGCCGTCGCTGTAACAGGAGGTAAAACGTTTTGTCGACGCGCACGCCGCCGACTTAGGATGCGAGCGGCGCGGGGGCGCGCAGCCGCCGCCCACGCAGGCCGCACCGCTCTTTGTCGCCTTGCACGAACTCCTGCCGTTCGTCCACGATGGCGCCCTTAGTTTCCGGAGTTTCTCGGATGTCAGTCCCGACGCACGACGCGCCCCGCGCGCCTTTCGCCTCTCTTTCCTTTGCCCGCATCCTGACGGTTTCGGCCGTGGCCGTCGCGTTCACCGGCAGCTTCGTCGCGCCGGCCCCCGCGCTGGCGAAAACGCTGCCGCCGAAGGCCGTGCTCGACGCCTCGGCGGTGGCCGTGCCCGATCGCTACAGCGCGGATACGGCGCAGCAGATCTTCGCCGCCGGCGGCAACGCGGTGGACGCCGCCGTGGCGATCGCCTTCACGCTCGCCGTGACCTCTCCGGATGCGGGGAACCTCGGCGGCGGCGGATTCATGACCGTCTTCATGGACGGCAAACCGTACTTTCTCGATTATCGCGAGCGCGCGCCGCAACAGGCGACCGGCGACATGTACCTCGACGACAAGGGCAACCTCGTGCCGGGCATGAGCGTCGTCGGCCATCGCGCGGTGGCCGTGCCGGGTACGGTCGACGGCATGTGGCAGGCGCAGCGGCGTTTCGGCAAACTCAAGTGGAAGCAGGTGCTGGCGCCCGCGATCCGCTATGCGACCGACGGCTTCCAGGTCGAGCCCTGGCTGCAGCAGCGCCACGACGCCGCGTCGAAGAGCTTCGCCGGCAAGACCAACTTCGACGCCTACTTCTCGAATCTCAAGGCCGGCGTGACGTACCGCCAGCCGGAACTCGCGCAAACCTTGTCGCGCATCGCCGACGACGGCGGGCGCGAATTTTACGAAGGCCGCACCGCCGATCTGATCGCCCAGCAAATGTACGGCCACGGTCTGGTCACCAAACAGGACCTGATTCAATACAGGGCCGTGTGGCGTCAGCCGCTCACCGCCGACTGGAACGGCTACCAGGTGGTCACCGCGCCGCCGCCGAGCTCGGGCGGCATCGGCCTGATCCAGATGCTGAAGATGAAGGCCGATCTGAAGCAGGCTTTCGACGGTGTCGAGTTGAACTCCGCGCCGTACATTCATTTGATCGCGCAAATCGAGGATCGCGTGTTCGCCGATCGACAGCAATACATGGGCGATCCGGATTCGTTCAAGGTGCCGGCCGACAAACTGATCGACGACGCCTACCTCGCGCAACGCGCCGACGAGGTCAAGCCCGACGAAGTGCCGGGCGCGGCGCCGGTGAAGCCGGGGCTCGGCGACGCGATGCCGGAAAAAGCGCAGACCACGCATTTCTCGGTGGTCGACAAGTGGGGCAACGCCGTGTCGAACACGTACACGCTGAACGGGCAATTCGGCTCGGGCGTGGTGGTGGACGGCGGCGGCTTCCTGCTGAACGACGCCATGGACGACTTCGTCACCAGGCCGCGCGGCTCGAACCAGTCCGGCGCAAGTCAGCCCGGCGTGAGCAGTTCCGAAGTCAACACCGTGGCGCCGGGACGCCGGCCGCTTTCGTCCATGACGCCGACCATTCTGTTGAAGGACAACAAGGTGTCGCTCGTGATCGGCACGCCCGGCGGCTCGCGCATCCTGACGTCGATTTTCCAGGTGATGACCGATCTTTACGACTTCAACATGGCGCCTACCGATGCGCTCGCCGCGATGCGTTTCCATCACCAGTTGCTGCCGCAGAAGACCGTCTACTTCGAGCCGTATCATCCGATCACGGGCGAGCTGGCCGAGCAGCTGCAAGCCATGGGCTACGCGCTGGAGGGGCAGTCGTTCAACGGTGACGTGCAGATGATTCGCATCGACGGCACGATGCCCGAGCCGGCGGCGGATCCGCGCGGTGTGGGAGTAGGCCGCGCGATCCGTTGAGCGGGCGTCGGCCGCGCGAACGAAATAAACTGCAAAACGAACTACAAGAGCGGACCGTAAGAGCGGACTGCAGGAACGAACTGCAGCGGGGAACACAATGACACAACAGAAACCGAACATACTCGTACTGCCGGGCTATCAGAACTCCGGCGCGGGCCACTGGCAAACGCGCTGGGAAGAGCGTGATCCCGCATGCGTACGCGTGCGGATGCCCGACTGGGATCATCCGGTGCGCGACGCATGGTGCCGCACGCTCGACGCCGCCGTGGCCGTGGCGGACGCGCCCGTGGTGTTCGCCGCGCATAGCCTCGGCTGCCTGACGACCGCTTTCTGGGCGTCGCAATACGCGAGCGCGGCGCAGCTTGCGAAGGTGGCGGGCGCCTTGCTGGTGGCGGTGCCTGATCCGTCCGAGGCTCATTTTCCACAGGACGCGAGCGGCTTCGCGCCGGTGCCGCTCACGCGCCTGCCTTTCGCGAGCATCGTCGTGGCGAGCAGCGACGATCCGTACGGCGGCGTGCCGTTCTCGCGGGCCTGTGCGAACGCGTGGGGCAGCCGCTGGATCGACATCGGCCCGCGCGGCCACATCAATGCCGACAGCGGACTCGGCGATTGGGACGAAGCGCGGCGCTGGCTGGCTTCGTTCGTCGAGCGGGGTTGAGCCCACGTTGGAGCCCGAACCGCGCCGTCACACTCAAATCACCGACTGCGCCCGCAGCGCCGCGATCCTTGCCTCGTCATAACCGAGCACGTCGCGCAAAATACTCTCGGTGTGCTCGCCAAGCGTGGGCGGGTGGGCCGACGCCTCGGGCGGCGTGCCGGTCATATTGATCGGATTGCGCACCAGCTTGACGGTGCCGCCCGACGGATGCGGCAGATCCACCCGCATTCCGCGCGCCACCACCTGCTCGTTCTCGAACACCTCGCCCAGATCGTTGATCGGCCCGCACGGCACGCCCGCCGCTTCCAGCGCCGCGATCCATTGCTGCTTGCCTTGCAGACGAACCATCTCCGCGAGAATCGGCACAAGAACGTCGCGATGGCGCACGCGAGCCGGGTTGGTCGCGAAACGCTCGTCGTCGGCCAGTTCCGGGCGGCCGCCCACCTCGACGAATTTGCGGAACTGCCCGTCGTTGCCGACCGCGACGATGATCCAGCCGTCGCTCGTCTGGAAGGTCTGATAGGGCACGATGTTCGGATGCGCATTGCCCCAGCGCACTGGCGGCTGGCCGCTTGCCAGGTAATTCGAATTCATGTTCGCGAGCATCGCCACCTGCACGTCGAGCAGCGCCATGTCGATGTACTGGCCTTCGCCCGTGCGGTCGCGGTGCGTGAGCGCGGTGAGCACGGCGATGGTCGAATACATGCCGGTCATCAGGTCGGCGATCGCGACGCCGGCCTTTTGCGGGCCGCCGCCCGGCTGGCCGTCCCGCTCGCCGGTAATGCTCATGAAACCGCCGATGCCCTGCACGATGAAGTCGTAGCCCGCACGTTGCGCATACGGCCCGGTCTGCCCGAAACCGGTCACCGAGCAGTAGATCAGATCGGGCTTCACCGCCTTGAGCGACGCGTAATCGAGCCCGTACTTCTTCAACTGGCCGACCTTGTAGTTCTCCAGCACCACGTCGCTTTGCGCGGCCAGCTCGCGGATGATCCGCTGGCCCTCGGGCGACGCGATGTCCACGGTGACCGAGCGCTTGTTGCGGTTCGCTGCGAGGTAGTACGCGGCCTCGCGCGTATCCGTGCCCTCCGGCGTTTTCAGGTACGGCGGCCCCCAGTGACGCGTGTCGTCGCCGACTTCGGGGCGCTCGATCTTGATCACGTCGGCGCCGAAATCGGCGAGGGTTTGCGCGCACCACGGCCCGGCGAGCACGCGTGTGAGATCCAGCACGCGGATATGACTGAGAGCGCCCATGTTCGTAGTTGTCTCCTATGTAGCCGAAGCGGCGCGCCTGGCGCCGCGGATGTGGGCAATCTTAAGCGATTCCCGCACGCGGGCGGAGTCAGCCGAACGGCATAGGACGAATGACGCGCCCCGCGATGTCCCATGCGCCCCAGCCAAACCTGGCCGAACGGCTAACCCGCAGGGCGGGCTGCCGCGCACGGGCGCCGATCCCGTATAATCGGTCGATTAAGAAACAAACAGTTGGCGCATCCCACGATGCCGCCGGTAACAGCCAGGACCGTCCCCCGCACGCTATGAAAGCCGCCGAAATCCGCGAGAAATTCCTCAAGTTCTTCGAATCGAAGGGCCATACGATCGTTCGCTCGTCGAGCCTTGTGCCCGGCAACGACCCGACACTGCTCTTCACCAATTCGGGAATGGTGCAGTTCAAAGATGTGTTCCTCGGCGCGGAATCGCGTCCGTATTCGCGCGCCACGACAGCGCAGCGCAGCGTGCGCGCCGGCGGCAAGCACAACGATCTCGAAAACGTCGGCTACACCGCGCGCCACCACACGTTCTTCGAAATGCTGGGCAACTTTTCGTTCGGCGACTATTTCAAGCGCGACGCGATCCACTACGCGTGGGAATTGCTGACGGGCGTCTATCAGTTGCCGAAAGACAAGCTGTGGGTCACCGTCTATCACGAAGACGACGAAGCGCACGACATCTGGGCGAAGGAAGTGGGCGTGCCGGTCGAGCGCATTATCCGCATCGGCGACAACAAGGGCGCGCGTTACGCGTCGGACAACTTCTGGCAGATGGCCGACACCGGCCCGTGCGGCCCGTGCTCGGAAATCTTCTACGACCACGGCCCGGACGTGTGGGGCGGCCCGCCGGGATCGCCTGAGGAAGACGGCGACCGCTACATCGAGATCTGGAATCTCGTGTTCATGCAGTTCAACCGCGACGCCCAAGGCAACATGACGCCGCTGCCCAAGCAGTGCGTCGATACCGGCATGGGTCTTGAGCGTATCGCGGCGGTGCTGCAGCACGTGCACAGCAACTATGAGATCGACCTGTTCCAGGCGCTCATCAAGGCCGCCGCGCGCGAAACCGGCGTGAGCGATCTGACGAACAACTCGCTGAAGGTGATCGCCGATCACATCCGCGCGTGCTCGTTCCT
>DASPZL010000189.1:0-11530 GCA_035636295.1 Paraburkholderia sp.
GCAAGCAGGTGGAGCTCGTCACCTTCGGTCAGGCGACCGAACTCGACAAGAGCCTCATCGAACGGATCATCGATCCGTTGACTCACCTCGTGCGCAACAGTCTCGACCACGGCATCGAAACCGTGGAGGCGCGGCGCGCGGCGGGCAAGGATTCGACCGGCCAGCTAGTGCTGTCGGCCGCGCATCACGGCGGCAACATCGTGATCGAAGTGAGCGACGACGGCGCCGGTCTGCGCCGCGACAAGATTCTCGCGAAGGCGGCCAAGCAGGGCATGCAGGTCAGCGAAAGCATGACCGACGAGGAAGTCTGGAACCTCATTTTCCTGCCGGGCTTCTCGACGGCGGAGCAGGTCACGGACGTCTCCGGCCGCGGCGTCGGCATGGACGTGGTGAAGCGCAACATCCAGTCGATGGGTGGTCACGTTGAAATCACGTCTCACGCCGGCAAGGGCAGCACCACGCGCATCGTTCTGCCGCTCACGCTGGCGATTCTCGACGGCATGTCGGTCAAGGTCGGCAACGAGATCTTCATTCTGCCGCTGAACTTCGTGATGGAGTCGCTGCAGCCGCGTGCCGAGGACATCTACACGGTGGCCAACGGCGAGCGCGTGGTGCGCGTGCGCGGTGAATACCTGCCGCTCGTCGCGTTGCACGAAGTGTTCAACGTCGAGGACGCGAAGCAGGAACCCACGCAGGGCATCGTCACCATCATGCAAACCGAGGGGCGCCGCTTTGCGATGCTGATCGACGAGCTGGTGGGGCAGCAGCAGGTGGTCGTGAAGAATCTCGAAACGAATTACCGCAAGGTGCACGGCATTTCCGCCGCGACCATTCTCGGCGACGGCAGTGTCGCGCTGATCGTGGACGTGGCGGCGCTGAACCGCGAGACGCGCAACGCGCATGGCGCAATGAGCCTCGCATGACATTCACTCAATTCATTTCATCCCAACCGTTTGGGGGCTAACGTGGCAGAAGTCCAATCCATCAATTCGAGCGTCGCGCACGCGAGCGGTACGAATGGCCGCCGCGACGCGCAGCAGGCCGACGCCGGCGGTCAGGAATTCCTCGTCTTCACGCTCGGCGCCGAAGAGTACGGCATCGACATTCTCAAGGTGCAGGAAATCCGCGGCTACGACAACGTGACGCGTATCGCGAACGCGCCTGAGTTCATCAAGGGCGTGATCAATCTGCGCGGCATCATCGTGCCGATCGTCGACATGCGTATCAAGTTTCATCTGGGCCGCGTCGAGTACGACCATCAGACCGTCGTGATCATTCTGAATGTCGCGCATCGCGTGGTCGGGATGGTGGTGGACGGCGTGTCGGACGTGCTCACGCTCGCCACCGACCAGATCATGCCGGCGCCGGAATTCGGCGCCACGCTGACGACCGAGTACCTCACAGGTCTTGGCACCGTCGACGGCCGCATGCTGATCCTGATGGACATCGAGAAGCTGATGACTAGCCGCGAAATGGCGCTGATCGAAACGCTCAGCGCCTGAAGCGGCAGCGGCATTCACGAAAGATCGGGACAGGGAGCATCGAAATGCTGAGCAGGTGGTCGATTCGCACGTCACTCACGATAGTGGGGATCATTCTGGTGGCGCTGACCGTAGCGGTCGGCGTGCTTGGGCTAAGCGCGCTGAATCGCGCGAGCCAGTCGCTCGATCGCATCACGCGCGGCGATCTGGCGGCGATTCACGCACTCGACGATACCTCGTCGTATATGCTCCGCACGCGCGTGTCGCTGGACCGTTTCAATTCGTTGAGCGCCGCGGGCGACCTCGAGCAGGCGAAGAAGATCCTCGATCGCGCGCAGGAGTTGTACGGCAAGGGCAACCAGAGCTGGCAGGCCTTTCTCGACGCGCCCAGGAACGGCGTCGAACAGGCGCAACTGGATGAACTGGCGGCGCGCCGCGCGACCTTGACGCGCGACGGCGTGGAGCCGGAGTTCGCCGCGTTGCGCGCGAACGATCTGGCCGCCTATCACGCAGTTGCCGACACGAAGATCAGCCCGATGTTCGTTGCCTACGACAACGTCGCGGCCGCTGTCATCAAGGGGATGCAGCAACATGCCGTGGATCAGCAGGCGAGCGCGCAATCCAACATCTCGCTGATGACGACGCTGATCGTCGCGGGCACCGCGCTCTCGCTGCTGCTGGTGGTGGCCCTGCGTTTTGCGCTGCGCGGCCTGATCGTAAAGCCGCTCGCGGACGCCACCGCCTGCTTCGAGCGCATCGCGTCGGGCGATCTGTCCGAGACGATCGAGGTGTCGAGCCGCAATGAGATCGGCCGCTTGTTCACCGGCATCAAGCGGATGCAGGAAAGCATGGCGACGATGGTGAAGGCGGTTCACAGCAGCGCCGAATCGATCGATACCGGCGCGCGCGAAATCGCGATGGGCAACACCGATCTGTCGCAACGTACCGAACAGCAGGCCGCGTCGCTGCAGGAAACGGCGTCGAGCATGGAGCAACTCACCGGCACCGTGCGCCAGAACGCCGAGAACGCGCGTCAGGCGAGCCAGTTGGCCGTCAACGCGTCGGACATCGCAACGCGCGGCGGCGACGTGGTGAGCCAGGTCGTCACGACGATGCAGGATATCGCGGCCAGTTCGGGCAAGGTCGTCGACATCATCGGCGTGATCGAAGGCATTGCGTTTCAAACCAATATTCTCGCGCTGAACGCGGCGGTCGAAGCGGCGCGCGCCGGTGAACAGGGCCGCGGCTTCGCGGTGGTGGCCGGCGAAGTGCGCAGCCTCGCGCAGCGCAGCGCCAGCGCCGCGAAGGAAATCAAGGAACTGATCGGCGACTCCGTCGACAAGGTGCAAAGCGGCTCGGCGCTGGTGGGCCGGGCGGGCACGACGATGGACGAGATCGTCCAGGCGGTGCGCCGCGTGACCGACATCATGGGCGAGATCAGCGCGGCGTCCGAGGAGCAATCGGGCGGCATCGAGCAGGTGAATCGCGCGGTCGTGCAGATGGACGAAGTCACGCAGCAGAACGCGGCGCTGGTCGAGCAGGCAGCGGCAGCCGCCGCGTCGCTCGAAGATCAGACGCGCCAGCTGCAAGCGGTGGTGAACGGCTGGAAAGTGGCCGGCGGCCAGACGCACGGCGGCACGGTCGCGACGCGTGGAGCAGTAGCGGCAGTAGCGGCGCGCACGAGCGGCAACAAGCACGGCAACGTGCACAGCGGCACGCACGGCGGCGCCAACGCACAGGCCGCGAAAGCGGCACCGCGAGCGCCCGCTCATACTGCGGCACATGGAGCGACACACCCAGCAGCGCAAGCAGCGGCAAACACCGCAACGCAAGCAGCACCGGCATCGACAACCCGTGATGTACCCGCAGCGCGCGCCGAACCGGCTCTGAAGCCGAAGACGGCCCGCGTGGCGAGCGAATCCGCGGCACGTCCGGTCGCGAGCGCGGCCACGCCGGGCTCGAACGGCGATTGGGAAACTTTCTAGGAAGTGGCAAAAAAGACATGCAGTCATTCGGCATCTCGCTCCCTGAGGGGCGAATCATCGAAGCACGCTTGATCGGCGTGTCGCGGGCCGACTGTGCGTTGGCAGAACTCGCGGGAGGGCGCGACCCCGCGAACACAATCTCTTCTCCCCAAGAAAATGGCCTTGGCGGAAAGCGGGATGGCTCGTATCGCAGGCAGGAACTTTCATGATGGCAACGCGCGCACAGCAACGCCCCGACCGGGCGGAACCGGCTAGATCCGGTGAGCAGGGACGGGATTTCGAATTCACGTCCACGGATTTCGCTCGCATTCGCGAACTGATTCATCGCAGCGCGGGCATCTCGCTATCCGATCACAAGCGCGACATGGCGTACAGCCGCCTCGCGCGCCGGCTGCGCGCACGCGGCCTCGACACCTTCAAGCAGTATCTCGATCTGCTCGAAGCGGAAAACGATCCGGCCGAGTGGGAAGCGTTCACCAATGCGCTCACCACCAACCTGACCGCGTTCTTCCGCGAAGCGCATCATTTCCCGATCCTCGCGGAGTTCGTGCCGCGCCGCGCGCAGCCCGTTTCGGTGTGGTGCTCGGCGGCCTCGACCGGTGAAGAGCCGTACTCGATCGCGATGACGCTGATCGAAGCGCTCGGCGAGAGCGGCGCGCGTCACGCCAGCGTGTTCGCCACCGACATCGACACGCAAGTGCTGGCGAAAGCCGAAGCCGGCATGTACCAGTTCGACCAGGTGAAGCACCTGTCGCCCGAGCGGCTCAAGCGCTTCTTCCTGAAGGGCACCGGCGCGCACGCCGGCATGGTCAAGGTGCGTCCCGAAGTGCGCTCGCTGGTGCGCTTCGAACAGCTGAACCTGACGGACCGCGATTACCAGGTGCGCTCCCAGTTCGACGCGATTTTCTGCCGCAACGTGATGATCTATTTCGACAAGCCGACGCAAGCGCAGGTGCTCGCGCGCTTCGAGCCGCTGATGAAATCGGGCGGCCTGCTGTTTGCCGGGCACTCGGAAAACTTCACGTACGTCACGCAGGCGTTCAAGCTGCGCGGCCAGACCGTTTATGAACTGACGCGCGACGCCGCGGGCGGCGCGCGCGCTGCTCCGGCTCGTCCGGCAACCTCGGCGCACACCACGAGCAACGCGTCGACGAGCGGGGTGACAGCATGAGCAGCCGCTTGCCGATCGCCACCAATCTGTACTTCGACAATCACTTTCAACGCCCCGGCGTGAAGCTGCTGCCGAACGAGTTCTACACGACCCACGAAGACATGGTGCTCGTCACTGTGCTGGGTTCGTGCGTCGCGGCCTGCATCCAGGACCGCACCGCCGGCATCGGCGGCATGAACCACTTCATGCTGCCCGACGACGGCGCGGACGTCGCCCAAGCCGCGTCGGATTCGATGCGCTACGGCGCGTACGCAATGGAAGTGCTGATCAACGAGCTCATCAAGGCCGGCGGCCGCCGGGAGCGCTTCGAGGCCAAGGTGTTCGGCGGCGGCGCGGTGCTGGCAGGCATGACGACGATGAACATCGGCGACCGCAATTCGGAATTCGTGCGCCGCTACCTGGCGCTCGAAAAAATTCGCATCGTCGCCGAGGATTTGCAGGGCTCGCACCCGCGCAAGGTCGCCTTCATGCCGCGCACCGGCCAGGTGATGGTGAAGAAATTGCGCGTGCAGCAGGAAGCGGGCGTGGCCGAGCGCGAACAGGCGCTCGTGCGGCAAAGCGCCGAGGCGCGCGCCGAGCGGCTCGCGGCCGCGCGCAAGCGGGTCGAATTGTTCTCGGCCCCGGCCGCCGCGAAGTCCAGGGTGGAACTGTTTTCATCACCTGCCGCCGCGAGGCCGAAGGTCGAACTGTTCGGCGCCACTGCCGGCGGCGCGGCGGGCACAGCAGCAGGCGGTTCGGGCGCAGCGGCGGCAGCGAAGCCGCGTGTCGAACTGTTCGGCGCGCATGGCATGAACGCGCGCCCGATTAATTCCAACAACGCCAGAACGATAGAGGAGGCGTGAGCGCTGTGCAAAAAATCAAAGTACTGTGCGTCGACGATTCGGCGCTGATCCGCAGCCTGATGACGGAAATCATCAACAGCCAGCCGGACATGACGGTGGTGGCGACCGCACCCGACCCGCTGGTCGCGCGCGAGCTCATCAAGCAGCACAATCCCGACGTGCTGACGCTCGACGTCGAAATGCCGCGCATGGACGGTCTCGACTTTCTCGAGAAGCTGATGCGCCTGCGGCCGATGCCGGTCGTGATGGTGTCGTCGCTGACCGAGCGCGGCAATGAAATCACGCTGCGCGCGCTGGAACTGGGCGCGGTCGACTTCGTCACCAAGCCGAAGGTCGGCATTCGCGACGGCATGCTCGACTACTCGGAAAAGCTTGCCGACAAGATCCGCGCCGCGGCCCGCGCGCGCGTGCGCCAGGCCGCGCCGGCTCAACACGCGGCCGCTCAGGCCGCGCATGCGCCGGTCGGCGCCGCGCCGCTGTTCAACAATCCGTTGCTCAGTACCGAGAAACTGATCATCGTCGGCGCATCGACGGGCGGCACGGAAGCGATCCGCGAAGTGCTGGTGCCGCTGCCGCCGGATGCGCCCGCGGTGCTGATCGCGCAGCACATGCCGCCGGTTTTCACAAAATCTTTTGCGCAACGCCTCAATGGTTTGTGCCGGATTACCGTTTAAGAGGCAGAGCATGGCGAACGCGTGCTGCCGGGACATGCCTACATCGCGCCCGGCCACGCTCACCTGTTGCTGGCCCGCAGCGGTGCGAACTATATCGCGCATCTCTCGGACGAGCCGCCGGTGAACCGGCATCGCCCGTCGGTGGACGTGCTGTTCCGTTCCGCCGCGCAGCACGCGGGCAAGAACGCGGTCGGCGTGATCCTCACGGGAATGGGGCGCGACGGCGCCGCCGGACTGCTGGACATGAAGAAAGCAGGGGCGTACACCCTTGCGCAGGACGAAGCGAGCTGTATCGTGTTCGGCATGCCGCGCGAAGCTATTGCGCTCGGTGCGGCCGACGAGATCGCGTCGCTGCCGGAGATGAGCCGGCGCGTGATGGCGCGTCTGTCGTCGATGGGCGATCGCGTTCAGCGGGTATGATGCGCGCCGGATGGATTGAACGGGCGGACATGCGCCGCACCATGGATCAAGCAAAGGGAATGAAATGGATAAGGGAATGAAGATTCTGGTGGTTGACGACTTTCCGACGATGCGCCGGATCGTTCGCAACCTGCTCAAAGAGCTCGGCTACTCGAACGTGGACGAAGCGGAAGACGGTCAGGCCGGCCTCGCGCGTCTGCGCAGCGGCACGTACGACTTCGTGATCTCCGACTGGAACATGCCGAACCTCGACGGTCTCGCCATGCTCAAGGAAATCCGCGCCGACGCGAACCTCACGCATCTGCCGGTGCTGATGGTGACGGCCGAGTCGAAGAAGGAAAACATCATCGCGGCGGCGCAGGCCGGCGCGAGCGGTTATGTCGTCAAGCCGTTCACGGCCGCGACGCTCGACGAGAAGCTCAACAAGATTCTCGAGAAGATGGCGAAAGCCGGGAGCTGATGTGAACGAGCCGACCAATGCGCATGGCGCCGAAGCGGTCAACGAGAGCGGCGACTTCGCGTCCGACCGCATCCTCGCCCGCATTGGACAACTGACGCGCACCCTGCGCGACTCGATGCGCGAGCTCGGGCTCGACAAGCATGTCGAGCGCGCGGCGGAAGCCGTGCCCGATGCCCGCGACCGTTTGAAGTACATCGCGAACATGACCGAGCAAGCCGCCGAGCGCGTGCTGTCCTCGATCGACATCGCCAAGCCGATCCAGGAGCAGCTGCAGAAAGACGCGGGCGAGCTCGACGCGCGCTGGGAGCAGTGGTACGCGGCGCCGATCGAGCGCGAGGAAGTGCGCGCGCTGATGAACGACACGCGCAGCTTCTTGCGCGGCGTGCCCGAAGCCACCGCCGCGACCAACTCGCAGCTCATGGAAATCATGCTGGCGCAGGACTTCCAGGATCTGACCGGCCAGGTCATCAAGAAGATCACGGACGTCGTGTATCTTATCGAGCAGCAATTGCTCGGCGTGCTGGTCGAGAACATCGCACTCGAGCGGCGCGAGCAGTTCGCGGCGAATGCGGCGGCGCTGGCTGCCGAGGTCTCCTCGACCGGCAGTCCGGAGCATCTGCTGAACGGTCCGCAGATCAATCCGGAAGGCAAGACGGACGTGGTGCAGGACCAGTCGCAAGTCGACGATCTGCTGGCGAGCCTCGGCTTTTAAGCTGATTCTTAACGTGCTTCCGGCGCATCGGAAGCACGTCCGAACGCCGGACAAAACATTGCCCCTAGCAAGCCGCGCTCCCGGTTTGCCTGCTGTCTACGGACGCAAACCACAGGCATACTATGGGCTCAAGCAGCGGCACGGCTTGCCGGTATGAAGCAGGCGCCGGCCGGTGGCACAGTGAGGAAGCCCTCCGGATTGCGACCGTGGCGGTGCCGTATGATCTGGATAGATGCGCCGGTTCGCGCGAGATGCGGGCCGAGCAGCAGCCCGGGAGGAGCCTCGACATGTTGAGTTGTGTACGTCGTGCCGTGTACGTTGCGGCACTTGCCTTGCCTTGGTCGCTCGCAGCCGTGCAGTCCGCTCATGCGGGCCTGGGCGGCACCCCGATGACCCCGCCGGCGGATGCGTCGGTTTCTTCACGCACCGTGCAGCCCGCCACCAGCGCGGCCAGCGGCGCGCAGAGCGTGATGCGTTCGGCGTCCGGCGCCGCTTCTTCCAGTTCGGCTTCCGCCTCGTACACCGTGCGCGAAACCACGCTCGGCAACGGCACCCTGGTGCGCGAATACCTCGCCACCGACGGTTCGGTCTTCGGCATTGCCTGGCGCGGTCCGCAAATGCCGGATCTGAACGAACTGCTCGGCAGCTATTTCCCGCAGTACGTCGCCGGCGTGAAGGCCGTGCGCGCGGCGCGCGGCGGCGGCCACGGCCCCGTCACGGTCGATCAGAGCAGCCTCGTCGTTCATTCGGGCGGCCACATGGGCGCGTTCAACGGTCAGGCGTGGTTGCCCCCCGCTCTGCCCGCCGGCGTCAGCGGTTCCGACATCCAGTAATGCGAGGACGAACGATGCGAACCA
Organism: Paraburkholderia sp.; assembly: GCA_035636295.1. Lineage (GTDB taxonomy): Bacteria > Pseudomonadota > Gammaproteobacteria > Burkholderiales > Burkholderiaceae > Paraburkholderia. Next base: position 8,603 of record DASPZL010000189.1, read on the forward strand.
TGCGTATTGCTGAAAAGCTCAAAGGATGGATGCAGGCCGTCATGGCCGTGGCGTTGGTGTCGGCGGTAGCCGCTTGCGGCGGTGGCGGCGACAGTTCCAATTCGAATTCCAACAACGGCTCAGGTAACAACACGTCGACTTCGCTGAACGGCGGCTCGCTGCCGGCCAGCCCCACCCAGCAGCCGATTGCCGCGACCGCCGCGAACACCGTGCCGATCACGGTCGGCCGGGGCGTAAGCGGGGTCATCAATATTCCAACGGTGAGCGTGACGCTCTGCGCGCCCGGCTCGACCACGAATTGCCAGACCATCGACAATATTCAGGTCGATACCGGTTCGTTCGGACTGCGGTTGGTCAGCTCGGTGGTGAATACGTCAGTGCTTGGCGCGTTGCCGGTCAGCACCGTGAACGGCTCGCAACTCGCCGAGTGCGCGACCTTCGCGGACGGCTTCACGTGGGGCACGGTGCGCACCGCGACCGTCACGATCGGCGGCGAAACGACGACCGCGGCCATTCCGTTGCAGATCATCGGCGATAAGGACGCGAGCACGGTGCCCTCGAGCGGTTGCGGCAGCGGTTCGGCGGAAAACACCGTCAGCGATCTCGGTGCGAACGGCATTCTCGGCATCGGCACGGCGCCCACCGATTGCGGCGCGACCTGTGCGAACGCGGCCACCGCCGTCAATTACAGCAACTACTTCGCGTGCCCGGGCGGCGTGTCCTGTGCCCGTGCCACGGTGCCGCTCGCTCAGCAGGTCGCCAATCCCGTCGCCAACTTCCCGGTCGACAACAACGGCGTGATCGTGCAGATGCCGCCGGTGGCCGACACCGGCGCGGCGTCGGCCACCGGCACGCTGGTGTTCGGCATCGGCACGCAGTCGAACAATGCGCTCGCCGCCGCGCAGACCTTCACCACGGACGCCTTCGGCGATCTCAACAACAGCGTCTTCAACGGCACGACGGTACAGGCGTTCCTCGATTCGGGATCGAACGGCTACTTCTTCGCCGACAGTTCGCTCACGCTGTGCGGCAGCAACTTCTCGGGCTTCTACTGCCCGTCGTCCGCGCAGACGCGGTCGATCACGCTCGTCGGACTGAACAACGTGCAAACGACTGCGAATATCGGCATCCTGAGCGCGTCCACGTTGTTCGGCAGCGGCAACAACTATGCGTACAACGATCTCGCCGGGCAGATCGGCAGCAGCAGCGCCTTCGATCTCGGTTTGCCGTTCTTCTATGGCCGCCACGTGTACCACGGCTTCGATAAGAGGACGAACGGCGGCCAGGCACCGTACGTGGCGTTTTGAGGCGCGTCGCTGACGTGTGAGAAACGGCCCGGCGCCCGCGCGAAAGTGCGCGGGCGCCGGGCTCGCTTTACCTCCGCTTTTACCGCTGCTGTGCCGGCGCTTGTGCGCAGCTCTACCGCCGCTTTGTGCCGCTTAGCAACAGCTTCTCCGCGGTTTCCTCACCGCTTCATCCCTCGAAATACCCCCCTTTCTCCGCCCTTATCCGCCGATCGGCCCTTGTGCCCAGCGTGAATAATCGCTCTCACTGGAAAGAGGCGCCGTGCCTCGCCCGACTGGAGAGCTTTTGTGGCAGAGGATAGCGACCTCGAAAAAACCGAATCAGCCACTCCCCGGCGCCTGGAAAAGGCGCGCGAGGAAGGGCAGATCGTGCGTTCGCGGGAGCTGTCGACGTTTGCCCTGCTGGCGGCGGGGTTCTTCGGCGTGTGGGGCATGTCCGGCAGCATCGGCGAACATTTGCAGAGCATGCTGCGCGCGGCCTTCACGTTCGATCACGCCGGCGCGTTCGAAACCCGCCGCATGATGATCGGCGCGGGCGTGGCGAGCCGCGAAGGGTTCTACGCGCTGCTGCCGATTCTCGGTTTCACCGGCGCCGCCGCCTTGCTCGCGCCGATGGCGCTCGGCGGCTGGCAGTTGTCGGCGAAAGGCCTCGAGCCGAAGTTCGACCGGCTCAATCCGATCGCCGGCCTCGGCAAGATATTTTCGATCAACGGGCCGATCCAGCTCGGCATGTCGCTCGCGAAGACGCTGGTGGTGGGCATCATCGGCGGGACGGCGATCTGGAACCGCCGCGAGGAAATTCTCGCGCTGTCCACCCAGCCGCTGCATCTCGCGCTCGCCAACACCATGCATCTGATCGCCGTCTGCTGCGGCATGACGGTGGCGGGCATGTTCGTGGTGGCCGCGCTGGATGTGCCGTATCAACTGTGGCAGTTCCACAAGAAACTGCGCATGACGAAGGAAGAAGTGAAGCGCGAACACCGCGAAAGCGAAGGCGATCCGCACGTGAAGGGCCGGATTCGCCAGCAGCAGCGCGCGATCGCCCGCCGCCGCATGATGACCCATGTGCCGAAGGCCGACGTGGTGGTGACGAACCCGACGCACTTCGCGGTCGCGCTGCAATACACCGACGGCGAGATGCGCGCGCCGAAGGTGGTCGCCAAGGGCGTGAACCTGGTGGCCGCGCGGATTCGCGAGATCGCCGCCGAGAACAACGTGCCGTTGCTGGAAGCGCCGCCGCTCGCGCGGGCGCTGTATCACAACGTCGACCTGAACCGCGAGATTCCGGGCCCGCTGTATGGCGCGGTCGCCGAAGTGCTCGCGTGGGTGTATCAGTTGCGGCGCTTTAACGCCGAAGGCGGCGTCGCGCCGGTCGCTCCGACCGAATTCGACGTGCCCGCGGAACTCGACAAGGGCGGTGTATCGACTGAAGAAGCCGATCAGGAAGCCGCCGACACGCTCAACCCCGCTGCCCACCCCGATAACGACGACGCTTCAGGAGCCTCCGCATGAACGCTCGCGCCGGTTTCCTCGCCCGACGGCCGGATGCCTTGAGCAGCACCAATTTGCGCGCCCTCGCCGGGCCGGTGCTGATCTGCATGATCCTCGGCATGATGATTTTGCC
>DASPZL010000190.1:0-5046 GCA_035636295.1 Paraburkholderia sp.
CGTCAAGCCCGCAACCCGCCCGCAAATCGACCCACTCCGCGCGCTATCGCAATCCGCTTTGGCACAACCTGTCACCAGACGATGACAGCCCGATTCAACCACAGGCTGCAAGCCATCGGCTCATTCATTCCCGCGTCACACGCCGAAAAAATAATCGTGCTGCGTTCCGCCTTATGCGCTGCCGCTCGCCCGCAATCGTTTGCCTGCTTTGCGGGCCGATGCACGCGCGCAGTGCCGCGCACGCGCGGCTTGCACCGCCTACGTGCGCAAAACCCGCGCGGCGGCGTATGCCGGCGGGCATGGCATGTGCGTGAACACCCGCTCGCGCTCGCCGGTGTCCGCGAGCCGTAAAATGTCCTACTCTGTTTCTTAACCCGCCTGACCGGCACGCGCCTCCCGTCCGTCATCTGTGCGGTCCGCGCGTGCCGCGTCTTTTTACCGGAGGCTTCGATGACAGCCGTCGATCTGGAATTCGACCAGCTCAACAGTACCGTCGACGCGCTACGGCGCTCAATTTCCAATCGCATGATGTACGGCGTCGGCAAGGACGCCGTCACGGCCCATCCGCATGACTGGCTGCACGCCGCCGCGCTCGCCGTGCGCGACCGGCTGGTCGCGCGCTGGATGAAGACCACGCGCCTGCAATACGAACAGGACGTGAAACGCGTCTACTACCTGTCGATGGAATTCCTGATCGGCCGGACCTTTACGAACGCGCTGCTCGCGCTCGGCATTCATGACCAGATGAAGGAAGCGCTCGCAAGTCTCGGCGTGGACATGGAAGCGCTCACCGATATCGAGCCGGACGCCGCGCTCGGCAACGGCGGCCTCGGCCGGCTGGCGGCCTGCTTCCTCGATTCGATGGCGACGCTCGGCATTCCGGGCTTCGGCTATGGCATCCGTTACGAATACGGCATGTTCCGTCAGGAGATTGTCAACGGCGAGCAGGTCGAGGCGCCGGATTACTGGCTGCGCGCGGGCAATCCGTGGGAGTTTCCGCGGCCCGAGATCAAGTACATGGTGCATTTCGGCGGGCGCACGGTGCAGCGTGGCGAGCATGTGGAGTGGATCGACACCGAGCACGTGAACGCCACCGCGTACGACACCGTCATCCCCGGTTATGCAACGGACGCGACCAACACGCTGCGCCTATGGTCGGCGCGCGCGACCGACGAGCTCGATCTCGGCGCGTTCAATCGCGGCGACTACCGCAACGCGGTCGACACGAAGAACATGTCGGAGAACGTCTCGCGCCTGCTGTATCCGGACGACTCGACGCCGGCCGGCCGCGAACTGCGGTTGCGTCAGGAGTACTTTTTCGTCTCGGCGACCATGCAGGATCTGATTCGCCGCTATCAGCGCACGCACAGCACGTTCGGGCGCTTCTCCGAAAAGGTGGCGGTGCATCTGAACGATACGCACCCGGTACTCGCGATTCCCGAGCTGATGCGCTTGCTCGTGGACGTTCATCACCTGCCGTGGGACAAGGCGTGGCATCACGTCGCGAAGATATTCTCGTACACGAACCACACCTTGATGCCCGAGGCGCTCGAAACGTGGGACGTCGAGATGCTCGCGCGTCTGTTGCCGCGGCATCTGGAGATCATCTTCGAGATCAACGCCGGCTTTCTGAAGCACGTGAGCGAGCAGTCGGGCCATGACGCCGAGATGATCCGCCGCATTTCGCTCGTCGATGAATACGGGCAGCGGCGCGTGCGGATGGCGTATCTGGCGATCGTCGCGAGCCACAAGGTGAACGGCGTGTCGAAGCTGCATTCGCAGTTGATGACGCGCGATATCTTCGCCGACTTCGCGAGCATCTATCCGGACCGCTTCACTAACGTGACCAACGGCATCACGCCGCGGCGCTGGCTCGCGCAAGCGAGCCCGTCGCTGTCGTCGCTGATCGATCAGCAGATCGGCAAGCATTGGCGCAGCAATCTGTTCGACCTTCAGCAACTGCGCGATCTGCGCAACGACAGCGCGTTCATCGACGCCTTCCGCGAGGCGAAGCGGCAGAACAAGCTGCGGCTCGTGCAGCGGCTCGCGCATCACACGAAACTGCATTTCGATCCGGATGCGTTGTTCGATCTGCAGGTCAAGCGTATTCACGAATACAAGCGGCAACTGCTGAACGTGCTGCATGTGATCGTGCGCTACAACCAGATTCGCGCGAACCCCGAGCGCGACTGGGTGCCGCGCGTGGTGATGTTCGCGGGCAAGGCCGCGTCCGCGTACCGGATGGCGAAGACGATCATCAAGCTGATCGGCGACGTCGGTCAGAAGGTCAATCACGACCCGCTGGTGGGCGACCGCCTGAAAGTGGTGTTCGTGCCGAACTACGGCGTGAGCGTGGCGGAGCTGATCATTCCGGCGGCCGATCTGTCGGAGCAGATTTCGATGGCCGGCACCGAAGCATCGGGCACCGGCAACATGAAGCTCGCACTGAACGGCGCGTTGACGATCGGCACGATGGACGGCGCGAACATCGAAATCTGCGATGCTGTGGGGCGCGAGAACATCTTCATCTTCGGCCATACCGCCGACGAGGTGGACAGCCTGCGCGCCACCGGCTACCGGCCGCGGCATCTCTACGAGGAGAATCCCGAACTGCGCATGGCGCTTGACCAGATCCGCACGGGCTTCTTCTCGCCGGACGATCCGCTGCGCTTCTCGGACATCTTCCACACGCTGGTCGACTGGGGCGATCACTACATGGTGCTCGCCGACTTCGCCGCCTTCGCCAAGGCTCAGAACGAAGTGGATGCGCGCTTCGTCGACAAACGCGCGTGGGCCGAAAGCGCGATCGAGAACGTCGCGGGCATGGGGCAGTTTTCGTCGGACCGCACGATCGGCGAATATGCGCGTGATATCTGGCGGGTGAGTCCGCTCAATATGGAATGATTTGAGTCAGGGCTGCGCGGGTCGTGTCCCGCTCGCTCGCGCGAAAAGACAAAGGCCGTGCGATTTTGCGCACGGCCTTTGTCTTTTTATCGCTGGTTGAACGTCACTGCGCGAGGGTCTCGTTCTCGTTCGCGGCATGCAGGCCCAGCTGCCCGCGCGGGAAATCGAACAGCACGTCGATGTTCTGCATGCCCATCAGGCCGATCACGATACGGTCGGCACCCGGTTTTGCCTTGACGATCGTGACTTGCGCGTCCTGATAGCGATGCACCCATTTGCCCGTGCCGAGCGCCGCGTTGTAGTTGCCCTGATTGAGCACCTTGCCCACGTCGTCGTCGCCTGTCCAGTTCGGCGCCTTGTCCATTTCGATGCGGATCATCTGCGTGCTGGCGGTGGCGAACACCAGCGGCGCGCAAAACGTCATCTTGTCGGCGACGTTCACGCAACCTCGCGGCCATTGCGCCGTGCCGTCTTTCGATACGGTCATCGGCACCATCGTGTAGTCCTTGGTGAGCGTGCTCGACGGACTCAGCACCAGGTACGGTTTGGCAAAGTTCGAATGCACCAGATAACGCTGGCCGATGTTGCCGGGTAATGCGCGCAGCGGTTGCGTGCAGCAGCTGTTGTCCGGTTGAGCCGCGCCGACACCGAAAAGACCCGAGAACGCCCAGCCGAATTCACCGGTGTAACCGTCCATGCCCACGCAGCGCCTCGAAGTCGCTTGACAGCTCACCTGCTCGACCGCCTGCGCATCAACCTGCGCCGGCTTCGTACCCGCGATGCTGAACGGCACCTTTACCACCGCGCCAGAAACCTGCGCGCCGTTCGCAAGCGGCAGCGAACTCACCGGGCCGGCGTTCGGGTAGCTCGTGCCGGGCAGCACCGACTTCAGCACGCGCACGCCTTGCGTGCCGGTGTCGAGCGCCAGATACACCGGCTTGCCGTCGAGCTGGACGGGCAGGCCGAGGCGCGCGTGATCCTCGTCGGCGCGTTCCGCTTGCAGTGGAATCAGCAGGCCGTCGTTGCCGCCGTTGATCAGCGAAGCTGTCGGGGCAGGCGGCGTGGGAACCGGGAAGGTGGTGGAGCAGCCGCTCAGCGCGACGAGCGCGCCGGTGGCGACGAGCGCCGCCGCGCCCAGACGACGGAAATGATGAAGCAGGTGCCGGCGCGCGGCATCGGGAGACGACAGGAACATAGGATCACGCTTTGCAAAAAGGCGGGTCCCTGACGAAGGCGATGCATTGTGAGCTGCCAGGTAGACGGCACTGAGACAGCACTGGCGGCAATCTCAGTGGATTACCGCGGCGTGAGCGGCAAAACCGGGACGCTTGCGGGGCCTGCGGGAGGGAGCACGCGATAACAGGAGCGGCGACTCTACACGGCCACCGGAGTGCAATTGCAAAGATGTGTAAAGGTTTGCCGCGGGTTTGCAGCGGGTTTGCGACGCGCCCGCGCAAACATTGATCTATGTCAAGCGTCCCTCGGACGACGACTCAAGCCTTGGGCGCGGTGGCGGCCTGCGCTTCATGCACGGCTGCGCCGACGCGCTCGACGAACTCGCGGTCGGTGCTCGAGAGCGCTTCGCGCTCGCCGTTGGCGGTTTGCACCATCAGACGATGCGTGATGTCCTGAGTCGCCCACGTGAGCCAGCCGACCACGACCAGCATCGTGCCGCATACCATGCCCGCCGGCGAATGCAATATCCCGCCGACGATTGCGCCGACGAAGCCGATGAGCGAGATCGTGCGCGGCAAGACTTTGTTCTTCTGCACGGTGACGACCTGCACGCTCACGATGTCGCGCAGCGGAAAGACCTGGCCGGCGGAGGAGAGTGCATTGCGCGTGACTGACACGCCACGATCATTGAAAGGGGTTTCCATCGAGTCCAATGCAAGCGGTTGCAAAGGGCGCAGCGTACCAGACCGGCAAACCGGGTACAAATGGCGCGCTATCGGCGACGGTCGGCAGTCTGAACGACAACACGGGCACGATCGCGTCCCAGCAGGCGCTGCTGAATCAAGGTACCTGTGCCGCGGTTGGAGCCACAAGCCTTTAGCGACGGCCGACGCTTGTGGCGCCCATACGATTACCGGCGACGCACCGGGTACGTGCGTTGCGGTCAAGACCCACAACTCCGCCGGA
>DASPZL010000191.1:0-11083 GCA_035636295.1 Paraburkholderia sp.
ACCCCAGATGACGGACTTCCCGGCTACACCAGAGGAGGCCACGGAGCGCGCCGACGACGTCTCCGTCGCTTTTCTGACGCTGCTCGAGCGGCTGACGCCGGAAGCGCGGGCAGCGTTCCTGCTGCGCGAGGTCTTCGACGCCGACTATGGCGAAGTTGCACAAGCCATCGGCAAGACGGAGGCGGCGTGCCGTCAGCTGGTAAGCCGTGCAAAAGCGCAACTACGCGACGAACGCCCGCGCAATGCGGTGCCGCGCGAGACCCATCTTCGCCTGCTGCGAACGTTCGCGCAGGCGCTGGAGCGCGGCGACTTTCCCTCGATCAACGCATTGCTGGCCGAGGACGCGATGCTGATCGGCGATGGAGGCGGCAAAGTCCCGAGCTTCCCGAAACCGATGGCGGGCGGCCGGCGCATCGCGCAGCTTTTCTATGCGTCGTCGCTGCGTTATGGCAGCGAACTCAGCGTCAAGCTCGTCGCGCTCAACGGTCAATGGGCGCTGCTGCGCTTTATCGAAGGCACACTCGAATCGGCACAGTCGTTCGAAACGGACGGCGAGCGCATCGTGCGTATCCATGTGCAGCGCAACCCTGACAAGCTCGCACGCATCGCGGCGGCACACGCCAACGGCTGAAGGCCGATCTCTCCCGCGCGGACGCGCCTCAACTCGTGGATTGGTGCCTCGCGGACAACACTGTGAGCCCGTTCACATGCCTACCGCGACACGCCGCGCCCACCTACGATGACTTCGTGCGGCTCATTGCCGCTCACGCCACCCGCAAAGCAGGGCGTTCACTCATCGTCGCCGGGAGAAATCATGACGCAGCGTATCAACTATGTTCAGCAATCGCCGGAACTGTTCAAGAAGTTCCACGAACTCAGCAATCTGCTAAAAGACAGCGCAATCGAAGAATCGATCCGTGACCTGGTGTCGATCCGGGCGTCGCAACTCAATGGCTGTGGATTTTGCCTGGACATGCACGTGAAGGAAGCGCGTATCCATGGCGAGCGCGAACTACGCATCCATCACCTCGCGGCGTGGCGCGAGTCGACGCTCTTCGCACCGCGCGAACGCGCCGCGCTTGCCTGGACGGAAGTGCTGACCAGGCTTCCCGAACACGGCGTGCCCGACGATATCTACGAGCGCGTGCGTACCCAGTTCTCCGAAAAGGAACTCTCGGATCTGACGTTCGAAGTGATGGCTATCAACGGATGGAACCGCGCGAATGTCGCGTTCAAGACGGTGCCGGGTTCGTCCGACAAGGCTTTCGGTCTGGACAAGGCGAACCTCGTCTGAGCGGACGCGTTTCGCTTTCTTCGGTTTAGGCCCGCGCGGGCGGGCCGCGTCACTCGGGAACACACTACCATGCTTCGTTTGAAACACACCGTTCTGGCCGCGCTCGTCGTCGTGGAAGTGTCGATGGGGGTGGCCCGCGCCGCGGCGCCCGCCGCAATCGTCACGCCGTTGATGACGCAGCCGCTTGACGACTATCCGGGCAAGGAAGCCTTGATGATCGCCGTCGAGTATCCGCCGGGTGCCGCGGACCCCGTCCATCGGCATCATGCGCACGGTTTCATCTACGTACTGGAAGGATCGATCGTGATGCAGGTCAAGGGCGGCAAGGAAGTCACGCTGACGCCCGGCCAGACCTTTTATGAAGGTCCGAACGATGTTCACACGGTCGGACACAACGCAAGCCAGACGCAGCCGGCCAGATTCATCGTGCTACTGCTGAAGGACAAAGGCGCGCCCATTCTCGTTCCGGAGAAATAACCGCATCTGCACGCCGCTTCCGCCCTAAAAAACGGCGGAGCCTGTCACAAATGGCAGCGCTGATACGTCTAGTCGCTATGGACTTCACGACTCGCGCTTCCATGTCAGATTACCCACCACGCCGCCCCATCGCCGGCGACCCGTTCGCAAGCAGCTTTGCGACCAGCTACGCCGGCGTCGTTTCTTTTCTGGCCGTTGCCAACGAAGGCAGCTTTGCCCGCGCAGGCGATCGCCTCGGCATCGGCCGCTCCTCCGTTAGCCGCAACGTGCAGAAACTCGAGGCCCAGCTCGACGCGCGCCTCTTCCTGCGCACAACGCGCAGCACGTCGCTGACGCGCGAGGGCGAACTCTTCTACGAGAACTGCCAGCCAGGCATAGAGCGTATCGCCCAGGCGCTGGAAGACATGCGAGAGCTGCGCAACGGGCCGCCGAGCGGCCATCTGCGCATCGTCTCGACGCCGGGCTTCGGCCGCAAGATTGTCGCGCCGCTGCTGCGGGGCTTTCATGCGCACTATCCCGAGATCGCCCTGGAATTGCTGCTGAACGATCGACCCGCCGATTTCACCGCCGATCGCGTCGACGTTTCGTTTCGCGACGGACGCATGGAAGACAGCGGAATCGTGGCGCGCCAGCTGATTCCGATGCAGATGCTCGTCTGCGCGTCGCCCGCTTATGCACGAATACACGGGTTGCCGCGGCATGTCGATGAACTGGCGGATCATCGCTGCATCAATTTCCGGACCGCGTCTGGCCGCATAAGAGAGTGGGAGTTCAAGGTCGGCGGTCTCCCGCAGCGGCGCCAGCCCGTCGCGCAGCACACGTTCAACGACCCCGATCTGATCGTGCAGGCGGTGCTGGACGGGCTGGGCATCGCGCAGTTGCCTGCGTATCAGGTCTGCGACCTGCTGCGCAACGGGCAGTTGGTCAGTGGTCTCGCGCAGCACGCACCGGACGACGGCGGCCACTACATCTGCTATCTCAGCCGCAAGCAACTGCCTGCCCGCGTCCGCGTGTTCATCGACTACATGACCGAGCACACGAGAGCGCTCGACCTGCAGTGTCTGACAACGATGACGACGTTATCGACGGTCGAGTGACGGCGCCTGAACCACGACGCGTTGATTGATGCTCCTCAGGCAACACGGTGCGTCCCTCCGCGGCCCTACCGCATGACGCAATGCATGCCTACGATGCTTCCTGTACGGATGGCCCGCGAATCGCGGCCGGTCCGGCAAAGCACCGGCAAGCCCATCCGCGAGGCGATGCAATGCCGGAGTCGAAAAACTGGCGGCGGCGCGAGAGCCGCGTACAAGCTCATGGAGCAACATCATGAAGATCGTCGTGATCGGTGGCACCGGACTCATCGGCAGTAAAGTCGTCAAGAACCTTCGCGCGCGCGGTCATGCCGTCGTCGCGGCATCGCCCGCATCGGGCGTGAACACAATGACTGGCGAAGGCCTGAACGAGGCGTTGACGGGCGCGAATGTCGTGATCGATCTGGCCAATTCACCGTCGTTCGAAGACGCCGCCGTGCTCGAGTTCTTCGAGACGTCCGGGCGCAATCTGTTTGCCGCGGAGATTGCCGCGGGCGTACGGCATCACGTCGCGCTGTCTGTTGTCGGCACCGACAGGCTTGCGCAAAGCGGCTATATGCGCGGCAAGATCGCTCAGGAAAAGCTGATCCGCGAATCGGGCGTGCCCTACACGATCGTTCGTTCGACCCAGTTCTTCGAGTTTCTTGGCGGCATCGCGCAATCGGGTAGCGACGGCGAGACCATACGGCTGTCCCCTGCATTCTTCCAGCCGATTGCATCGGATGATGTGGCCGCAGCCGTCGCGGACTTCGCCGCCGGCGAACCGCGCAACGGCATCGCGGAGATCGCGGGTCCGGAACGCGTGCGGCTCGCCGACATGGTGCAGCGTTTTCTCTCGGCGACTCACGATTCGCGCAAGGTCGTCGAAGACGCACACGCCCGGTATTTCGGCGCGGAGTTGCAGGACGACACGCTCGTCCCAGGCGCTAACCCGCGTCTCGGTACGGTGAATTTCGACGCGTGGTTCACCCAGGCGCAAGCCGCGAAATAAGCCACGAGCCGACGAGGCGCGCCGTGACCACCTTGCGTCCACCGCCGCTGTCATTGCTCGACAAGTATCACGGGCGAGACACCCAAACGCTGTATTCGACCACTGTCACCGTAACAGGCGGCGACGCGGGTCACGGGCGCGCGTCGGGCATCGCCCGTTCCGATGACGGCAATCTCGCAGTCCACTTGCGATTGCCGAAGGCGCTGGGCGGGCCCGGCGGCGGCACCAATCCGGAGCAACTGTTCGCGGCCGGTTACGCCGCCTGCTTTCATGGCGCGCTGAGTCTGCTTGCGGCACGGGCGGACATTCCGATTCCCGGCGCTTCGGTGGAAGTCACCGTCGATTTCGGCCGCGACCCGATGGACGGCCTGTTCATATTGACCGCGCATACCCGTATCCGCTTGCCCGGTGTCGAACGTGTGGTCGCCGAGGAACTGGTCCGCAACACCGAACGCTTCTGCCCTTACACCAAGATGGCACGGCAGGGAATTGAGAATGTCGTCGCGCTTGTGCAGCAGGACGACGCCGGTAAATCGTAACGCCGCGTTCGTATTCCCGCGCTTTCAATCAGACTCTGACGGCCTGGCCGGCTTGCCGTCGACGACCGGCATGGCATGCCGGATCGGCCAGCGGCATCGTTCACCGTTCGGGCCTTACCGGAAGCAAGGGCAGGTGCCATGTACAACGTACTCCGGGCATGAACGGAATTGCCCTAAGTCTCGACGCGGCTACAATGCGCCTGAGTTCAGTCCTCCACGTCGCTCGCTGGGGACATAGGGCAGTGCGTAAAAATGCGTCGAATGGCGTATCGGCTTAATACGCGATGCATTCAGGCGACCGTCCGGGAATAAAAACCACATGCCGGCGGTAGTAGTCACTGTCGGTCACGGATTGCGGTTACTGCGGGAATTCATTTCACAATGGCCGATCCCATCATCGCGAAGCGCTTCGAAACGCTCGTATTGCCTCATATGAATTCGGCCTTCAATGTCGCGCGATGGCTGACGCATGACGACCAGGACGCCCAGGACGTCGTCCAGGAGGCGTATCTCCGCGCGTTCAGATTTTTCGGCGGATTTCGCGGCGACGATGCCCGCGCATGGCTATTGAGCATTGTGCGCAACACCTTTTACACGTGGTATCAGCAGAACCGGGGGCATGCACCGGATACGCTGGAGTTCGAGGAAGACATGCACAGCCTCGAGGCGGGTACCGCCGACCACGACGACGGTCCTGAAGCGATGCTGATACGCAGCCAGAGTCAGAAGCGCGTGCATAAGGCGTTGCGGGCGTTGCGTCTGGAGTACCGTGAGGTGATTGTGTTGCGGGAGCTGGAAGAATTGTCGTACAAGGAAATCGCCACCATTGTGGGCATCCCGATGGGGACGGTGATGTCTCGCCTTGGGCGCGGCCGTCAGCAACTCGCGGCGCTGCTCGCACCGACGGATCAGGAGGCGTGATGGATCACGAACAGGCGTTCGAATTGCTGCCCGGCTATCTCGACCAGGAATTAAGCCTGTCCGAAGCGCTCGAGCTCGAGCGCCATCTGGCCGGCTGCGAGCAGTGTCAACGGGTGTGCGCGCAGCACCGTCAGGTGAGTGCGCAGCTCAAGCAGGCTGACTTGCGCGTCGAGGCGCCAGCGGCGCTGGTCAGGCGCATCAAGGCATCGTTGCCGGGCCGGCCGCCGCTGTGGCAGCGGCTGGTTGAACGATTCGGTTGGCGCAGCGGCGGCGGGACCTTGAACTGGGCGCCGGTTGGGGCGATGGCGATAAGTTTGGCCGCGTTGACCTGGAGTGCGGGCTTGTACCTCTCGGTGCCGTCGGGCGAGACGCGCCTTACGCAGGAGCTCGTGGACAACCATATTCGCTCGCTGCAGTTCAACCACCTCTCCGATGTGATTTCAACCGACCGGCATACAGTCAAGCCGTGGTTCGACGGCAAACTGGATTTTGCGCCGCCTGTCGTCGATCTGGCGCAGCAGGGGTATCCGCTGGTCGGTGGGCGGCTCGATTATCTGAACGGGCGGCCGGTCGCCGTGATGGTCTATCGCTACAAGCTGCATCCGATCAATCTCTATGTGTGGCCGGGCAACGACGCGGGCGCAACGCCCCGCGTCTACCGGCAGCGGGGCTATCATCTCGCGCACTGGAGCGCCGCAGGAATGAATTACTGGGCGATTACCGACGCCGGCGACGCGGAACTGAACGGCTTCGTTACGGACTTCCGTGCACGTCCTGCTTCATAGCAGTCGCGCCGCCGTGGGCTCGCGACTCTGGTATTCCCCGCGTCCGGCGTGATTCCCGATCGCGGAATAAAACGGATGACGCGGCAGTCTACCTCTTCAAAGCAGCCAGGAAGTCCCGCCAGATGATCCGGCGGTCAACCTCCTGAACTTTAACGAGGAGGACACCATGTCGTCAGATCTGCCATTCGATCCGTCGCGCCGCGGCGCGTTGAAATGCCTCGCCTTCGGTGGCGTGGGCACCGTGTTTGTTCTGGCCGGCGGTGTACTCACGCCGGTGGAGTTAGCTATCGCCGCGGGCGCAAAGGATTCGCCAGTCTCTTCGGGCGTTCCCCTGTTCCTGCAGATCAGCGACACGCACATAGGCTTCAGGAAGGAAGCGAATCCGGATGTCGCTGGTACCCTCAGGCAGACGATCGACTTCGTCAACGCGATGCCGGTCAAGCCGGCGCTGACGATTCACACGGGCGACATTACCCATCTTTCGAAGCCTGAAGAATTTGACCTGGCGGCCCAGTTAATGTCAGGCCTGAATATCACCGAGTTGCACACGGTACCGGGTGAACATGATGTCACCGACGGCCCCGGGACCGAATACTTCAACCGTTTCGGTCAAGCCTCGGACAACAAGGGTTATTACAGCTTCGACCACCAGGGCGTGCACTTCGTTGGTCTCGTCAACGTGATGCATTTCAAGCCTAACGGTTTGGGCGGGCTCGGCGGCGACCAACTGGCCTGGCTGGAAAGCGATCTGAAGGGCCGTTCATCCAGCACACCGATTGTCGTCTTCGCGCACATGCCGATGTGGACGATCTACGAGCCGTGGGGGTGGGGCACCGGCGATGCGGGTGAGGCGATGAGCTACCTGAAGCGCTTCGGTTCGGTCACCGTCCTGAACGGCCATATTCACCAGATCGTTTCGAAGGTGGAAGGCAATATCACTTTCCATACCGCGCGTTCGACGGCCTATCCGCAACCCACCGCCGGCAACGGTCCCGGACCCATGCCGCTGACAGTGTCGAGCGATCAGCTTCCCAGGATGCTTGGCGTGACCAGCATCCGGATCGCTCGTCATCCGCTCAAGGCGGCGCTCGTCGACACGACGCTCGTCTGATCCAGATACCGCTCGCTAACAGGACCCACTCATGTTCAAGACTATCTCTCGCCGCACCGTCATCGTTTCCCTCGGGGCCGGGATGCTCATGGCGGGGCTGGCTTTCGGCTTCAC
Organism: Paraburkholderia sp.; assembly: GCA_035636295.1. GTDB lineage: Bacteria > Pseudomonadota > Gammaproteobacteria > Burkholderiales > Burkholderiaceae > Paraburkholderia. The sequence continues at coordinate 7,327 of DASPZL010000191.1, forward strand.
TGTCGCGCAAGCCCAGGACGTCAATGCGGTTGTTATCAAGAATTTCATGTTTTCGCCAATGTCGCTCACGGTCAAAGCCGGGGCGACGGTGACCTGGAAAAATCTTGATGGCGAACCGCATACGGTGGTCAACGATGCCGGCATATTTCACTCCGCCGCGCTCGATCAGGACGATACGTACCGGTTCAAATTCGACAAGCCAGGTGTCTACAAGGTGTTTTGCGGAATACACCCGAATATGAAAGAGACCATCACTGTGCAGTAGATGCTCGTAGCCGAAAGTACGGGATTTGTAAAAAGTCCACCCTTGCATTTAAGGGGATTGGTCGAGAAGAGTGGCGCCGGCAGATCAGCATCCGCGACGGAACGTGAAATATCCCTCTCGCGCTGCCGCGTTAAATTAAAGACCCCCGGGATGCCCTCGTTGACGGAGATGGATTGGGTGGCCAGTCGCGGCCGCGACGGGTTGCATTCCGCGGGTCAGCGACGGGCAAGGAGCGGCCCAGGAGCTGACCTTCGCCCCGTATTCCCCAAAGCAACACATTGTCAACCTTCTGCACTATTATTGCTGCTGTGGAACAGCCATCTTGATGGAATCATAATAATTTAGAGGCTTAACACAAAACGGGATATTCCGTGATTTTCTATCGTATAGAAAGGTGAGTCCCTTAATAGCTGTTAGTCGATTAACGGAGCCGCAGTGAATCGAAAACCGCCAGAAAATGTGAGAAAGACTCTTCGTGAAGAAGTTGGTTTCGGCTGCCCTGTTCCTGAGTGCGGCTGCCCATATCTTGAATGGCATCATTTTGACCCTCCATGGCACGAAGAGAATCATCATCGACCCGAGGGTATGATTTCCCTTTGCAGGGAGCATCATATACAGGCCGATAACGGTGCGTTTACAAAGGAGCAACTTCACAATTTTAAAAATAACGGCCCAAATAACTGGCGACAGATCAGTGGGAAGTTTAACTGGATGCGAAATCGCCTGCTGGCTGTTGTTGGCGGCAATTTCTACTATGAAACACCAGTAATATTCAAATTTAGAGAACAACCTGTTATATGGTTTGAACGAGATAAGAATAACTACATTCTGTTAAATCTTCACATGTTATCCACGACAGATGAGTCACGGGCATATATAAAAAATAATGAATGGTTTAATGTTGGTGGAGAAGAGGACATCGAGAGCCCACCATCCGCTAGAAGGGTCAAAATAACGTATCCGAACGGAGATATGGTATCAATTGAATTTTTTGAACTAAATGATGCTGCCGATGTCAATAAACGCTATCCCGATGCAAGGGCAAGCGAATGGCCGATTGAATTTCCGATTACTGCGGTGGAGGTGGCAAATATCGTTGCAAATTCAGGGCTTGAATTTAATGCACGGGAAACGAAATTTGGTATGGGGAACATAATGAAGAATTGTTTTGCGTCACATTGCGGTGCGGGTTTAGCAATCAGCTAATGCTTCTATTAACTCGGACATGCCGCACGCGGCGCGTCCGTTGTGCCCATCGTTGAACTTCAGCTTTTCGCGAAGGTGACTGACCGCTCCGGTTCGAGTCCGGGCGCAGGCTTCCGCGGAAGCGCTCATTCGACGTCCGTCATGGACGGGGCCGCACAATGAACGCAAGGGCCGAATTCCGGTCCCGGTCGAACGACGGCCGTGCAATCGCGGTGTAGTATTCCACCATGTCCACGTTGATGCTCGGGCTCGACGGCGCACAGATTTGGCGCATCCATCGCGACGACGGCAAGCTGGTTAGGCCTGGAAACAGTTTCAATGAAACGTATACCGGGGTTAGCCGCGACTAGGGCATTGATGGGGATACGTCATGTCAAGCGAGTGGAAGCGCCGTGTCAGGCTGTTTATCCAGCGTTTCTGGCAGCCGACCAGCGCGTGCATGACCTGTATGCCGGGGAGCTGGGGCAATATCATGAGCCTTGCCCACTGGACGATTGCACTCCAGACGGGTCTGCTCACCGGACTCCTGGCCGTACTTTTGACTTTCACGCCCGCGGCGAAACTCTACGCGCATCGATACAGCAACGCGCTGATCGTCGGCTTTCTGACGACGTTAGGCGACGCCTACTCGCATGCGAGTCAGTACCGCATCCCCTTAGCCGAGCACGTCGTGACGGGGGCGATTTCAGGTCTATTGGCGCTGGCTGCCTCATACCTCTTCGAAGACCGTGCGCGACGCCTTCGGGCGGCATGGGCGCGGGTTTTCGGATAGCCTATCCGTTGCCCTTCTGAACCGCCTTGGTCGAACCGAAAGAGGCTAGCCCTCCTTCGTCGTCTCAATGGCAGCATGCGGCTTGCCTGCGCATTTAGCCAACGCCAACAGGAGATTTGCCATGACGATTCAAAAGATCACGCCTTTTCTTTGGTACACCAAGGAAGCTGAGGAGGCGGCTGCTTTCTATGCGGATATCTTTCCAGACTCACGCGTGATTCGGGTCACTCCGGTGCCGAGCGCCGGTTCCACGAAGGTCGTCGAATTCGTTCTCTTTGGACAGCCCTTCATCGCCATGAGCGCCGGGCGACTCGACTCGTTCAACCACGCGATATCCTTCATGGTCAACTGCGGCGATCAGGCAGAGCTTGACCGCTACTGGAACGCCCTTCTCGAGGGCGGCGGTTCGCCCGACGACTGCGGCTGGCTGAAAGACCGCTTCGGCGTTTCGTGGCAGATCGTTCCAGACGATCTCATCGCGATGATGGCCGACCCCGATCCAGCAAAGGCCAGGCGCGTTGCCGACGCCATGCTGCAAATGACGAAGTTCGACATCGCCGCGCTGAAAGCCGCCTATTCGGGAACGACGGATTAACAAAAGACCCCGTGCATCGTGTGCGCCATAGAGTGTCGGTCAGCCGGACAGCTTCCGCCGTTGCCTCGATCGCCATGGTGATCATCATGTTGCAGGCAATCTTTGCGGCATTCGCTGTCGGCGCATCAGTACCCATGTCCCAGAGGTGTTTGCTGAACGGATCGCGCTGTCGTCGGACAGCATCGTCAGCACGGCGTCGCCCTGGAAGGCTCCACGGGCGATGCCACCATCGTCACGCCTTCAACCGATCCGCCCGAGCAATGAAGGCCGCAGCTCTTCACCAATCCGAAGACCGTGCTGATCCGGAAGCAATGCGGGCGGTGACGCTGATGCCCGCCGCGTCCCGCTCAATCACTGCTTTTCGTACCACGAATAGGTAGCCAGCGTGCTAACCGGCGTGCCGATCTGCAATGTGATGTCGCGCAGCGAGGTCAACTCGATGTTGCGCAAGTCACCCATGTAGCGGCGCGAGTCGCCATTGTCGTTGATGTACGCGACCACCGTCCCGGTCACGCCCGCCACATTCGTGCTGGTAAGCGGCTGGCCCCAGATGTCGAAGAACTGGCCAAGCGTGAAGGTCTTGAAGGCGGGCGCTTCAATATGGATGATGCCGGTCTGGTCGTGCGTATGCATCTCATAGTTGCACTGGGACAGAATGCCCACATTCTTGGGCAACGCGAGCCACTTGCCGTCCTTGAAGATCGCGAGGTGAGCATGGACGTGATACAGCTCGCTCATGTTTGGCGCGCAGGTCAGGCCGTCCACTGGCGAGCCCGTACCGCCCGTCGACGTGTTGCCGTTCGGCCAGAACGTGTCGCCCACCATACCGCCGTACACGAGCGCGATCGGGTTTGGATCGAAAGGTGGCGGATCGGTCCACGTGTATGTAGGGATCTGTGTCAATGGCGTGCCGATTTCA
>DASPZL010000192.1:0-3026 GCA_035636295.1 Paraburkholderia sp.
GAAATGCTGCCGTGTGAAGCGTAAGACCCTTTGGGGGCCCTCAGGCAGGAAGAAATGTTGGCGGTGTTAGCCGCTTTCTTTTGCCTACTTTTCTTTGCGGCGGCAAAGAAAAGTAGGTGCCGCCCCGCACAGGGGCGACGCTTGAAGCACGAAGGCAACACGCGGATGCCAGCGCAACCACGAGCAAACCAAAACCAACGCCCGCACCGCGAACGCAAAGAACCGGTACGATTCAACCTTCACACGTACCCGCACCCTTGAACGGATAAATAAAACGGAGCCACCGCATGACCTCGCGCGCAGCATGGATTTCCCGCATTGCCGCTTCACTAGCCGTCTCGCTGACGGCCCTCAGCGCTTCCGCGCAACAGACCATCAAAATCGGCGAAATTAACAGCTACAAGGCACAGCCCGCCTTCCTGATGCCCTATAAAAACGGCTGGAATCTCGCGTTAGATCAGGTAAACGCAACCGGCGGCGTGCTAGGCAAAAAGCTCGAAGTAATCTCACGCGACGACAACGCGAACCCCGGCGACACGATCCGCGTCGCGCAAGAACTGATCGCCCGCGAGCGGGTGCAACTGCTATTCGGCGGCTATCTGTCGAACACGGGCCTCGCGCTAACGGACTTCGCGAAACAGAAGCGCATGTTCTTCCTCGCCGCCGAGCCGCTCACCGACAAGATCGTCTGGGCCGACGGCAACAAGTACACATACCGCCTGCGTCCTTCCACGTACATGCAGGTCGCGATGCTCGCACCAGAAGCGGCAAAGCTGAAGAAAAAGCGCTGGGCGCTCGTGTACCCGAACTATGAATACGGTCAGTCGGCGGTGGCGACGTTCAAGAAGCTGCTGAAGGCCGCGCAGCCCGACGTCGAGTTCGTCACCGAACAGGCAACCCCGCTCGGCAACCTGGACGCCGGCTCGACCGTGCAGGCCCTCGCCGACGCGAAGCCCGACGCGATCTTCAACGTGCTGTTCAGCGCAGACCTCGGCAAGTTCGTTCGCGAAGGCAATACGCGCGGGCTATTCAAGGACCGCAGCGTCGTGTCGCTGCTGACGGGCGAGCCGGATTATCTCGACACACTCGGCGCAGAAGCGCCCGTCGGCTGGATCGTGACGGGCTACCCGTGGTATTCCATCGATACACCCGCGAACAAGAAGTTCGTCGCGGACTACGAAGCGAAGTATCACGACTATCCGCGCCTCGGTTCGGTGGTCGGCTATGCGGCGCTGATGTCGATTGCAAACGGCATCAAGAAGGCGGGCTCAACCGATCCCGACAAGCTCGCGGCCGCGTTCAAGGGCTTGAATGTCGATACGCCGTTCGGGCCGATCATGTATCGCCCGCAGGACAACCAGTCGACGATGGGTGCGTTCGTCGGTGTGACCGCGTTGAAGGACGGCAAGGGTGTGATGACGTCGTATCGCTATATCGACGGCGCGAGCGTGCAGCCGTCCGACGCCGAAGTGAAGAAACTGCGTCCCGCGGACTGATTCCGCGAACAGGTAAGACGCGTCCGGAAGGCCAGCCGCGCGGCTGGCCTTTTTATTCGCGCGCCATCATTCCTCGGCGTCGTGCTCGGCCACGAAATGGCGCAGATACGCGAGCACGGCCGCTTCCGCCGCGCGATGGTCCGCGCAGCTTTTCGAACCGGCGTTCTCTTCGTCGCCGAACAGCGTCGATGGCGCATTGTGCACGTCCACTTCCTGGCCTTCGCGGAAGATGCGGATCTCGTGCATCGTCTCCGCGTATTCCGCCACCCAGTGAATCCCTTCGATATGGGCGCCTGCCCTGACTGTCTGTGTGTTCATGAGGCGTCTCCTGACGGTTGCATCGCCGCCTTTGACGTAAACCATAGACGCTATCGGCGCATTGCGCAGCCTTCGTTGTGCATCGAGGCCGCCTGCGTCGGCACTGCAGGGCAGCGCGAATTGACGTATCGCTTCGCTTCGCGAACGGCCAGGGACCGCTAAAAGCAGGGCAATATGCGCGTCAGCGAGGACAAGGCACACCCGTTGCTGCCTATGACAGGCCACCATTCAACGGGAGCACTGTCATGCCTGATAAAGCAACCCTCAAGCGTGCCGCCGCCGACGAGCGCGCCGGCAAGTCGTGGAGCACTCAAGCGGGCGAATTCGTGAAGGAAGAAATCGACCACGTGCGCGAGGGCAAGCACGGCGTCAAATCGGCGAAGCAGGCGATCGCGATCGGTCTGTCGAAGGCTCGCCGCGCGGGCGTCGCGCTGAAGCAGCCGAAGGCGGGAACGACGAGCGCAGCCACGCGCAGGAAAGCCGCAGCGGACACGGCTGCGGGACAGAAGAAGACGCCTGCCGCAAAGCGCTCAGCCGCGAAGAAGGCTACGGCGAAGACGAGCACTGCGACGGCCTCGAAGCCCACGGCCGCACGCCGTCCGAGCAGCGAATCGACGGCGAAACGCTCGCGCGTTGCCAAGGCCGTGCTGAAACGCGAAAGCGGACAGGGCGCATCGAAGGAAGCGTTGTCGAAGCAGACGAAGGCAGCGGCAGCGCGTCGTCCGGCCGAAAGCCGCTCGGCTGCGGCGAAGAAGGCGGCTGCGACGAAGGGCGCGGCGGGCCGGTCGGCGGCCGCGAAGAAGGGTGCGCATACGCGGGCCGCGCGTGCGCATCACTGAAGGTATCGCTGAAGGTCAGCGGGAGAACCGCCTCCGCGCTCGCCGCCGTTTAAACGATCGGCGAGCAGCAGCGGCGTGCAAGACGCTTACTGGATCGAAGCCAGCGCGTTGCGGACGGTCTGGAAGATCTGGTCGATCTGCGCTTCGTCGATGATAAGCGGCGGCGAGAAAGCCAGAATGTCGCCCGTGAAGCGGATCAGCACGCCCGCCTCGAAGCACTTGACGAACGCCTCGTAAGCGCGCGCGCCAGGCGCGCCGTCGCGCGGCTCCAGTTCGACGCCTGCGACCATGCCGAGATTGCGGATGTCCTTCACGTACTTCGCGTCGCGCAGCGCGTGAACGGCGGCTTCGAACTTCGGCGCCATCGATGCCG
>DASPZL010000193.1:0-3975 GCA_035636295.1 Paraburkholderia sp.
GCGGCGAACATCTACGTGAAGGCACTTAACCGGGTGAAACAGCGATGAGGCCGACTGCAATCCAACATTCGGTGGTGGCGTCGACGCCGCGCGGCAAGCGCTTTGCAGCGGCGGTCGTCATCACGTATGCATTGATCGCGACGCTGCCGATGGTCTGGATCTTCCTGACCAGCTTCAAGACGCAGGAGGACGCGATCGCCTATCCGCCCGTCGTGCTGTTTCAGCCGTCGATGGAGGGCTATGTCAATCTGTTCACGATCCGTTCGCGCCAGGCGCCGGAGTTCATCGCGAGCCTCCCGCCTGCGCAGACCTGGTATGAGCGTGACGTCCGCAAACGCAACATGGTGATCGCCGGCCCTTCGAAGGTGTTGCCGCGTTTCGTGAACTCGCTGGTGATCGGCTTCGGTTCGACCTTCCTCGCGGTGTTTCTCGGAACGTTGGCGGCTTACGGGTTCTCGCGCTTCAAGGTTCCGCTCGCCGACGATCTGCTGTTCTTCATTCTGTCCACGCGGATGATGCCGCCGATCGCCGTTGCGATTCCGATCTACCTGATGTATCGCGCGCTCGGCTTGAGCGATAGCTACCTCGGGATGATCGTGCTTTACACGGCAGTGAATGTGTCGCTGGCGGTGTGGCTGCTGAAGGGGTTCATGGACGAAATCCCACGCGAGTACGAGGAAGCGGCGCTCGTCGACGGCTATACGCGTCTGCAGGCGTTCGTGAAGGTGGTGTTGCCGCAGGCGATCACCGGCATCGCGGCGACGGCGATCTTCTGCCTGATCTTCGCGTGGAACGAGTATGCGTTCGCGTCGCTGCTGACGAGCGGCGATGCGCAGACGATGCCGCCGTTCATCCCGTTCATCATCGGCGAGGGCGGCCAGGACTGGCCCGCCGTTGCCGCAGCGACGACGCTCTTCGTCTTGCCGATCCTCATCTTCACCGTCGTGCTTCGCAAGCATCTGCTGCGCGGCATCACCTTCGGAGCGGTGCGCAAATGAAACTCGAAGCCGTTGTACCGTACCGCCGCTGGCTGCGCCGCCGCTACTGCGAAGGCGTATCGACCGCGCTGATCGGCGTTGGCATGGCCATGCTCGTGCAGCCGTTTTCGCTCGCGTTGTTCAGCTGGTCGTTTCCGGTCATCCTGGTCGGCGCGCTGGCATTCGTCGTCACCAGCCATTTTCCCGACTGAACCATGTCCACGATCGTCCTCGCCAACCTTCACAAACGCTTCGACGATTTCGTCGCGGTGCGCGACACCAGTCTGACGATCAACGCGGGCCGCTTCGTCGTCCTGCTCGGTCCGTCGGGCTGCGGCAAGACCACCACGCTGCGGATGATCGCCGGGCTCGAACTACCGACGTCCGGGCAGATCCTGATCGACGGCGAAGACGTGACCGCGCTGCGCGCGCGTCAGCGCGACATCGCGTTCGTCTTTCAGATGTTCGCACTGTATCCGCACATGACGGTGCGCAACAACATCGCGTTTCCTCTGAAGAACGAGCACGTGTCGCGCAAGGAAATCGCGAGACGCGTCGATGCGGCCGCGCACATGCTGCGCATCGAGAACATTCTCGATCGCAAGACGGGCGGACTGTCCGGCGGCGACCGGCAGCGCGTCGCGCTCGGCCGCGCGATCGTGCGGCAACCCAAGGCGTTCCTGATGGACGAACCGCTCGGCACGCTCGACGCCGATTTCCGCGAGCTGATGTGCCTCGAACTGCGCAAGCTGCATAACGCGCTCGCCGCGACAACGGTCTACGTGACGCACGATCAAAGCGAAGCGATGGCGATGGCCGACGATATCGTCGTGATGAACAAGGGCGAAATTCTGCAGGCCGGGCCGCCCCATGAGATCTATCACTTTCCGGCAACCGTATTCGTCGGCAACTTCATCGGCAGTCCGCCGATGAATTTTCTGCCTGTCGACGGCGGTGTCGACGTGGGGCACGAGCAGGTGCGTCTGCATGGCGCGGAGGTGCCGGTGCCGCGTTGCGAGGCGAATGCCGAGCGCGTGTTGCTCGGCATTCGCCCCGAACACGTGATGATCGACGATCGCGGTCCGTTGCGCGGCAAGGTGATCGCCGACGAATATCTCGGCTCGCATCAGGTTCTGGTGATCGAAACCGTGCTCGGCACCGTGCGCGTGCGCGCCGGCAAGGACGATGGCTTGCCGGCCGGGTCGCCGGTCGGTTTGTCTTTCCGCAAGGAACGCACGCTGCTTTACGACGCCGGAACGGGCCGCCTGCTGCCGGGCGCCGTCCATACAATTGCCGCACACGGAGACGCTCATGGCTGAAATCCAGCTACGCAATGTGTCGAAACGTTTTGGCGACATTCTTGCCGTCGACGATCTGTCGCTCGATGTGAAAGATGGCGAATTCGTCGTTCTGCTCGGCCCCAGCGGCGCGGGTAAAACCACGACGCTGCGCCTGATCGCAGGGCTCGAAAAACCGGACACGGGCGATGTACTGATTGACGGCGAGATCGCCACGCGCGTCCATCCATCCGACCGCGATGTCGCGTTTATCTTCCAGCAATACTCGTTGTATCCGCATTTGACCGTGTTCGGCAATCTGGCTTTTCCGTTGCGCTCGCCAAGGCGGCGTACCGGCGAGGCGCAAGTGCGAGCGCGCGTGCAGGCAGTCGCCGAAATGCTGCACATGGAGTCGAAGCTGGAGAACATGGCGACCCATCTGTCGGGCGGCGAAATGCAGCGCGTGGCGATCGGCCGCGCGCTCGTTCGGCAGCCGAAGGCGTTTCTAATGGACGAGCCGCTTTCGTCGCTCGATGCAAAGCTGCGCGAAGAGTTGCGCATCGAACTCAAGCGCCTGCACCGCACGATCGGCGCGACGATCATCTACGTCACGCACGATCAGGTCGAGGCCACCACGCTCGCGGACCGCATCGGCATTCTCGAACATGGGCGGCTCGTGCAGCTCGGCACGCCGCGCGAGGTCTATGGCAATCCGGTCTCGCTAAGCGCCGCGCAGCGTCTCGGTTCGCCGCCGATCAACCTGCTGCCGCCGGCGTTGTTCGATTCGGCCTACGTTCCAACGGGCACCGCCACCGTTGCGATCCGGCCGGAGGACGTCGTGCTGCATGACAGCGACGCGCCGGAGCCGGCCGGGGTCGGCGATGCATTGAACCTGACAGTGCTCGAATATTCGCCGCTGCGGCACCTGTTGATTCTCGACCGCGCGGGCACGGCCGTGGTGGCAACCACGGTCGCCGAGCGCAATTTCTCGCCCGGGCAGTCGGTCGGCGTTTCTTTGCCGCCGCGCAGCCTGTTGTATTTCCGCGCCGACGGCAGGAGGATTTCGACATGAACGGCCAAACGGTGATGGCGTGCATCGATGCGGCCTACGCGTCGCTGAAGGAACACACCGACGAGATCGCGTTGCTCGACCAGCAGATCGGCGACGGCGATCACATCTTCAACCTGCTGCGCGGCATGGAAGCCCTGCTCGCCGTGCGCGCCGAAATCGAAGCGGAAGCCTTCGGCCCGGCGCTCGACATCGCCGCGTCGAAGGTGCTGTCGACCGTCGGCGGTTCGTCCGGGCCGCTGTTTTTCTCGCTGCTCAACGGGATGTCGAAGGCGTCCGCGGAAAATGTGATGGACGTGGCCGGCTTCGCGCGGATTTTCGCGGGCGGCGTGGAAGCGGTCGGTCAGCGCGGCAAGACGGGTGTGGGCAGCAAGACGATGATGGATGTGCTGATTCCCGTCGCGAAGCGCTACGACGAGTGCGTTTCGCAAGGCGCTTCCGCGCAGGCGGTGCTCGACGCGCTGCCGCAGGTAGCCGAGGACAACATGCTCGCCACGCGCGACATGCTTGCGACCAAGGGCCGGGCGTCGTTTCTCGGCGAACGTTCGCGCGGGCATATCGATCCCGGCGCGCGATCCAGTCAGATCATGATCGCGTCGGTGTGCGCGCGGTTAAAAGCTGAAGCGTGAAAGGAGCGAGACCATGAAAAAAT